>JBBRQW010000025.1:0-31490 GCA_038225765.1 Caulobacterales bacterium | reverse complement strand
TGGTCTTGCCCGAGCCATTGACCCCCAGGAGGCCGATGCGGTCGTCCAGGTCCAGGCGCAGGTTCAGGTTCTTCAGGATCGGCGGCCCGCCATAGCCCACCTCCACGCCCTCCAGGCGAATCAGGGGCGGGGCGAGCGGGCGGGGCGGGGAGGGGAGACGGAAGGGCGCGACATTGTCCTCCACCACCGAGGGCGCCGCCTCCAGTTTGGCGATCATCTTCAGCCGCGACTGGGCCTGGCGCGCCTTGCTGGCGGTGGCGCGGAAGCGATCGACGAAGGACTGCATGTGGGCCCGCTTGGCCTCGATCTTGGTCCACGTCGCCGCCCGCAGGCGCAGCCGCTCGGCCCGCTCATGCTCGAACTCCGAGAAGCCGCCGGTGTAGAAATCGAGCCGCCCTTCGGTGAGGTGCAGGATGGCGTCCACCGAATGGTCGAGAAGCTCGCGGTCGTGGCTGATAATCAGGGCGCTGTGTGGGTATTTGCGCAGCCGCGCCTCCAACCACAGGGCGCCTTCCAGATCCAGGAAGTTGGTGGGTTCGTCCAGAAGGAGCAGTTCGGGCTCGGCGAACAGGGCCGCCGCCATGGCCACCCGCATCCGCCAACCGCCGGAGAACTCCGCCATCGGCCGCTCCAGATCGGCGGTGGAAAAGCCCAGGCCGCTCAAGATCTCCGCCGCTCGCGACGGCGCCCGGTCAGCGTCGATCTCGCTCAGGCGCGCATAGATCTCTCCGAGATGCTCCGGCGGCGCGGTCTCCAACTCGGCGGTGAGGCGGGCGCGTTGGACATCGGCGGCCAGAACCGTTTCGAGCAAGGAAACCGGCGTGGCCGGATGCTCCTGGTCCACCGAGCCGATGCGCGCGGCTTTCGGCACGTCGATGTCGCCGCCGCCGGCCGATAGCTGGCCGAGAATCAGGCGAAACAGGGTTGTCTTGCCAGCCCCGTTGCGCCCCACCAAGCCGACCTTGGCCCCCACCGGCAGGGTGACCGTGGCGTGGTCGAAAAACCGCCGTCCCCAGGCGTCATAAACCAGATCGTGAATGCGGAGCATGGGAGCGGGTTACGGCGCCTGATCGCGCCACCTTGGCGGACGGGGCGGGCGCCGCTATAAACCGGCCCCTTCCGTTTTCCAACCGCCCGCGAGTGTTTGAACACCCCATGACCGACCGCACCTTCTCGATCCTCAAGCCCGACGCCACCAGCCGCAACCTGACCGGCAAGATCAACGCGGTGATCGAGGCGGCGGACCTGCGCATCGTCGCCCAGCGCCGCATCCGCATGAGCCGCGCCGAGGCGGAGCAATTCTACGAGGTGCATAAGGACCGCCCATTCTACGGCGAACTGGTGGATTTCATGACCTCCGCCCCCGTGGTGGTGCAGGTGCTCGAAGGCGAGAACGCGGTGGCGAAATACCGCGAAGTCATGGGCGCCACCAATCCCGCCCAGGCCGCCGACGGCACCATCCGCAAACTGTTCGCGATCTCGATGGGCGAGAACTCCGTCCACGGTTCGGATAGCGACGAGAACGCGCGGGTCGAGATCGGGCAGTTTTTCGTGGAGGGGGATATCGTGGGCTAGGGCGTCCGGCCGCCGCGTTACGCTCGCCCCAATTCCCCACACGCGAACGCCGTCTCCCCGGCGTCCAACAGCCCGGCCAACACCGCCTCGACGTGGCGCGGCGAGACGATCAGCACCATGCCGATCCCGCAATTGAAGGTGCGGCGCAGTTCGTGTTCGGCGACGCCGCCGATTTGCTGGAGCCATTCGAACACTGGCGGCCTGGGCCACGCCGCCCAGTCGAAGCGGGCGACGAGGCCTTCGGCGATGGCGCGCGGCGGGTTCTCGATCAGGCCGCCGCCGGTGATGTGGGCGGCGCCCTTCAACAGGCCGGCCTTGCCCAGGGGCAGAACGGCGGCGACATAGATGCGGGTGGGGATCGTCAGCGCCTCGGCGAGGGTTAATCCCGCCGCGAAGGGCGCGGGCGCGGTCCAGGCCACGCCCGACCGCTCGACCACCCGTCGGATTAGGGAATAGCCGTTTGAGTGCGGCCCCGACGAGGCCAGGGCGATCATCACGTCGCCCGCCCGCTGATCGGCCAGCCGGGGCAGGACGCCGGCCCGGTCCACGGCCCCGACGCAGAAGCCGGCCAGGTCGTAGTCTCCTTCCGCATACATCCCCGGCATTTCGGCGGTCTCGCCGCCGACGAGAGCCGCGCCCGCCTGCCGGCACCCCTCGGCGATCCCCGCCACCACCCGCGCGGCGGCCTCCACGTCCAGCTTGCCGGTGGCGAAATAGTCCAGGAACAGCAGCGGCTCGGCGCCCTGGGCCAGCAGGTCGTTGGCGCACATGGCCACCAGATCGATCCCCACCGCGCCGTGCAGGCCGGTTTCGATGGCGACCTTCAGCTTGGTGCCCACCCCGTCGGTGGTCGAGACCAGCAGGGGGTCGTCGTAGCCGGCAGCCTTGAGATCGAACAGGGCGCCGAAGCCTCCCAGGGCCGCGTCGGCGCCCGGCCGTCGGGTGGAGCGGGCGAGGGGCTTGATGCGCTCGACCAGGGCCGCGCCAGCGTCGATATCGACGCCCGCCCGCGCATAGGTCAGGCCGTTGGGGCGATCGGGCATGGGGTTCTTTGGCAATTCCCGCCGTTCAAAGTGCGCGGACGCATCTTCCTTGCCGATTCACCCGCCAGCCGGGTTATAGCTGGCCAATGACGCCGATTACCACCACCGCCGAACTGGCGGCTTTCTGCCAGCGGCTGCACGGCCAAGCCTTCGTGGCCGTCGATACCGAGTTCATGCGCGAGACCACCTTTTGGCCCCGGCTGTGCCTGATCCAGGCGGCGGCGCCGGGCGTAGAGGCGGTGATCGACCCGCTTTCCGAGAACCTCGACCTGGCGCCGTTCCTGGACGTGCTGCGGGATGCCTCGATCGAAAAAGTATTCCACGCCGCCCGCCAGGATGTGGAGATCTTCCATAATCTGAACGCCATTCCTCAGCCTCTCTTCGACACCCAGATCGCCGGCATGGCGGCCGGCTTTGGCGAGCAGATCGCCTACGACGCCCTGGTTCGCCAGATGTTGAAGATCGACCTCGATAAATCCAGCCGCTTCACCGACTGGGCGCGCCGGCCCCTGAGTGACGCCCAACTCACCTACGCTTTGGCCGACGTGACCCACCTGGCCCGCCTCTACCCCATGCTGCACACCCGACTGGAAGAGGCTGGCCGCATCCCCTGGGTGACCGAGGAGATGGCGGCGATGACCGATCCGGCCCTCTACGACATGGACCCGGAGATTGCCTGGAAGCGCCTCAAGCCCCGCCGCCACACCGCCAAATACCTCGCCGTCTTCCGCGCCGTCGCCGCCTGGCGCGAACGCACCGCCCAGGCGCGCGACCAGCCGCGCGGCCGCATCCTCAAGGACGACGCCATCGACGAACTGGCCGCCCAGGCGCCCACCAGTCCGGCGGACCTCGAACGCCTGCGCTCGGTGCCCAAGGGGTTTGCCGGTTCGCGCTTCGGCCCCGATCTCCTGGACGCCATCCGCGCCGCCCTCAGGGACCCCGAAGCCTACGCTCCGGTGGTCCCCCGCGCCCACGCCGCCCATTCCCCGGCCGCCGGCGCGGTGGTCGAACTCTTGAAGGTGCTCCTGAAAGCTCGGGCCGAGGACGCCGGCGTAGCCTCCAAACTCATCGCCACCGTCTCCGATCTGGAAAAGATCGCGGGCGAAGACGAAGCCGACACCCCCGCCCTGCACGGCTGGCGCCGCGAGGCCTTCGGCGAGGACGCGCTCAAGCTCAAACGCGGCGAACTGGCCCTGGTCCTGGACGGCGCGCGGGTGCGGGTGGTCGAGGTGAGGCGCGGACCGAAGGCGCCGGTTTAGGGCGTCGCCTCGTTGAACGGGCCTTGCGTCTTCGGCGCCATCGCCCGCAACTTGAAGTCCCGCTCCAACAGCCCCGCCAGGGTCGCCGTGCGTTTGGCGGTGTGTTCGCCGAGCAGGACGGCGGTCCACGCCTCCTCCGCCGAAACCACGACGGCGCCCGGTTTGAAATCCAGGCGGGCGTGGGCGAGGAGGGTGGGGTTGCGGCCGGAGAGGTCGCAGCCGAGGCGCAGGGCGGCGCCCAGGGCTCTGGCGCGCTGCAGGCGCTCGGCGGTGAGCAGGCGGTTGATCGTCCTGGGTTCGCGCAGGGCCGTGGAGGCGGTGTGGCGGGCGAAGATGGCGCAGGCCAGGAACACCCGCTCGGGGTGGTTCATGCCGGGGATGGGGGCGCGCAGCACCTGGTCGAAGATCAGGTCAGCGCGGTGATCGGGGTGGAGATGGGCGCCCAGGTCGGCCAGGCGGGAGGCGGCGGCGAGAAGGACCGGGTCGCGATCGCCGAACACCGGCGCGAGCTTGGCGAAGGCGGCGCCCATCCAGGCTTCGAGGGCGGCCCCCAGGGCTTCGGCTGTCGCCTGTCGGGCGCCCAGGGCGGCGCAGCCGTCCACCAGGGGGTCTCGGGCGCGCATGGCGGGCTTGAGGGTCTCGAACAGCAGCCCCTCGCGCAGGCCGTAGGCCGACATCACCACCCTCTGGATGTTCAGCCGCTCGATCAAGGTTTCCATCACCACGGCGGCGTGGGGAAGGGTTTCCACCCGGCGCCGGGAGATGCCCTCGATCCGCTCCAGCGAGCCACGCGATTGCTGGCCGATGAAGCGGGTGGCATCCAGCGCCTCCAGGCGGCCTATCTCATATTGATGCACGATGCCAAGAGGATAGTTCGACATTCTCATGTGCAGGAGAGCCAGATTGCGCCACGCGCCGCCCACCGCGTTGAGGGTGTCGGCGCCGAAGGACGCGGCGATGGGGTCGAGGTGGCGGGCCACCGCCGCGCGCACCCGACCGGCGTCGAAGCGAACGCCCTCGCCCAGAGCGAACGGGCCCAGCGGCAGGGTGACGCCGCGGGCCGGCTGGCCGTCGGTCAGGCGGGTGAGTTCGAGGCTGGCCCCGCCCAGATCGCCGACCACGCCGCGCGAGGCGGGGGCGCCGGCCAGCACCCCCAGGGCCGCGTACCGCGCCTCCTCGGCCCCGGTCAGCACCCTCAGGGTCAGGCCTGTCTCTTCCTTGACCTGTCGACAAAAGGCCGGCCCATCGGCCGCGTCGCGCACGGCGGCCGTGGCGGCGGCGAAGATTCGCATCGGCCGGCCGGCGTCCAACAGGGCGCGGAAGCGGGCCAGGGCGCCGAGCGCGGTCGAGACGCCATCGGGAGACAGCCGCCGGCTGACCGCCAGGTCCCGGCCCAGGCCCGCCAGGACCTTCTCGTTGTACACCGTCCACAGGGCGCGCCCTTCCAGTCGATAGAGGACCAGGCGCACGGAATTGGAGCCGACGTCGATGACGGCGGCGGCCGTCCCCTCCAGGCTACCGCCCAGAGCCTGTCCCGGTCGGGTTGAAGCAACCCGGCCGGGGTGGACAGGCTCTATCTCAAACACCTGAGCGCTTTCCGGTGGGAACATCCATTCCGGCTTTGGCGGCAAGCGCTCGGGCGCCGACATGCTCGAACGCGCGCGGCCGGTCCTTGACCTTGTGACCCCGGCCCGACAAGGACGGATTGGTCATGAAATAGTCGGCGGCCGAAAAGGCGCCCTTGCGATTCCAGCCGGGCGCGCGGTGATAGGCGCCGTTGGCGTCGAGCCGCCAACTCTGCGCGTCGTCATTGAGGTTGGCGACCATGATCTGCTGCAACACCTGCTGATGGACGGTGGGGTTTTCCACCGGCGTCATAACCTCGACGCGGCGGTCGAGGTTGCGCGGCATCCAGTCGGCCGAGCTGATGAACACCCGCGCCTCGGTGGAGGGCATGCCCTTGCCGTTGGCGAAGGCGACAATGCGGGCGTGCTCGAGGAACCGGCCGACGATGCTCTTCACCCGGATGTTGTCGGAGAGGCCGGGGACGCCGGGCCGCAGGCAGCAGATGCCGCGGATGACCAGTTCGATGGTTACGCCCGCCCCGCTCGCGCCATAGAGGGCGTCGATGATTTCGGGATCGACCAGGGAGTTCATCTTGGCCCAGATGGCCGCCGGCTTGCCCTCGCGGGCGTTGGCCGCCTCGGCCTCGATGAGCCGCAGCAGATCGGCCTTCATGGTGATCGGCGAATAGGACAGCTTTTCCAGCCGCTCGGGCTGGGCGTAGCCGGTGATGTAGTTGAACAGGCGCCCGCTGTCGCGCCCGAGGGCCGGGTCGGTGGTGAAGAGAGACAGGTCGGTGTAGATCTTCGCCGTGACCGGATGATAGTTGCCGGTGCCGTAGTGGCAGTAGGTCCGCAACGTTTCGCCCTCCCGCCGCACGACCAGCGAAAGCTTGGCGTGGGTCTTGTACTCCACGAAGCCGAAGACGACGTGGACGCCGGCGCGCTCCAGGTCTCGGGCCCATTTCAGATTGGCCTCCTCGTCGAAGCGCGCCTTGATCTCCACCAGGGCGACGACGTTCTTGCCGTTCTCGGCCGCTTCGATCAGGGCGGCGACGATGGGGCTGTCCTTCGACGTCCGGTAGAGGGTCTGCTTGATCGCCAGCACATTGGGGTCGCGCGCCGCCTGCAGCAGAAACTGCACCACCACGTCGAAGCTCTCGAACGGGTGATGGACCAGGATGTCCTTCTCGCGGATGGCCGCGAAGCAGTCGCCGCCGTGGTCGCGGATGCGCTCGGGAAAGCGGGCCTGGAAGGCGGGAAACTTCAGATCCTGACGGTCGGCGGGGATGAGCTGCTCAAGTTGCGCCAAGCCCAGCTTGCCGTCCATCCGGACGACGTCCTGGGTCTCGGTGCGCAGGCCCTCGAGAATGAATTCACGCAGATCGTCGGGCATGGAGGCGTGGACCTTGACCCGCACCACCGATCCGAGGCGGCGGCGCTTGAGCCTCGCCTCGAACTCGCGCACCAGATCCTCGGCCTCCTCCTCGAACTCCACGTCGGAATCGCGGATCAGGCGGAAGAGGCCGCTGCCCTCGACCTTGCAGCCGGGGAACAGCTTGTCGAGAAAGAGGATCAGGAAACTTTCCAGGGCCACGAACCGGCGCTCGCTTTTGCGGCGCCGGCCCGTGACCGGCGGCAACTCCCAGAACCGCGGGACCTGATTGGGCACCGGCACGAGGGCGTAGAGTTGCTTGTTGTCCGAGCGGCGGCGCAGCTTCAGGGCCAAGGAAAAGCCGAGATTGGGAATGAACGGAAATGGGTGGGCGGGGTCGATGGCCAGGGGGGTCAGCACCGGGAAGATGCTGGCCGCGAAGATCGCCTCGGCGCCCACGCGGTCGGCGGCCGTGACCTGCCTGGCGTCGAGCAGGCGAAGGCCCTCGGCGGCCAGATCGCGGCGAATTTCCCGCCATAGCCGCTGCTGATCGGTCATCAGGCGATTGGCCTCGGCGTTGATCCGGCGCAGTTGCTGCGCCGGGGTCAGGCCATCCTGGCTGAGCACCCGCACCCCCTCGCGCACCTGGCCCTTGAGGCCGGCGACCCGGACCATGAAGAACTCGTCCAGGTTGTTGGCCGAGATCGACAGGAAGCGAAGCCGCTCGAGCAGCGGATGACGCGGGTTGGCCGCTTCCTCGAGAACGAGGCGGTTGAACCCCAGCCACGAAATCTCGCGGTTGAAAAACCGCTCCGGCGAGCGGATCGGCGAGAGGTCGGGGGGCGCCGGCGCCGGGGCGATCTTCGCGACGGCGGATCCGGTCATGGCGGCACCCAATTGGGCCTACGATCGATCGAACAGGTCAAGGGTCGCGTCTTCAGGATCGAGAATTTCCCGCGCCAGGGCTCGGGTGATGTCGCGCTTTTCGGCGTCCGCCAGGTCATCGATGCGGCATACCACATCCTTGGCCGAGGGGATCGACCGTTCGATGCGGCGAATCAGATAGGCCAGAACGTCGTTCGGCGGCCTTATATTCCGTTCACGGAAGAATTTTCGCAGGACGCCTTCCAGCACCGCGTCGTCGGGAGGGCCAATTCGCGCGACGGGCAGGGCGTCGAGGCGCGAGCGGAGGTCGGGCAGCTCCGTCGCCCAGAGGCGCGGCGCCAGGCGGCCGGTGAGCAAAAGGCTGGCGCCGCCGCCGGCCATGTTGATCAGGTGGAACAGGGTCTCGTCGCCGACCCAGCGGTCGGCGTCTTCCACCAACACCGGCCGGCCGCGCAGGCGCGCCAGGTCGCCATCGCCGCGCTGGAGGATCGCCGCGCCGACCCGCCGCGCCCACGCCCGCGCCAGGTGCGTCTTGCCCGATCCTTCCGGGCCGGTCAGGGTCAACAGGCCGCCGGGCCAGGCCGGCCAGGCGTCGAGGGCGGCGATCGCCTCCTCGTTCGACGGCGATACGACGAAGTCTTCGCGGGCGTGGGAAATCGCGCGCGACAGCGCCAGGCGCTGTTGCTTGTGACTCTTCACCATGGAGACCGGGCCTTCACGCCCGCGAATGTAGCAACGCCGGCCGGTCGGGTCGATTAGCCAGCGCCTCGCCCATCGCGGGGCGACGGCGTAGCTCGGTCACCGGCGTGGCGAGCTTGTCGAGGGCCGCCAGAGCCGCCCGCTCGCCGGCCGCGACCGCCGGTTCATAGGCCTTCCAGTCGCGAATCTCGATATCGTCGACCTCCGGCAGGATGAGAACGTCGGTGGCCTCCCGGGCGGCGGCGAGAGCGCGGCCGGGCGTTACCGTGGCGGCCCGCATCAACAAGGACACGATCGGCGGACCCCGCCGCCAGGCGCCCGACAACAGCCATCGCCAGAAGGAAATAGGGTCCAGAAGATCGTGGGCGTCGATGCTGCGGCCGCGACCGACATCGACGCCCACGATGGGCCCACGCTGGATCGAGCGCATGATGTCGGCCGGAAAGTTGTTCATCACCGCGCCGTCCACCAGCACGTCGCCGTCGCGGATCACCGGCGGCAGCACCCCAGGCAGCGAGAGGGAGGCTCTTATCGCCTCGCGCGCCAGGCCGTGGCGATGCAGCTGATAGGTCCCAGTGGTGAGATTGGCCGACAGGCAGAAGAACGGCAGCCACAGGTCACAGATCTGCCGCTCGCCGAAATGCTCCTTCAATCGCGCCCGGACGCGGCGGCCGTGCGTCAGGGCGATCAGCGGAAAGGCGATATCCGCCACCGGGCTGCTGTCCACGAAGGCCTTGCGGATGCGCCGGTCGAGCTCGTCGTCGTCCCAGCCCATGGCGAGGCCGGCCGCCATGACCGCGCCCAAAGACACGCCGCACACGAAATCGATGGGAACGCCTCGCGCTCGAAGCGCCCGGATCGCGCCGATATGGGCGTAGGCCCGCGCCGCCCCGCCCGACAGCACCAGCCCGACCGCTTGGCCGGTTACCACCCGAGCCACGCGTTCGATGTCGGCGGTGTTGGACTGGCGCAACTGGAAGAGCCGGGCCGGGGCGAACGCCTGGGTCCAGGCGGTCGAACCGCGCGGCGCCGGGCAGTCGGCGCGCTGCACCAAAATCAGATCCGCCAGTTCCTGGGCCTGCAGGGCGGCGCCGGCGCGCAGGTCGGGGCTGGCGGGTGGCGGGGCGTCGCCGGCGGCGACGCGAAACAATCGGTCCGCCTGCCGGCCCACCAGCCCGCTCCAACCGGTCTCTTCCGCCTCCGCCGCATAGAGAACGAAATCATGCCCGTGCTCGATGTTGGAGAACCAGGCGGTCGGAGAGCCGCTCGCCTCGGCGCCGACCACCGCCACCGAATATCCCAACCGTTCGACGGCGCGCGCGATCCGATCGACGAGGGGGCGCACTCTGGGGCCGGCGAGGACGCCGACGAAACCAAACACCGAAGGTTCACCCATGGAAACGCCCTGGGCGCTCAGGTGGGCTCGCCCGACAATCAGCCGGGCAAGTTCGATCGTCACCTCAGGCTCGGTCTGGATGGCGTGAAGAAAGGCGGCGCGGGGCAGGGCGAGAATTTCGCAGTCGCGCAGCGCCGACACGTCGGCCGAATGGGCGACGCCGGCGATGAGAGCCATCTCCCCGACCGGCTCGCCTGGGCGAATCGCCCCGAGGAATCGCACCTCCTTGTCCTCGTCGCGCCGGGTCACCGCCAGCCGGCCGGCGCGCAGCAGATAGAGCTGGTCGGCGGCTTCGCCGGCCTTGAACAAAGCCGCCCCGCCGGGAAGGGAAAAGGCCACCGCGTCGCCCGCTTTCAGCTGGCGGGCGAAGAGTCGCGTCAAGGCCGTCTGGGGCGGGTTTGGCGTTGGACTGGCCACGGTTCAAGCAGACTAGAGCGCTTTCCGCAAAAGTGGGAACTGGTTTTGCGATCAGAAAGCGCTCAAGTGTTTGAGATAGAGCCTGTTTATCCCGATCGGGGTAGATTCAACCCGATCGGGACAGGCTATAGCGGCCCCGCCGGCCGCTGGCGATTCTTCCCACCGCCTCGCGGACAGGTATATGGCTTTCCCATGCCGAAACTCGCGACCGCCATCGACGCCAGGGCCGAAGCTTTCCAGCGCAACGCCGAGGCCAACCGCGCGCTGGCCCGAACCCTGCGCGAACGGGTGGCCAAGGCGGCGCTGGGCGGTCCCGAAACCGCGCGCCGTCGCCATGCGGAGCGCGGCAAACTCCTGCCGCGCGATCGGGTCGAGCGGCTGCTCGATCTGGGATCGCCGTTCCTCGAGATCGGCCAGCTCGCCGCCTTCGATCTCTACGACGGCGAGGCCCCCGGCGCGGGGGTGATCTGCGGTATTGGGCGGGTTTCGGGGCGGGAGGTGATGGTCGTCGCCAACGACGCCACGGTGAAGGGCGGCGCCTATTTTCCGATGACGGTCAAGAAACACCTGCGGGCGCAGGAGATCGCCCTCCAGAACCGCCTGCCGTGCGTCTATCTGGTCGATAGCGGCGGGGCCAACCTGCCCTTTCAGGCCGAGGTCTTCCCCGACCGCGACCATTTCGGGCGAATCTTCTTCAACCAGGCGCGGATGAGCGGCGAGGGGATTTCCCAGATCGCCTGCGTCATGGGCTCGTGCACGGCCGGCGGCGCCTATGTGCCGGCGATGAGCGACGAGACGATCATCGTGCGCGGTCAGGGCACGATTTTTCTCGGCGGCCCACCCCTGGTCAAGGCGGCCACCGGCGAGGTGATCAGCGCCGAGGAACTGGGCGGGGCCGACACCCACGGCCGCCGCTCCGGCGTGGTTGATCATGTGGCCGCCGACGACGCGCACGCCCTGGAGATCGTCCGCGCCATCGTCGCCAACCTCAACACGGTCAAACGCCTCGACATGGACATGCGCGACGCCGAGCCTCCCGCCCACGACCCGGCGGAGCTCTACGGGGTGATCCCCACCGACGTGCGGGCGCCCTACGATGTGAAAGAGATCATCGCCCGATTGGTCGACGGTTCGCGGTTCGATGAGTTCAAGGCCCTCTACGGCGCCACCCTGGTCTGCGGCTTCGCCCGCCTCTGGGGCTATCCGGTGGCCATCCTCGCCAACAACGGCGTTCTGTTTTCCGAGAGCGCCCTCAAGGGCGCCCATTTCATCGAACTGGCCTGCCAGCGCCGCATTCCGCTCATTTTTCTGCAAAATATTTCCGGCTTCATGGTCGGCGGCAAATACGAGGCGGGCGGCATCGCCAAGGACGGGGCCAAACTGGTGACCGCCGTCGCCTCGGCGGAAGTTCCCAAATTCACCGTCCTGATCGGCGGCTCGTTCGGAGCCGGAAACTACGGCATGTGCGGCCGCGCCTTCAGCCCCCGCTTCCTGTTCACCTGGCCCAACAGCCGGATCAGCGTCATGGGCGGCGAGCAGGCCGCCAGCGTTCTGGCCACCATCCGCCGCGACGGGCTGGAAGCGCGGGGCGAAACCTGGCCGGCTGAGGATGAGGAGGCCTTCAAGGCGCCGATCCGCGATCGCTACGAGGCCGAGGGCGACCCCTATCACGCCACCGCCCGACTGTGGGACGACGGGGTCATCGACCCGGTCCAGACCCGCGATGTCCTGGGCCTGGCCATTTCCGCCTCTCTCAACGCCCCGATCCCCAAGACCCGGTTCGGCGTCTTCCGGATGTAGGTCCCCACAAGAAAGAGCCCATGACCAATCCCATCGCCGACCCTCTCGTCGAAGGTGTCGATACCGACTCCCAGTCCAGATTGGTGTTGATGGAGGCGACGCCCGACGGCGTGGCCACCGTCACCATCAATCGCGCCGCCAGGAAGAACGCGTTCAACGCCGAGGTCATCGCCGCCCTGCGCGAGGCGTTCGAGACCCTCGAGGGCGCCGACGGCGTGCGCGTGGTGTTTGTCGCCGGCGCCGGAGGGACCTTCTCCGCCGGGGCCGATCTGGAATGGATGGCCGAGGCGGCGGACCACACCGAGGCCGACAACCGCGACGACGCCATGCAGTTGGCGATCATGCTCAAGCATCTGCACGATCTGCCGGCCCTCACCGTGGCGCTGGTGGAGGGAGCGGCGTTTGGCGGCGGCGCCGGTCTGGTCGCGACCTGCGATCTCGCCATCGCCACGCGGGACGCGCGCTTCGCGTTCTCGGAGGTGAAGCTCGGCCTGATCGCGGCGACCATCAGCCCTTACGTGGTGGGCGCCATTGGCCCACGCCGCTCACGCGGCCTGTTCGCCCTCGGGCGGACCTTCGACGCCGCCTTCGCCCGCGATATCGGTCTCATCGACGAGGTGGTGGAGGACGCCGCCGCCCTGGCCGCCGCCAGGCAGCGGATCGCCGGCGAGATCATGGCCTGCGCGCCCGGCGCGGTGGCGGCCTCCAAGCGCCTGGTCGACGATGTGGCCGGACGTCAGGTGGATCACGCCCTGATGGAGGACACCGCCCACCGCATCGCCCGCGTCCGCGCCGGCGACGAAGGCCGCGAAGGCGTGCGCGCCTTTCTGGAGCGCCGCGCGCCGGGCTGGCTCGGCTAGAGCAGCGAGGCGCGAGGGACGTGGATCGCGATCTGGAAATCGCCGCCGCCGCTTCCCTGGGCGGGTTGACGGGCTGGCGCGCCGCCCACCCGGCGAAGATCGGCGCGCCGTGCGCCAACTGCGCCACGCCGCTGGCCGGCCCCTATTGCCACGCCTGCGGCCAATTGGCCGAGGATTTCGAGCGCACCATCGGCTCGCTGGTCGTCGAACTATTCGAGAACCTGTTTCACGCCGACGGGCGGCTGTTCCGCACTCTGCCCCGCCTCGTCCTGCATCCGGCGACTTTGACGCGCGACTATCTCGCCGGTCGGCGCGCCTACCAGATTCCGCCGCTGCGCCTGTTCCTGGTCGCCGTCATCCTGTTCTTTCTGGCCGGCAGCCTGCGCGGCTTCGTCGAACCGCCCAAGATCACATCGGTCGCCCACCCCGGACACATCCCGTCCTATGCCTTCGCCGGTTCCGGTCCGACGGTGAAAGCGGTGGCCGCCTGGGCGACGCCGAAGGCCAACTACGCCCTGGCCCATCCGCGCGAGTTCACCATGCAGGTGGACGGCTGGCTGCACCGGGTGGCCATCGCCTTCCTGCCGATCTCGGCCGCAATTCTGGGCCTGTTGTTCATTTTCAACCGCCGGTTTTACATCTTCGATCACGCCATTTTCTCGATGCATTCCCTGTCGTTCATGGGCCTGCTGTTCACCGCGATCACCCTGCTGGAAATCTGGGGACCGTTGCGGGCGGTGGGCGGCCTACTCATCTTTGTCGCGCCGGTCCACCTCTTCATCCACATGCGCGGCGTCTATGGGACCAGCGTGCTCGGCACGCTGGTGCGCATGTTCCTGCTGGGTCTGCTGTCGGCCATCGGCCTGGGCCTCCTCATGGTCGGTGTCGTCGCCGCCGGCCTCACCACCATGGGATCGTCATGAACCGGCCGCCGCTCGCCTCGCTCCTCATCGCCAACCGGGGCGAGATCGCCCGGCGGATCATTCGCACCGCGCGGCGCCTGGGCGTGCGCACGGTCGCGGTCTATTCCGAGGCCGACGCGTCCGCGCCGCACGTGCGGGAAGCGGACCAAGCCGTCCTCATCGGCCCGCCGCCGGCGCGCGAGAGCTACCTGCTCGGCGATAGGATTCTGGCCGCCGCCGAGCAAGCGGGCGCTGAGGCGATCCACCCCGGTTATGGCTTCCTTTCCGAAAACGCCGACTTCGCCGAGGAGGCGATCGCCGCCGGCCGGATCTGGGTCGGGCCGCCGGCCGCCGCCATCCGCGCCATGGGTCTGAAGGACGCCGCCAAGCGCCTGATGGCCGCCGCCGGGGTACCGGTGACGCCCGGCTATCTGGGCGAGGACCAGTCGCCCGAGCAGCTGGCGAAAGAAGCGGCGGCGATCGGCTGGCCGGTGCTGATCAAGGCGGTGGCCGGCGGCGGCGGCAAGGGGATGCGCAAGGTCGAGCGCGTCGAGGATTTCGCCTCGGCTCTGGCCGGAGCCCGGCGCGAGGCCGCCGGCGCCTTCGGCGACGACCGGGTGCTGCTGGAAAAATACGTCAGCCATCCGCGGCATATCGAGGTGCAGATCTTCGGCGACTCCCACGGCGGCGTCGTCCACCTCTTCGAACGCGACTGCTCTCTTCAGCGGCGGCATCAGAAGGTGATCGAGGAGGCGCCGGCGCCGGGCATGGAGGCGGAAACGCGCCGGATGCTTTGCGAAGCGGCGGTGCGCGCCGGCAAGGCGGTGAGCTATCGCGGCGCGGGCACGGTGGAGTTCATCGCCGACGCCTCGGAGGGTCTGCGCCCAGACCGCATCTGGTTCATGGAGATGAACACCCGCCTGCAGGTGGAACACCCGGTCACCGAGGCGATCACCGGTCTCGACCTGGTCGAGTGGCAGCTTCGCGTCGCCGCCGGCGAGACCCTGCCCCTGACCCAGGACCAGATCGTCACGAGCGGCCACGCCATGGAGGCGCGACTCTATGCCGAGGACCCATCGGCCGGTTTCCTGCCATCGACCGGGCCGCTGACGCACTTTCGATTGCCGCGTTCGATACGGGTCGATTCCGGCGTCGAACAGGGTGGGGAAATCACGCCCTTCTATGACCCGATGATCGCCAAGCTGATCGTCCACGCCGAGACGCGCGAGGCGGCGGCGGCGGCGCTGGCGGCGGCCTGCCGATCGGTGGAGGTGTGGCCGGTCAAGACCAACGCCGCCTTCCTCGCCCGCTGCGCCGCTCATCCCGATTTCGTGGCGGGGACGGTGGACACCGGTTTCATCGTCGAGCGGCTGGAGGCCCTGACGGCCGAGGTCGCGCCCTCGCTCCCGCCCGGCGCCGTCGCCGTCGTCGGGAAGGCCGCCGGATCGCCGGAGAATCGCGAGGATCCCTCGCCGTGGGTCGCGGCGCGCGGAGCCACGGGATTTCGCCTGAACGCCCCGCCGGTGACCACCGCCCTGGTGTTCGCCGACGGCGTCCCGACGCGGGCGAGCTTCGATTTCGCCGACGCGGCGCCGGCGCCGATCGGCCAAGATGGCGAGGTCATCGTCTTTTCGGGCGGCGCGGCGTTCTCGCTTTCCCAATACGGCAAGGCCGACCGCTCCGCCGCCGCGGCGGCGAGCGATGGCGTCGTGCGCGCGCCCATGCCGGGGCGGATCGCATCGATCGCGGTGGGGCCGGGCGAGGCGGTCAGCGCGGGCCAGACCCTGGCGGTGCTCGAGGCGATGAAGATGGAGCATGCGCTGGTGGCGCCGTTCGATGGCGCGGTCGCCGAGGTCGCGGTGGCGGAGGGCGATCAGGTGTCGGAAGGCGCCGCCCTGGTCAGGCTCGAACCGGCCTCCTGACCGCGCCGTGCCCCTGCATCTCATCAAGCTGTGCGTCGGCTGCGACACCGTCGATGAGCTGCTTGCCTGGCGGCGGGCGTCCCACGCGGAAGGCCAGCCGTGGAGGTTGCGCACCCGCCAGACGCCCAGACGGGCGACCGAGTTGGTCGATGGTGGCTCGCTCTACCGGGTGTACAAGGGGTTCGTGCTGTCGCGCCAGCGCATCCTGGCCGTCGAAACGGTCGGCGACGGCGTGGCGGCGCGTTGCGAGGTGACTTTGGACGAGGCGGTCATGCTCACTCTGCCGACCCCCAGGCGGGCGTTCCAGGGCTGGCGGTATCTGGCGCCGGGCGACGCGCCGGCCGACCTTTGCGAAGCGGGAAGGGGAGGGACGATGCCCCCGGAGCTGGCGCGCCAATTGCGGGAGATCGGCGCCTGGTGATCAAACGGCGAGGTTGTCGAGCAGGCGGGTTTTTCCCAGCCGGGCGGCGGCGAGAATCCGGGCCGGCTCGCCGGTCGGCCCCGGCCCCAGCCGCTTGAGGTCGCCTGGCGAGCGAACCTCGAAATAATCGACGCCATCGAACCCGGCCGCGGCGAGCCGCGCCTTTGCCTCGACCTCGACCGCCGACACCGCCGCGCCCCGCGCCACGGCGCCCGCGGCCTCCACAAGCGTGCGATGCAGGGCCGGGGCGATCGCGCGCTGAACCGGGGTCAGGTAGGCGTTGCGCGAGGACAGGGCGAGACCGTCGATGTCGCGCACGGTCGGCGCGCCGACGATCTCCACCCCCAGGCCGAGATCCCGCGTCAGCCGGCGGATGACCTGCAGTTGCTGGTAGTCCTTCTCGCCGAACACCGCGATGTCCGGGGCCGCCGCGATGAGCAGCTTGGCGACCACGGTGGCGACGCCGGCGAAATGGCCCGGCCTCACCGCTCCCTCCATGGGCGCCGAGACGCCGGCCACGCTCACCGTGGTGGAAAAGCCGGCCGGATAGATGTCGCTCGCCAGCGGCGCGTAGAGCAGATCGCAGCCCGCCGACGCCAACAGGGCGCAATCCCCGACCTCGTCGCGCGGATAGGCCGCGAAGTCCTCGCCGGGACCGAACTGGCTTGGATTGACGAACAGGCTGGCGACCACCCTGCCGGCGCGCTCGCGGGCCAGGCGCGCCAGCGAAAGATGCCCCTCGTGCAGGGCCCCCATGGTCGGGATCAGGGCCACGGTGTCGCCGGCGGCGCGCCATGCCGCGACCCGGGCGCGCAGGCCCACCGCGTCGCGCACGGTCGCGAGGCAGGTCATGTCGGGGACCTTGGCACGGCCTCGCTTATGGCGGAGCGGGGTTCAAGCGTCCAGGCGCCCTTGCGCGGCGCCCGCCGTTGCCGCAATCACCGGGCATCCATTGGGGAGTCGGCCGTCGAAGTGTCGCCAGCGCGGGTTATCCTATTCGGCAATGAGAAGGGCGGGGCGGGCAAAACCACCGTCGCGGTGCATGTGGCCGCCGCCCTGCTCCACGAAGGCGCGCGGGTGGCCATCGTCGATCTCGACCAACGGCAGCAGTCCACCGGTCATTTCTTCGCCAATCGCGCCGCCTGGAACACCGCCCAAGGCGCGGGCTTGCCACTGCCGTGCGAAGTCGTTCCCGTGCGCGACGCCGAGAGCCTGCGAGAGGCGCTCGCGGCGGCGGCCGACTTCGTGGTGGTCGATACGCCGGGGGCGGACACGGAGTTATCGCGGGCCGCGCATGGCTTGGCCGACCTCATCGTCACCCCGATGAACGACAGCTTCGTGGACTTCGACATGCTGGGCGCCGTCGATCCCGTCACCCTGGAGGTTCTGCGGCCCAGCCTCTATGCGGAAACGGTTTGGGAGGCGCGCAAGGCCCGGGCGGTTCGGGGCGGGCGGCCCATCGACTGGGTGGTGCTGCGCAACCGCCTGGCCTCGGTGGAGGCGCGCAATCGCCGGCGGGTGGACGAGCGCCTGGCGACCTTGTCGCGGCGGGTCGGCTTCCGCCCCATCGCCGGCCTGCGCGACCGGGTGATCTATCGCGAACTCTTCCCCTTCGGCTTGACGGTCAGCGATCTGTCGAGAACGGTGCGGCCGGTCCAGGTGTCGCTCACCCACGTCGCGGCGCGCCAGGAACTGCGCCTCCTGCTGTACGAACTTGGCGTGGCCGTCGCCGACGACCCCGCCCTGGCGGCGGAGTAGCTCAAGGCCCCCGATGATCTATCTGATCCTTGGCGCTGGCGTCCTCGCGCTTCTCGTCTGGGCGGGCCGCGGGCCGGCGAGGGCGCGATTCGGCCTGCGAGCGGTCGCCGCGGTTTTTTCGGCCCTGGCGGCCGTCGGCGCGGTGGGCGCGGGTTTGCGCGGCGCGTGGCTGGTGAGCGTGGCCCTCATCGGGGTGTCGGTGGCTCTGGGCCGGAGCGCTCGGCGAGGATCGGCGCCGCCACAACAAGACCAGGGCGACAGCGGCATGAATCTCAATCAGGCGCGCGCGACTCTTGGCGTGGGCCTAGGCGCGACCCGCGCCGAGATCGAATCGGCCTATCGCCGTCTCATTCGCCGCGCCCACCCAGACCAGGGCGGGACCAGCGGCCTGGCCGCGCAACTCAACGCGGCGAGGGACCGGTTGCTGAAATGAAGCTCAGACCGGTCCGCCCACCTCGCAGGGAAGGCCCCGGCTCTTGACCGTCGAACAGGCGTCCCGGGCCGCCTGTTCGTTGAAACCCGAGAAGCGGGCGCGGTAGGCGCGGCCGGCCCCGTCCACCGAGCCCTCGGCGTTGTCGAACAGGCGGGCGAATCGCTTCGAGACGTCCTCCACCTGCGCCTTGGCCTGGCGATGGCTCCTGAACTCGCCCACCTGCACCCACCAGTTGCGCGCCTGGGGCTTGACTGGCCGCGGCGCCGGGGGCGTCGCCGCGCGGGCCGCCGCCATGGAACTCGAGACGGTCATGGCGGTCGGCCGGGCGGTGTTTCGGGTCAGGACCACGTCGATCGGATCCTCGTCGCCCTCGCCCTGGCCAATCGGCGTCCTGGCCGAGACCGGATACGGGAATGGGGCCTGGGTGAACAGGTTCTGCGCCGTGGTCAGCCGCTCGCCTCGGGCCCGGCGTTCGAGCACGTCGAAGCCGGTCAGGAGCAGCCCCTCGACGTTGGCGTTGCGCGCCGCGCTGGAAGAGCTGCCCATGACGACCGCGATCAACCGGCTGCCATTGCGCATCGCCGAGGCGTCCAGGTTGAAGCCGGCGGCGTTGGTGAAACCGGTCTTCAGCCCGTCCACGCCCGGCATCGTGCCGAGCAGATGGTTGGTGTTGAGGTAGGTCTTGCCACGGTAGGTGAACATCTGGGTGCTGAAAAAGCGGTAGTATTGCGGATAGTCCCGCAGCACCGCCCGGGTCAGGATCGCCATGTCGCGGGCGGTGGTCACCTGGCGATTGTCGGGCAGGCCGTTGGCGTTGACGTAGCGGGTGTTGATCATCCCCAACTGCTGGGCCTTCAGGGTCATCAGGGCGGCGAACCGCGATTCGGTGCCGCCGATCTTCTCGGACATGGCCACCGCCATGTCGTTCGCCGAATGAACCGCCATGGCGTGCATGGCGTCTTCGACGGTGATCGTGTCGCCCGCCCGCAGGCCCAGCTTGGTCGCCGGTTGAGCGGCGGCCAGGGGAGAGACGACGATCTGGTCGCCGAGATGCAGCCGGCCGGCCGCCAGGGCTTCGAAGGCCAGATAGAGGGTCATGACCTTGGTGATGGAGGCGGGATAGCGCACGCTGTCCGCCCGTTCGGCGTACAGCACCTCGCCGGTGCGATAGTCCATGACGATCGCGGTGTCCTTGGGCTCCCCATAGGCGACGTGCAGATAGGGACTCTGGGCCAGCGCCGCCGTGGACGACGCGCCCAGACACAGGGCTACCGCCATCGCCTGGGCGGCGCGGGCGACACGGCGGACGGGCTCGTTCATTAGCTTAAGCTCCGAGCGGCGGGGAATCGGCGGCGACAACGCGACGCCTAGGCCTGGACCCTACCATGGCTTCACCATTGTTGCGCGAAGGTAAACAAGTGTTGAGGGAACCGATTGTCGCGGGGCGAGTTGGCCCGCTCCTCGCGGGAAAGTGAACGAATGGTGCGGTGCACAAAAAACCATTGACTTTCGCACTGCAACATATATCTAGGGAGCCCAGATGCGCCACCTTCCCTGATGGGCGCATCCCCAATCACCGACCGCGCGCCTTCTGGGCTCGCGCAACGCACCCAAGGAGATACCACTATGGCCACCGCCGCCGTCAAGGACACCGCCGAGCAATTCACCGCCGCCGGCAACAAAGCGTTCAAGGATTCCGTCGAAAAGTCGATGACCGCCATGAGCGAAATGAACGCCTATTCCAAGAAGAACCTGGAAGCGGTCGTCGCTTCGGTGACCGCCGCCACCAAGGGTGCCGAAGCCCTGGGCGCCCGCGCCATCGCCTATTCCAAGAAGTCCATGGAAGATCAGGTCGCCGCCGCCAAGAGCATCGCCGGCGCCAAGAGCCTGCAGGAAGCGGTCGAATTGCAGACCGCCTTCGCCAAGTCGGCCTTCGAAACCTATGTGGCCGAAGCCAGCAAGATGGGCGAAACCGTCGCCGCCTCGATGAAGGAATCGATGTCGCCGATCAACGAGCGGGTCACCGCCCTGGTCGAGCGCGTCCAAGCCGCCCGCTAGCGTCCGACCTCCTCCCCCCAGGAGGACGTTAGCGTCGCGAAGGCCCGGTCCCCGTCAAGGGGCCGGGCCTTTTGCTTTCCCGCCGCCGACGGACGCGCTAACAGTCGCGGCATGTCCACGCCGCAAGACCGCCTCGCCCGCCTGAACATCGTCCTGCCGCCCCCGGCGGCGGCGGTGGCCAACTATGTCCCCTTCGTCCGCCAAGGCGACCTGATCCATATCTCCGGCCAGGTTTCGGCGGACGCCGGCGGCGGCATCCGCGGCGTGGTCGGCGAGGATCTCGATCTGGCCGTCGGTCAGGCCGCGGCCCGCCTGTGCGCGATCAATCTGATCGCCCAGATGAAGGCGGCCTGCGACGGCGACCTCGCCCGCGTCCGCCGGGTGGTGAAGCTGGGCGGCTTCGTTCAGGCGGCGGCGGGATTCTTCGACATTCCCAAGGTCATCAACGGCTGTTCCGACCTGATGGTCGAGGTGTTCGGCGACGCTGGCCGCCATGCCCGCTCCGCCGTGGGAGTCTACCGATTGCCGCTCAATTTCGCGGTCGAGGTGGACGCCCTTGTCGAGGCGCCATGAAAGCGACCTTCGGCGAAGCCTGGGAGCGCCTGTTCGATCCACCGATCGCGCACCGCGGACTATGGTCGCCGGACGGCTCTCCGGAAAATTCCCTGGGCGCGTTCCAGGCCGCCTGCGCCGCCGGCTATAACATCGAACTGGACGTGCAACTCACCGCCGACGGCGAGGCGGTGGTCTTCCATGACGCCACCCTGGCCCGCATGACCGGCCGTCCAGGGCGGGTCGCCGACCATACCGCCGCCGACCTGGGCGCGATGCGGCTGGGCGGCGCGGACGAGACCGTGCCCACCCTGGCCGACACCCTGACCCTGGTTGGCCACAAGGCCATGGTTCACATCGAGATCAAGGCCCCCTACGGCGAAGTGGGGCCGCTGGAGCGCCGGGTGCACGAGATTCTGATCGACCACAACGGGCCCACCTGCGTCATCGGCTTCAATCCCTATTCCCACGCCTGGTTCGCCGACCATCACCCCTCGATCCTGCGCGGCCTCGACAGCTACAGCTATGTCGGCGGCGACGCCCGCCATCTGGCCCCCGAACTGCGCAAGGAGTTCGCCCAGTTGCGGCATGTGACCATCGCGCGGCCGCACTTTCTGGCCCTGGGCCTGGATATGCTGCCCAGCGCCAGGGCCGATTCCCTGCGCAAGGCCGGCATGCCCGTCGTCGCCTGGACGGTGCGCTCGCCGGGCGAATGGGAGGCCGTCCAACCCCACTGCGACAATCTGATCTTCGAGGGCTTCGCCGCGTGATCGGCCTGAAGGCCGAGGCGCGGATCCATCGCAGGATATCGGAGATAGGGCGCCAGGCCTGGGATCGCTGCGCCCTCGGTCGCTCCGGCTCGGCCAACCCCTTCGTCGCCTACGATTTCGTGGACATCCTCGAGGAGTCCGGCTGCGCGACGGAGCGGACCGGCTGGGCGCCTCACCATCTGGCGATCGAGGATCGGGCCGGCGCCGTCGGCGCGGTCATGCCGCTCTACCTGAAGTCGCACAGCCAGGGCGAATACGTCTTCGACCACGCCTGGGCCGACGCCTACGAGCGGGCCGGCGGGCGCTATTACCCCAAGCTGACCGCCGCCGCGCCGTTTTCGCCGGTGACCGGGCCACGGCTGCTGGTGCGCAAGGACGTCGATGAACACGCGGGGCGAACCGCGCTGCTGGACAGCGCGCTGACACTGGCCGGCCGGTTCGGCGCCTCGACCCTGGGCGTCAACTTTCCGACCGAAGACGAATGGCGGTTCATGGGCGACCGCGGGATGCTCCTTCGCCAGAACCAGCAGTACCACTGGTTCAACGCCGGCTACGCCAGCTTCGACGACTTCCTCGCCGCCCTGTCGTCGGGCCGCCGCAAGACCATCCGCCGCGAGCGGCGCGAGGCCGCCGCAGGCATCGACATCGTCCGTCTCACCGGCGCCGACCTCACGGAGGAACACTGGGACGCCTTCTTAGCCTTTTACATGGACACCGGCTCGCGCAAATGGGGCCAGCCGTATCTGAACCGGCGGTTCTTCTCCCTGCTGGGCGAGCGGATGGCCGACAAGGTGCTGCTCATCATGGCCCGGCGCGGCGGGACCTGGATCGCCGGCGCGCTCAATCTGATCGGCGGCGACTGTCTCTATGGGCGCAATTGGGGGTGCGTGGAGGACGTGCCGTTCCTGCACTTCGAGCTGTGCTACTATCAGGCCATCGAAAGCGCCATCGAGCTGGGCTTGGCGCGGGTCGAGGCCGGCGCCCAGGGCCCGCACAAGATCGCCCGCGGCTATCTGCCGAGCGCGGTCTATTCCGCCCACTACATCGCCGATCCGGCCCTGCGCGCTCCGGTGGCCCGGTTCCTGGACGAGGAGCGGCGGGCGGTGCAGGGCGAGATGGACTGGCTGGCCGAGGAATATTCGCCGTTCAAGGAGACCGTGATATGACGCCGCCCTGGCCGCCGGACGCGACGCTGCGCGGCGAGCACGCCACGCTCGAACTCCTGTCGCTGGCGCACGGTGAATCGCTCGCCGAGGCGGTGCGGGATGGCGAGCTGTGGAAGCTGTGGTACACTTCGGTTCCGGCTCCGGAAGGCATGGCCGGCGAGATCGAGCGGCGCCTCGCGCTGCGCGCCCAGGGTTCGATGCTGCCCTTCGCGGTGATCGACAACGTCACCGGCCGGCCGGTCGGCATGACCACCTATATGAACATCGACGCGGCCAACCGCCGCCTGGAGATCGGCTCGACCTGGTACCGCGCCGCCGTCCAGCGCACCGCCCTCAACACCGACTGCAAGCTGCTGCTCCTGCGCCACGCCTTCGAGGCCCTGGACTGCATCGCGGTGGAGTTCCGCACCCACTTCTTCAACCACGCCAGCCGCCTGGCGATCGAGCGCCTGGGGGCCAAGCTCGACGGCGTCCTGCGCGGTCACGCCGTCGGCCTCGCCGGCGAACTGCGCGACACCTGCGTCTATTCGATCATCGCCAGCGAGTGGCCGGCTGTGCGGCGCAATCTGGAGTGGCGGCTGGAGGGGTAGGGCGGAGGTATTTCTTCTTCCCTCCCCTTCATGGGAGGGACGAGCCGGCGAAGCCGTCCGGGTTGGGGTTCTTGGCGAGCGTGCCCCACCCGTCTGCTGGCGAACGCTCGCATCCACCCTCCCGATGAAGGGAACGGAGGAAGACCTTACGCCCGTTCCCAGGCCGACCGGAGCAGAGCGGCAAGGGTGTCGTCCACGTCGCCCGGCGAAGCGAGAGCGATCCGTGCTCTCAGCCGTTCGGACCACGTTTCGTTGCGGGGCGCCTCCAGCCGCGCGTCCAGCTCCGGCCCGACGGCCAGACCCAGCATGGCCTTGCCGCCCCTGACCGGCCGGGCCGCCGCGAACTGAACCTGGCGCGACCAGGCGGTGTAGCCCTTGCGCGCGGTGCGGATCACGCCCGGCAGAGCGCCGGCGCGGGCGTCGATCGCCTCAAAGATGGCGCGGGAAGCCGGGTCGATCCACAGCGCGTCGATCAGGGCGCCTGGCCCACTCCACGCCGCGGTCGAGCCGAACGCTTCGCTCAGCACCTGCGAGGCGCGGTTCTGCATGAGGCCGTGATTGTCCTTCAACCATTTGAGCCGCGCCCGGTGGCCAGGTTCCGGACAAATCCGGGCGATGGCCACCCACTCGGCCATCGTCTTGCCGGTGTCGCGCTCCAGGGAGGCGCGCACCGAGGCGAACCATTTTTGCTGACGCTCGGTGAGATTGGGCTCGGCCATTTGCGCCCTCCGGCGGGTTTGCTTTAGGACGCCAGCCTATCATCGCAAAGGCCTGAACGTCATGAGCCTCGACGGCGCCTACGATCCCGCCAACATCTTCGCCAGGATCGCGGCCGGCGACATGCCCGCCGCCAAACTATACGAGGACGCCGACACCCTGGCCTTCATGGATGTCTTTCCCCAGGCGCGCGGCCATGTCCTGGTCATCCACAAGTCCGCCACCGCCCGCAACCTGCTCGATATCGAGCCCGCGCCGCTTCAGGCCCTGATCCTCACCGTCCAGCGGGTCACCCGCGCGGTGCGCGCGGCCCTGAAACCCGACGCCATCCTGGTCACCCAGTTCAACGGCGCGGTGGCCGGCCAGACCATCTACCATCTGCACTTCCACGTCATTCCGCGCTGGGCGGGCGAGCCGTTGGGCCGCCACGCCGGCGGGGCCATGGCGGACGTGGGGGAGTTGGCGGCTCTGGCCAAGGCGATCGCGGCGGAAATCAGGTAGCGGGACGCCGGACGCCCCCTCGGTCACGCGACAAGGGGGTCGCGCGCCACCTCCCCCGCGAGGAGGCGCAGGGGAGGAAAGAGGCTGCTGATCTTTTCGTTTCCTCCCTTGCGAGCGCAGCGAGGCGGGGGAGGTGGCGCGGCGCCATCTTGCGCCGTGACGGAGGGGGCGTCGGGCACGAACGACCCCATAAACCAGCACCGGCTCCCGCGCGTCCGCGTCGCCCGCCGCCGCCGCCAGCGGAGGCGCCACCTTTGAAGTCGCGCGCCCGAGCGCTATCCTTACCGCGAGAGTTAAGACGGAGCATGCCATGCGGATCACCGCCAAAGGACAGGTGACCATTCCCCAGGCCGTGCGCGAGCAAGCCGGGCTGATGCCCGGCACCGAGGTCGAGTTCGAGCTGGATCGGGGCGTAGTGCGTCTGGTGAAGGCCGCCCCCCGCGCGGGCCGCCCCACCCGCGGCGAGAGGCTCGTCGCCCGGCTTGAGGGGGCGGGGCGGTATGGCATGTCGACCGACGAGATTCTCGCCTTGATGCGCGGCCCCTCGGCGGACGAGGAGTTGCGGCCGGCCAAATGATCCTGGTCGATTCCAATGTGATCATCGACGTTGGGTCGGGGGACGGGCGCTGGAGCAAGTGGTCGAAAGAGGCGCTCAGCCACGCCGCCGACCACGACGAGATCGCCATCAACGCGATCACTTACGCCGAGGTCTCCGCTGGCTTCGCGACGATGGAGGCCCTGGACGCGCACCTCGGCGTCGGGGAGTTCCGCCGACTGCCGTTGCCATACGAGGCGGGATTCGTCGCCGGTCGCGCCTTCGTGGACTATCGACGCCGCGGCGGGGCCAGGTCCTCCCCGCTGCCCGATTTCTACATCGGCGCCCACGCCGCCGTATCGGGCCTGAAACTGCTCACCCGAGACCCCAGGCGGTATGCGAGCTATTTTCCGAGGGTTGTCCTCATCGCGCCCGATTGACGGCGCCCGTCAGGCGACGTGTCAAAGACGGCAGTCGACCCAGAGCGCCCCGTAAGAGCGGGGCCGACGCTTCAGTTCGGCGGCAGCGGTCCGGCTGTTGCCTGCACTTGAACCCGGTCCAAGCGCTGTCCAGGCGTCATTGATCTGCTAATCACGATCGAAAACGACGGCCACTTGCGATTCCGAAACACAGTAGATGCCATATCGCCGATGGGTTGTTCCTTGACCAATTCCCACCTGGCGGCAAATTTTCTTGATGCAAGAACTGATTCTACCGCCGGCTGCAAATCGACGTCGCCGCCTCCTGTGATGTGGCACATAGGGATTTTGTTGGAAACGACGAGAATATAGCCCGCCCCTGGCGTCGAATTGATGCGCCAATACTGATTGCCGATGCGCAATTGCTGGGGCGGTAGCGCGTGCTCGTCGATACTTTCAACAAGGCCCATTTGATCGCCGAGCCCGACAGCGGCGACAAAGGGCGCGACGCCGTTAACCCAGCTACCCGGGTTTAGGACCCATTCCTCGCAACCCCGCAGGGCTCCAGAAAAGCCTCGTTCCAGCTCAGACTGAGCTTGAACGGGCGGGGCAAAGGCAAGAGTGGCCACCGCAGCCGCCGCGCTCGCCGCAAGGAAGGCTTGGGCGGCGCATGATCCCTTGATGGTCCATGGCGCCCGTGAAGCATGAGATCGCCCCGCGCGAAAGGCCGCTCCCCACTCATACGAGACGTTCGGCACGTCCGCTCACTGGTATCGGCGGGTCGACGTTCACAAGCCTCGGGGAGGTCCCAACGGATACCCCTAAACCAGCACCGGCTCCTGCGCGTCCGCCTCGCCCTCCGGAACCGCGACCGCCGGCGGGGCCGCCTTCGGGTCGAACTCGAAGGCCAGCTTGCCGTCCTTGAGCACCACCTTGACGTGGCCGCCCTTGGCGAGACGGCCGAACAATATGTCGTCGGCCAGAGGGCGTTTGATCTCTTCCTGGATCACCCGGCCCAGCGGGCGGGCGCCGTAGAGTTCGTCGAAACCGTTCTTGGCCAGCCAGTCGATGGCCTCGTCGGTGGTCTCGATGGTCACGTGGCGGTCGGCCAGCTGGGCTTCGAGCTGCAGAATGAACTTCTGCACCACCATGCGGATCACCTCGGGGGTGAGGGCCTTGAAGCCGACGATGGCGTCCAGGCGGTTGCGGAATTCCGGGCTGAACAGTTTCTTGATCGCCTCCTCGTCCTGGCCCTCCATCTTGCCGCGCCCGAAGCCGATGGAGTTGCGCTGGGCGTCGGAGGCGCCGGCGTTGGTGGTCATGATCAGGACGACGTTCCTGAAATCCACCTTCTTGCCGTTGGCGTCGGTGAGCACCCCGTGGTCCATGACTTGCAGGAGGATGTTGAAGACGTCCTGGTGCGCTTTCTCGATCTCGTCGAGGAGGACGACGGCGTGGGGGTGCTGGTCCACCGCGTCGGTGAGCAGGCCCCCCTGGTCGAAGCCGACATAGCCCGGCGGCGCGCCGATCAGGCGGCTGACGGTATGGCGCTCCATGTATTCGCTCATGTCGAAACGCAGCAGTTCGATGCCCAGGGTCAGGGCGAGCTGGCGGGCCGTCTCGGTCTTGCCGGTGCCGGTGGGGCCGGAAAACAGATAGCAGCCGATCGGCTTGTCGGCTTCGCGCAGGCCCGCCCGGGCCATCTTCATGGCCGAGGAAAGCTGCTTGATCGCCTCGGCCTGGCCGAACACCGCCCCGGTCAGGTCGGTTTCGAGTTGTTTGAGGGCTTCGGTGTCGGATTTGGACACCGATTTGGGCGGGATGCGGGCGATCTTTGAGACCACCAGTTCGACCTCCTTGAGGCCGATCACCTTCTTGCGGCGCCCTTCGGGCAGCAGCATCTGCGAGGCGCCCGCCTCGTCGATGACGTCGATCGCCTTGTCCGGCAGCTTGCGGTCGGTGATGTATTTGGCCGACAGCTCCACCGCCGCCCGCAGGGCCTCGGCGGTGTATTTCAGTTTGTGAAATTCCTCGTAGTAGGTCTTGAGTCCCTTGAGGATTTTGACCGTATCCTCCACCGAGGGCTCGTTGATGTCGATCTTCTGGAAGCGGCGCACCAGGGCGCGGTCCTTCTCGAAATGCTGGCGGAATTCCTTGTAGGTGGTCGAACCCATGCAGCGCAGGTTTCCCGACGCCAGGGCGGGTTTCAGCAGGTTGGAGGCGTCCATCGCCCCGCCGCTGGTTGCCCCGGCCCCGATCACGGTGTGAATCTCGTCGATGAAGAGGATGGCGCCTTCGTGGTGCTCAAGCTCCTTGATCACCTGCTTGACCCGTTCCTCGAAGTCGCCGCGGTAGCGGGTGCCGGCCAGCAGCGATCCCATGTCCAGGCTGAAGATGGTCGCCTTGCTGAGCACGTCGGGCACCTGATGGCCGACGATTTTGCGCGCCAGGCCCTCGGCGATCGCCGTCTTGCCCACGCCGGGGTCGCCGACCAGCAGGGGGTTGTTCTTGGTCCGCCGGCACAGGATCTGGATGCAGCGCTCCACCTCGTTCGCCCGCCCGATCAGCGGATCGACCTTGCCCTGGCGCGCCTTGTCATTGAGGTTGACGCAATAGGCTTCCAGCGCCTCGCCGCCGGTCTTGACCGGCGGTTTTTCCTCGTCCTCCGCCGCGCCCTTGACCGGCCGCGCCTCCGCCGCCCCGGCCTTCTTGGCGATGCCGTGGGCGATGAAGTTCACCGCGTCGTAGCGGGTCATCTCCTGCTGTTGCAAAAAATAGGCGGCATGGCTTTCGCGCTCGGAGAAGATGGCCACCAGCACATTGGCCCCGGTCACATCGTCGCGGCCCGAGGACTGGACATGGATGACGGCGCGCTGGATCACCCGCTGGAAGCCGGCCGTGGGCTTGGCGTCCTCGCCGTCATCGACGATCAGCGACTTCAATTCGCTGTCCACATAGTGGACGAGATTCTTCTTCAGGGCGGCCAGATCAACCTCGCAGGCGCGCATGACGCCGGCCGCGTCGCTGTCGTCGAGAAGGGAAAGGAGGAGGTGCTCCAAGGTCGCATATTCGTGCTTGCGCTGATTCGCATAGGCGACGGCGCGGTGGAGCGATTCTTCCAGGTTACGCGAAAACGATGGCAATGAAGGCCTCTCAGTCCTTTTCCATGGTGCACTGCAGGGGATGCTGGTGGCGGCGCGCGGTTTCGATCACTTGAGCAACCTTGGTTTCCGCCACTTCGTAGGTGAAGACGCCGCAAACCCCGACGCCGTTTTGATGAACGTGTAGCATGATCCTAAGCGCGCTTTCGCGGGATTTGTTGAAAAACCGCTCCAGCACATAGGTGACGAACTCCATCGGCGTATAGTCGTCGTTCAAGATCAACACGCGGTACATCGCCGGCTTCTGGGTCTTGGTCTTGGTTTGGGTGACCACGGCCGTGCCCGTGCCGATCACCTGACCTCCCTGCTGCTTGTCCGCCACGCTCGGCTCTCCAAGGTGAGGGGGCACGCGCCCCTCCCCGCGATTAGATATGGAAACTTCGCCGCATTGGAAGGCCCTTTCTAAGGCCGCGTGGTTTGGGCGCGGCTCTTGAGGCCGCGCCCGCTGACCACCGCATCGGCCCCGAACCGCGCCCGCAAGGCGTCCATCGCCTTCTCGCCGTCCAGGGCGCGCGCCTCGTCGGCGGCGAAGAAGTCGTCGGCGCCGCCGCTCGCCTCGATGAAATCGGACATCGCCACGCCGATTAGCCGGTAAGCGCCGCCGCGCGCCTCGCCGCGCAGCATTTCCCGCGCGGTGGCGAACACGGTCTTGGCCGTCTGGGTGGGCATGGCCAGGGTCCGGCGGCGGGTGACGATCCGGAACGCCGCGGTGCGCAGTTTCAGGGTGACCACCCTGGCGGCCTTGGCCTCGGCGCGGGCGTGGCGGGCGATCCGCTCGCACAGCGGCCACAGCCGATCCTCCAGTTCGGCCGGGTCGGCGAGGTTGTCGTTGAAGGTGGTCCCGGCGCCGATCGATTTGCGCGCCTGGTCGGCGTCCACCGCACGGTCGTCCCGCCCCGTGGCCAGGCCCGCCAGGCGCGGGCCGTGGGCGCCAAAGCGGTCGGCGAGACTTTTGAGATCGGCGCGGGCGAGGTCGCCGACGGTGGCCAGGCCCGCCGCCTCCAGCGCGGCGGCCAACACCGGGCCGACGCCGGGCAGGATCGACACCGGCCGGGGGGCCAGAAACGGCTCGGCCTCGGCCGCGCCGATCACCGCGAAGCCGCGCGGCTTGTCGAGATCGGAGGCGATCTTGGCCAGGAATTTGTTGGCCGCCAGGCCGATGGAGACGCTCAGGCCGATGTCGCGCCCGATCTCCGCCTGAAGGCGGGCCAGAATCTCGGCCGGCGCGGCGCCGTGCAGGCGCTCGGTCCCCGAAAGATCCAGCCACGCCTCGTCCAGGGCCAGGGGTTGAACCAGCGGCGTCAGGGCGCGCAGCTTCTCCAGAATGCGCCGGCTCTCGGCGCGGTATTTGGTGAAATCGGGCGACAGGACGACCGCCTGGGGGCACGCGGCCCGCGCCTTGAACATCGGCATGGCCGACTTCACGCCAAAGCGCCGGGCAATATAGCAGGCGGTGGTGACCACCCCGCGCCGGCCGCCGCCGACGATCACCGGCCGGTCGGCCAGTTCCGGCCGGTCGCGCTTTTCCACCGAAGCGTAGAAGGCGTCGCAGTCGAGGTGGGCGATGGAAAGGCTGGTGAGTTCAGGGTGAACGACCGTCCGCGGCGATCCGCAGGCCGGGCAGCGGTCGGTCGGTGCGTCGTCCAGCCGATAGCAGTCGCGGCAGAGGGTGCTCATGGGCTTGGCCACAGCCACGCCGCGCCGCGTACTCCGGACGAATCGCCGTGCTTGGCGGGGAGAACCCGGGTCGTGAAGACATCCGAGAAGACGTATTGCTCTATGGCCGGGCCGATACGCTCGTAGATCTCGGCGACGTTGGACATGCCGCCGCCGCACACGATGACGTCCGGGTCGAGGATGTCGCAGATCGCCGCCAGGGCGCGGCCCAGCCGATCGACATAGCGGCCCAGGGCGTCGCCGGCGGCGCCTTCGCCGGCCCTGGCCGCCGACACGATCGCCTCGCCGGTGAGCCGGCGGCCGGCGGCCTCGGCGTAGTCGGCCGCGAAGGCCGATCCCGAAATCCACGTCTCCAGGCAGTCGGTCCGGCCGCACCAGCAGCGGTGCGCGCCGCGCTCGGCCGCCGATGGCCAGGGCAGGGGGGTATGGCCCCACTCGCCGCCGATCCGGTTTCGTCCCTCCACGGTGCGCCCGCCGACCACCACGCCGCCGCCACAGCCGGTGCCGAGGATGGCCCCGAACACCACCCTCGCTCCTTGCCCCGCCCCGTCCGCGGCCTCGGAGAGGGCGAAGCAGTTGGCGTCGTTCTCCACCCGCACCGGGCGGCCGAGGGCGGCCTGCACATCCTTGTCGAAGGCCGTGCCGTTCAGCCAGACGCTGTTGGCGTTTCGCACCAGGCCGGTCGCGGGCGAAATCGATCCGGGCATGCCGATTCCCACCGGCAGGCCGACGACGCCGGCCTCGCGTTCGGCTTCATCCACCAGGGCGCGAACGGTGTCGATCGCCGCCTGGTATTGGCCCGGATTGGGGGCGCGAACGCGGGCGACGAAGGCGCCGGCCGCGTCGATGGCCGCCGCCTCGATCTTGGTGCCGCCGAAATCGACCCCGATCCGAATCACCCGCCCGCTCCCTTAAAGGCCCAACGCCGCCGCGATCGCTTCGCTTAAGGTGGGCCAGTCGTCGATGCGACGATGCCGCTCCGGGGCCGTGAACGCCAGGGGCGCCAGCCGCTCGTCGGCGACCATCTGAAAACGATG
>JBBRQW010000024.1:0-32808 GCA_038225765.1 Caulobacterales bacterium | reverse complement strand
GAAGGTCATGCGGAAGCCGAGCGCCAGGTCGCCGGCGAAGATCTCGGCGTTCTGGGCCCAGGTGATCACCGTGCGCGGGCTCATCACGGTGGAGATGTCGCCGTTCATGAAGGCGTTGCGGGTCATGTCGGCCACCCGGACCATGGCGGCGACCTGGCGGCGGCCCTCCGCTGTTTCGGCGTAGGCGGGGGCCTTGGCCAGGACGATCTGGGCCTCCACGTCGTGGGCCAGATAGTTGAGGGTGGTGACGATCGACCAGCGGTCCATCTGGCCCTGATTGATCTGTTGGGTGCCGTGATAGAGGCCGGTGGTGTCGCCAAGGCCGATGGTGTTGGTGGTCGAGAACAGGCGGAAATACGGATTGGGCCGAATCACCCGGTTCTGGTCCAGAAGGGTGAGCTTGCCTTGCGCCTCCAGCACCCGCTGGATGACGAACATCACGTCTGGACGCCCGGCGTCGTATTCGTCGAACACCAGCGCCATGGGCCTCTGCAGGCACCAGGGCAGCATGCCCTCGCGAAATTCGGTGACCTGCTTGCCATCCTTGAGGACAATGGCGTCCTTGCCCACCAGGTCGATGCGGCTGACGTGGCTGTCGAGGTTGACCCGGATCATTGGCCAGTTCAGCCGCGCCGCCACCTGTTCGATGTGGGTCGATTTGCCGGTGCCGTGATAGCCCTGGATCATCACCCGGCGGTTGAAGGCGAGGCCGGCGCAGATGGCCAGGGTCGTCTGGGGGTCGAAATAATAGGACTCGTCGAAATCCGGCACGTGGCTGTCGCGAATCGAAAAGGCCGGAACCGTCATGTCGGTATCGACCCCGAACACCTCGCGCACCGACACCTTGCGGTCGGGGATCAGGCCGAGAAGTTGCTCGTCGTCCGGGTCGGCGGGGCTGGTCATGACGGCCGTTCACTAACGCGAGCGCGGGGAGGACGCAAACGGAGCTATGGGGCGAGCGGCGCCTCATCCGGCCCAAAACAATCGGATGGCCGAACCATGGCGGGAGGGCTTGGAATGAAGGCCAATAAATCAAACCACGAACGGCACGAACCCCACGAACGCGCGCGATTAGCAGGAAGCGCCCGCGCTTCTCGCCAAGGCCCTTGCCCTGTTCGTGACGTTCGTGACGTTCGTGAAGTTCGTGGTTGGAATAGGGCATCCGGCGGCGCGGTGCTTTTCCCACCAACTCCTGGGTATATGGTCAACCGCCGACCCCGCCCGCGGAGCGCTCCATGACCAAACCCCTTCAAAACCCCAATGTCGGCGAAGCGTCCCCGCCGCCGGCGCGCAACGAGCCGGTGCTGGGATATGCGCCCGGATCGCCCGAACGCGCCGCCCTCAAGGGCGCCCTGGCGCGCATGGCCGGCGAGGAGATCGAACTGCCTTTGGTAATCGGCGGCAGGGAGGTGCTGACCGGCGTGCTAGAGCCGTCCGTCGCCCCACACGACCACGGCAAGGTTCTGGCGCGGGCCCATATCGGCGCCGCGCCCGAGATCGAGGCCGCCATCGCGGCGGCCGGCCGCGCCTGGCCCGCCTGGTCGCGCGCGCCGTGGCGGGAGCGGGCCGCCGTGTTCCTGCGCGCCGCCGACCTTCTGGCCGGCCCGCGCCGGGCCGAGCTCAACGCCGCCACCATGCTCGGCCAATCCAAGACGGCCCACCAGGCCGAGATCGATTCGGCCGCCGAACTGATCGATTTCTGGCGCTTCAACGTCGATTTCATGCGGCGACTTTACGGCGAGCAGCCGCTGTCGCCGGAGGGCGCGCGAAACGAGATCGACTACCGCCCCCTCGAGGGCTTCGTCTTCGCCGCCACCCCGTTCAACTTCACCGCCATCGCCGGCAACCTGCCCAGCGCCCCGGCCCTGATGGGCAATACGGTGGTGTGGAAGCCCTCGGCCACCGCCCGCTATTCGGCTCACTTCATCATGCGCCTGCTCATCGACGCCGGCCTGCCGGGCGGGGTGATTAACCTCGTCTACGCCAACCCGGCCCAGGCCTCCGACATCGCCCTGGCCAGCCCCGACCTGGCCGGGGTGCATTTCACCGGCTCGACCGGGGTGTTCAACGACATCCTGCGCCGGGTCGGCGCGGGATCCTACCGCAATTATCCCAGAGTGGTCGGCGAAACGGGCGGCAAGAACTTCATTCTGGCCCATGAAAGCGCCGACCTGGCTGCCCTGACCACGGCCATCGTCCGAGGGGCTTTCGAATACCAGGGCCAGAAATGCTCGGCCGCCTCGCGCCTCTTCATTCCCCGGCGCCTGTGGCCGGAGCTGCGCGACCGCCTGGTCGCGCAGATCGCCGCCATCCGCATGGGCGACGTGACTGACTTCAGAACCTTCATGGGCGCGGTGATTGACCAGAAGGCTTTCACCCGCCTGGCCGGCGCCCAGGACGAGGCGCGCGCCTCGGCCGGCGTCAAGATCCTGGCCGGCGGCACGGCCGACAAGACGCGGGGCTGGTTCGTCGCCCCCACCTTGCTGGAGGTGGACGATCCCCACTCGCGGTTCATGCGCGAGGAGTTCTTCGGCCCCATTGTCGCCGCCCACATCTATGACGAGGACCGCTGGGACGAGGTGCTGGGCCTGATCGACCGGTCCAGCGATTATGGCCTGACCGGCGCGGTGTTCGCCGCCGATCCCGCCCCTGTGGCCGCCGCCGCCGACCGCCTGCGCCACGCGGCCGGCAACTTCTACATCAACGACAAGCCCACCGGCGCGGTGGTCGGCCAGCAGCCGTTCGGCGGGGCCAGGGCCTCGGGCACCAACGACAAGGCCGGCTCGATGTGGAACCTGGCCCGCTGGGTCTCGCCGCGCACCATCAAGGAGACCTTCGATCCCCCGACGGACTGGCGCTATCCGTCGATGGAGGAGGGGTGAGTTTCGTCACCCCCGCCCGATGGCCGGGTCGGTGAGGCTGGGGCGGCCGGTTTCCAGGTGGCCGGCGAGGCGGCGCAGGAAGGCCGGGTCGGCGTCGTTGGTGACCGTCAGGTCGTACCAGGGGGCGGCGGCATCGAGACTCCATAGGTCTCGCGCGGCCTCGCCCGGCGCCAGCCGATGGCGGCGCGGGCCGCCGGCCGGATAGTCGCCCGGCCGGACGGTCACCATCACCGCCGCGTCGGCGGTGTTTCGCAAGGAAAGGGCCAGGCGCGCGCCGCGCCGGTCGTGGGTCGCCTCCACCTCGACCCCGCCGCCGGCGGGGCCGCCCCGGAAACGACGCAGAAAACCGTTGGGGCCGAAGACCGAAATATCGTGGGGCGCGGCGCCGATCGGCAGGGCGTCGGCGAGCGCCTTGCCCGCCTCGACGGTATAGAACCTGGGATCGCCGCTGGCCCGGTAGAGATTGAAGACGGCCCCGGCGGCGCCCCGGTTGACGAAGGTCAGGCGTAGCGCGCCGCTCTGGCCGTCGATAACGCCGTGAACCTGAAGGTCGTAGGGCAGGGCGCGGGCGGGGCGGCGGCCCTTCTCCTGACGGGGCAGGGCCTGGGCGGCGGGCGGGGCCGGCTTGGGCAGCTTGGCGGTTCGATCGACTCGCGCCTGGGTTCCGGCCGTGTCCGGCAGCGCCGCCCGCCGGCCGCTTTCGGCGCGGCTGAAGTCGAACACCGAGGTCAGATCGCCGGTCACGGCGCGCCGCCAGGGCGTGATGTTGGGCTCGGCGATCCCGAACCGCGTCTCGAGGAAGCGGACGACCGAGGTGTGATCGAAGACCTGGGAGTTAACCCAGCCGCCCTTGGTCCACGGCGAGACCACCAGCATGGGAACGCGGGGGCCCAGGCCCACGGGCACGCCACGATAGTCTTCGCCGGCGACACTGACGGTGCTCTTGCCGATGGCCGGATCGACAGCCGGCAGGGGCGGCGGCAGGTGATCGAAGAAACCATCGTTTTCGTCGTAGTTGATCAGCAGCGCCGTCTTGGCCCACACTTTGGGACTGCCGGTCAGAACGTCGAGCAGGCGGGCGGTCAGGGTCTCGCCGTAGCCGGGCGGATTGTCGGGGTGTTCGCAGAGTTTGGTCGGCGCGACGATCCACGACACCTGGGGCAGGGCGCCGCCGCGCACATCGCGCTCGAACGCCGCCACCAGGGGCTCGCCGAAGGTGGTCGCCATATTCTCGCGGGTCGATCCGGCCGCCCAGGCGCGGCCCCGGCGATGCAGGGGGTCGGACGGGCCCAGGCCGCGAAAGGCGGCGAAGAAAGCCAGGGAATTGTCGCCGTAGTTGTCGTATTCCTGGTAGAGTTTCCACGTGACGCCGGCCTTCTGCAGGCGCTCGGCGTAGGTCGTCCAGCCGTAGCCCTTGAAGGCGGCCTTATCGCGCGCCGCGTCGGCGGTGTAGTTGCCGTCGTCGATATTGGCCACCGCCTGGCGGCCGGCCTCGCCCACCGCCAGGCCGCTGGTGCCGGTGAACAGGAACATCCGGTTGGGGTTGGTGGGCCCGAACAGCGAGCAGTAATAGGCGTCGCAGACGGTGAAGGCGTCGGCCAGGGCGTAATAGAAGGGGATGTCCTGGCGGGTGAAATAGCCCATGGTCAGCGGCCCCTTGACCGCCGGCCAGGCGTCGTAGTGCTTCCATTTATCGTGCGAGCCCTTCCAGTAGTGATCGAGGCTCTGGATGGTCTGGGCGCTGGACGTATCGGTGTTCAGCCGGAAGGGAAGCAGGGTCTCGGACGATCCCGCCGCCCCCGATCCCGGCGTTCGGGGCTGGAACCACACCGGCCGGCCGCCGGGCAGGGGGATGGGGCGGGGATCGTCGAAGCCGCGCACCCCGCGCAGGGTCGCGAAATAGTGGTCGAAGGAACGGTTCTCCTGCATCAGGATGACCACATGCTCGACATCGGCGATGGTCCCGGTGCGGCCGTTCGCGGGCAGGGCCAGGGCCTTGGCGATCGCCGCGGTCCCGGCCGCGGATCCCGCCGCCGCGCCGGCCGCCGCCGTCGCCAGCCGCAGGAAGTCTCGTCTTTCCATATCCATCTCGCCCCTTCGGTCAGAACCATCCCTTGATCTTGAACCACACCACCGGGACGATGGCGCTGATCACGATCATCGACAGGCCCCATTGATAGCCGAAGCGCCAGGTCAGTTCGGGCATGTTGTGGAAATTCATGCCGTAGAGGCTGGCCACCAGGGTTGGCGGAATGCCGACGATGGAAACGATGGTCAGCACCTTGAAAATATCGTTCTGGGCGATGCTGACCAGGCCCACCATGGCGTCGAGCAGGAACTGGACCTTGTTGGAAAGATGCGCCTCGTAATCGTTCAGGGAGACGATGTCGGCGGTCGCGCTGGCCAGCCGCGCCGGCGGCGGCGCGCCGGGCCAGTCCTTGGTGTTCGCGGTCGCATAAGCGGTCACCCGCGCCAGGCCCAGCAGGCCGTCGCGCACCTGCGACAGACGGTCGCCCAGCCGCCCGACCCGGCGAAGCTGCAAGCGCAGCAGGCGGTTGGAGCGCACCGGCTGGCGGCCCTTGGGATCATCGACGTGAAAGGCGGCGCGCGAGAGCACGTCGATGTCGGCGGCCAGGGTTTCCAAGGCGTCGGCGACGCGATCGACGATCTCCTCGAGGAGCTCGATGAAGATCTCGAGGCCGCAGCCGGGGGCGTCCGCCCCCTCCGCCAGACGGCCCGAAACGGCGTCGAACGAGGCCAGCGGCGTGAACCGCACCGTGATCAGCCGCTCCTGGGAAAGCACGAAGCCGATCGGCGCGCCGGGTGGGCCGCCGCCCGCGTCGCCCCCCGCCGGGCGCGGCGCGGCCGAGGGCATACTCATATAAAGGACGCCGCCGCGCGAGCGGATGCGGCTGGAGGTTTCGATCTCGCTCAGGGCCTCGCGGGTCGGCAGGGCGCCGGCGACCGCCTCGGCCCGCGCCCGATCGTCCGGCGTGGGGTCCAGCAAATCGAGCCAGATCGCCGCGGCGGGGTCGGAAGCCGGGGGAAAAAAGGTTAACATCGAAGCAGGGGGCTTTCGTGGCGGCGCCGCTTTCTTAGCGGACGGCGGGCGCCCGATGCAAAGCATTCACGCCTCGCGCCCGCGCGGGCTGAAATCGCCTTCGCGCGGCGGGGTTGACTTGCCGGCTGATATGGGACCAATCCGGCCTTCGCGCCCGCCGTCGCACCCCGCGCCGGCGGATCGCTTTGCTGGAAACCTTGAAACCCCGATGCCTAGCGACAGTCCTGGTCCACCTATTGGGCCGCTCTAGGTTGTCCCGCCGGACCTGAGTTCCTCAGGCGCCTCGTGACAGCCGACGCGGCCGCCACGAGGCGAACTCATGGTCTTCCTCTCCGCCGAGCGGATGAACGGGCACCTGCTGGCCAGGTTCGCGCGCGCGCGCTTCGCACCCAACCGCTACGATCTGATCGCCCTGGCCCTGATCGGCGCGGCGGCGGTGCTGGTGACGCACGGCGCCCAGCAGATGGGCCAACCGCTGGCCGGTCCGCACATCCTCCCGGTCAGCCTCGATCCCGCGCGCCTGCCCGAATACGCGCTGCGCACCACGCTTCGGATGTTCGCCGCCATCCTGGCCTCGCTCGCCTTCACCTTGGTGGTGGCGACGGTGGCGGCCAAGAGCCGCAAGGCCGAGCTGGTCATCGTTCCCATGCTCGACATCCTCCAGTCGGTGCCGGTGCTGGGGTTCCTCACCTTCACCGTGACCTTCTTCATGGGCCTCTTTCCCACCAGCGAGCTGGGTCTCGAGCTGGCCTCGATCTTCGCGGTGTTCACCGCCCAGGCCTGGAACATGACCTTCAGCTTCTACCAGTCGTTGCGCACCCTGCCCGGCGACCTGGACGAGGTCGCCCGCCAGTTCGGCCTTTCGCCCTGGCGGCGGTTCATCCGATTCGAGCTGCCCTTCGCCACCCCCGCCCTGGTGTGGAACACCATGATGTCGATGTCCGCCGGCTGGTTCTTCGTGGTCGCCTCCGAAGCCATCACCGTGGGCAAGACCACCGCGACCCTGCCGGGCATTGGCTCGTGGATCGCCCTGGCCATCGAGCGGCGGGATTTCGCCGCCGTCGCCTGGGCGGTGGGGGCGATGGCGGTGGTCATTGTCCTTTACGATCAGTTCCTGTTCCGCCCCATCGTCGCCTGGGCCGACAAGTTCCGCTTCGAGCAGACCGCCTCGCAGGAGCAGCCCCGGTCATGGTTCTTCGACGTCCTGCGCCGCACCCGGCTGTTTCGGCGAATCGCCTCGCCGTTCGGGCGCGCCCTGGCGAGGCTTCCCCGCCTGGCGCTGCCGAGCCTCTCCCTGCCGAGACTGGGACGCGTGCGGACCGGCCGATGGTTCGACCGGCTGTGGGTCGCGGCGGTGACGGCGGCGGCGGGGTGGGCGGCGTGGACGATCTTCCGCTACATCGCCACCACCCTGACGATCCACGACGCGCTGACCGCCACCAGCCTTGGCCTGATCACTCTGGCGCGGGTTCTGGCGCTCATCGCCATCGCCAGCGCCGTCTGGGTCCCCATCGGCGTGTGGATCGGCCTGCGGCCCGCCTGGTCGCAGCGCATCCAGCCGGTGGCCCAGTTCCTGGCCGCCTTTCCGGCCAATGTGCTCTTTCCCGTCGCGGTCGTCGCCATCATCGCCTGGCGGCGGGACCCCAACATCTGGCTCTCGCCCCTGATCGCCCTGGGCGCCCAGTGGTACATCCTGTTCAACGTCGTCGCCGGGGCCAGCGCGCTTCCCGGCGACCTGAAAGAGGCGGCCGGCGTCTTCCACCTGCGTTCGTGGCAGCGGTGGCGCGACTTCATCCTGCCCGGCATCTTCCCCTACTACGTCACCGGCGCCCTGACCGCTTCGGGCGGTTCGTGGAACGCCAGCATCGTGGCCGAAGTGGTCAGCTGGGGCCACACCCGGCTCGAGGCGACGGGCCTGGGCGCCTTCATCGCCAAGGCCACCGCGGCCGGCGACTATCGGCGCGTGGCGCTCGGCATTTCGGTGATGAGCGTCTTCGTCATCGCTCTCAACCGCGCCCTGTGGCGACCTATGTATGCCTACGCCGAAAAGCATCTTCGCCTGGACTAGAGGAGCCGCCGCCATGACCGTGACCCTGGAGAGGCCCGCCCAGACCGACGCCCCGCTGGTCGAGGTCGCGGGACTGAAACATGTCTACGGCAAGGGCGGCGGGGCGGGCCTGTTGGTGCTCAACGATGTCAACCTCACCTTGAGGGCCGGGGAGATAGTCGGCCTGCTCGGCCGTTCGGGATCGGGCAAATCGACCCTGCTGCGCTCCATCGCCGGCCTGATCGCGCCCACCGGCGGATCGGTGAGGGTGAGCGACATGGCGGGCGACGACCAGGCCCACGGCGTCGCCATGGTGTTCCAGAGTTTCGCCCTCTTCCCCTGGCTGACGGTGCAGAAGAACGTCGAACTGGGCCTCGAGGCCCGGGGCGTGCCGACCGAGCAGCGGCGCAAGCGCACCCTGGCGGCCATCGACCTCATCGGCCTGGACGGGTTCGAGAACGCCTATCCCAAGGAGCTGTCGGGCGGCATGCGCCAGCGCGTCGGCCTGGCCCGCGCCCTGGTCGTCCAGCCCTCGGTCCTCCTCATGGACGAACCGTTCAGCGCCCTGGACGTGCTCACCGCCGAGACCCTGCGCACCGATCTGCTGGACCTGTGGTCGGAAGGGCGGATGCCGATCCGCTCGATCCTCATGGTCACCCACAACATCGAGGAGGCGGTCCTGATGTGCGACCGCATCCTGGTCTTTTCCTCCAACCCCGGGCGGGTGATCGCCGAGATCAAGGTCGATCTGCCCCAGCCGCGCAGACGCCTGGATCCCGCCTTCCGCGCCCTGGTCGATGACATCTACGCCCGGATGACCGCGCGGCCCGCCGGCCCGCCGGCCCGCCAGGCCGATGCGCCGGGGGTCGGCCTGGGCATGGCCTTGAGCCACGTTTCCACCAACACCCTTTCGGGGATGATCGAGGCCCTGGCCGCCTCGCCCAACAACGGCGCGGCCGAACTGGGCGCCCTGGGGCGCGATCTGAACCTGGAGGCCGACGAACTGCTGCCCATCGCCGAAACCCTGCAGCTGATGCGCTTCGCCGAGATCGACGGGCGCGCCATTCGCCTCACCCCGGCCGCCCGCCGCTACGACGCCGCCGAAGTGGACGCGCGCAAGCAGCTCTTCGCCCAGCACCTCCTGGCCTTTGTGCCCCTGGCCGCCCACATCCGCCGGGTTCTCGACGACCGCGCTTCGCACCAGGCGCCGGCCCGCCGTTTCCGCGACGAGCTGGAGGATTTCATGTCGGAGGCCTATGCCGAGGAGACCATGGACGCCATCGTGTCCTGGGGCCGCTTCGCCGAGATCTTCGCCTTTCACGAGGACGACGACCGGTTCAGCCTGGACGATCCGGCCTAAGGGCGGCGTCATGAATTTAAGCCGGTCGAAATTGCGGCGAAATATTGGCGCCCGCATAATTTGTTACGGAATGGTACGCCCAAAAGCGTAGCGTTCCGTTTCAGCTCGTTTTATCCGTTTTGCGAGTCCTGGCCGGGGAATCTCGCCAGCCTTGACGTCGCCCGCCTCAATCGTCGCGGCCAGGGCTTGACGCAGCGGTAACGCCTCTTCGGATGTCGGCGTAGGAAAACTACCGTCGCCGCAGCTTCACCATACCATCGCGCGCGGCCCGCTAACCCGTTGCCGCCGCCTCGCGTTTGTGTTGAAATGGCGGCAATTCCGAGGCGAGTTCCCCCGGGCGGTGGGTCCGGGCTCGCCGGTTGCCAGAGGGGACACGCCATGAACGTCAACATCACCGGTCTGCCGGGCGCGCCTGGCACTGCCGGCACCGGCTCGGCGCCCGACGGCGGCAACGGTGGCGCGGGCCAGTCGGTCAACGCCCTGGCCAACAGCAAAGTCGACCTCGACAACAGCGCGACGGGCACCGGCGGGGTCGGCGGGGCCGGCGGCAATGGCGCCGCGGGCGGCGACGGCGGAGCCGGAGGGCCCGGGGGCGCAGCCAAGGCCACGGCCACCACCATCGTCAACTCGTCCAGCGCCACCACCGCCACGGCGGTGGCCAACGGCGGGACCGGCGGCAATTCGGGCAGCCCCGGCTCGGGCGGCGTGGGCGCGAAGGGCGGGGTCGGCGGCACAGCTACCGCGAGCGCCAGCGACACCAACTCCGGCGGCAACACCACGGCCAGCGCCTCGGCCTTCGGCGGGACCGGCGGCCAGGGGCTCGACGCCGGCCACAATGGCGGGGCCGGCGGCATCGCCAGCGGCGTCACCGCCAATGCGGTGAGTTCCGGGGTGAGCGTCGGCGGAGGCTCCTCGGCCGCGGCCTTTGTCAACCAGGTCTCCGGGAACGGCGGGACCGGCAATAACGGCGCCAACGGCGGCGCCGGCGGCGACAGCACCGCCACCAATCAGGTTTCCGGCTCGACCAAGGGCGGCGCTCTCACGCTCAGCCAGAGCGCCGGGGGCGGAAACGGCGGCTTCAGCTTCGGCGGAACCGCCGGCGTGGCCGGGACGGCGACCTCGTCCCTGACCTTCGACGACCTCAAGAGCATCAAGCAGAGCGCCTCGCTCACCGCCAATGTGGCCGCCACCGGCGGCATCGGCGGCTCGGGAACCAACGGGACCAGCGGCGCGGCCGGCGGCGCGGCGACCGCGGTCGAGACCATCACCGGGGTGGGGACCGTCTCGATGAACGCCAGTTCCAGCGGCGGAGCCGGCGGCTCGGCGTCGTCGGGCGGGGCCGGCGGGGCCGGCGGGGCGGCCACATCGAGGGCGATCGGGGTCGGCGCGAGCCTGAGCGTCACCGCCAACGCCTTCGGCGCGGCCGGCGGATCGGCCGAAGGCGCGGGCAACGTCGCCGGCAAGGGCGGCGCGGCCACCGCCAAGGCTGTCGCCACCGCCAGCGGCGCGGGAACCACCTCGGTGAGCGCCACCCAGAACGGCGGCGACGGCGGGACCGGCAACAATGCCGCCGGCGGCGGGGCGGGAGCGAACAGCACCCTGACCAATGGGGCGAGCGGCTCGACCAACGGCGGCACGCTCAATCTTTTCCAGTCCGCCCACGGCGGCGCGGGTGGATTCAGCTTCGGCGGCAAGGCTGGCGCGGCGGGGACGGCGACCTCCAGCCTGACCCTGGACGATACCCTGAGCGCCACCCAGAGCGCCGTCATCAACGCCTCCTGTTTCGCCACCGGCGGGGCCGGCGGGGGCGGGACCAACGGGACCAGCGGCGTGGCCGGCGGGGCCGGCACGGCGAGCCTCACCATCACCGGCACGGGGGCGGTCAGCGGCAGCGTCGGCGCCTCCGGGGGAACCGGCGGATCGGCGAGCACGACCGGCGGCGCGGGCGTAGGCGGCGCGGCCTCGGCCACTGGCTTGGTCACCACCCTTGGGGCGGCGTCGATGAGCGCGAGCGCCTCCGGCGGGGCGGGCGGCAATATCGGCAGCGGCGGGACCGGGCCGGCGGGGGGCAAGGCGACCGCCACGGCCACCAGCACTGGGGCGGCCGCCAGTTCCTCGGCCACCGCCAATGGCGGGGTCGGCGGCGCGGGCGTTGGCGCGGGCAACACCGGCGGAGCCGGCGGGGTGGCCTCGGCCACCGCCACGGCGACCGGGACCGGCCTGGGGACCACGACGGCGAGCGTTTCCCAGAACGGCGGCGCCGGCGGGACCGGCTTCGTCGGCGCCAACGGCGGGGCCGGAGCCGATAGCATCGCCGCCAATCAGGTCAGCGGATCCACCAACGGCTTCACCCTCACCCTCACCCAATCGGCCGCCGGCGGGATCGGCGGCACGAGCAATGGCGGCAAGGCCGGGGTCGGGGGCGCGGCCACCTCCACCCTGACCTTCGACGACACCTTGAACACCAACGTCAGCGCTGTGCTCACGGCCAATCTGGGGGCCACCGGCGGCGCGGGCGGGTCCGGAAACAGCGGCAGCGCCGGCGGCGCCGGCGGCGCGGCCACAGCCAGGGTGACCCTCACCGGCGAGCAGGCCGTCACCGCCAGCGCGGGCGCCTCCGGAGGGACCGGCGGATCGGGATCGTCAGCCGCCAACGGGGGCGCGGGCGGCGCCGCCACGGCCAAGGCGACGGCGACCGGGGTGACCGTCTCGGCGACCGCGGTGGCGAACGCCGGAACCGGTGGTTCGGCTCAGGGAGCGGGCTTCGTCGCCGGCAAGGGCGGGGTGGCCACGGCCGGCGCCACCGGAACCGCGAGCGGCTCGGGGACGACTTCGGTCACCGCCGTCCAGACCGCCGGCTCGGGCGGGACCGGCAACAGTCTCGCCAAGGGCGGGGCCGGCGGGTCCAGCAGCCTCACCGACGCGGTGACCGGCTCGACCCATTTCGGCACCCTCAACCTCGCCCAGGCGGCCAATGGCGGCAACGGCGGCTTCAGTTTCGGCGGCGGGGCTGGGGCGGCGGGGACGGCAACCTCCAGCCTGACCTTCGACGACACCCTGAGCGCCGACAAGAGCGCCCAGCTCAACGTTTCGAGCACCGCCGCCGGCGGGTTCGGCGGCGGCGGAACCAGCGGAACCAACGGCGTCGCCGGGGGGGCGGGAACGTCCAGCCTCACCGTCACCGGCGAGGAGACCGTCACCGCCAACGCGACCGCCTCGGGCGGAGCTGGCGGATCGGCGCAGTCGAGCGGCAATGGCGGCGCGGGCGGCGCGGCCACCTCCGCGGCGAAGGCGACGGGCGTCACCGTCTCGGCCACCGGCAACGCCTTCGGCGCGACCGGCGGATCGGCCGACGGGTCGGGCAAGACCGCCGGGGCGGGCGGAACCGCCACCGCCAGCGCCAGGGGAACCGCCAGCGGCTCGGGAACCAGTTCCGTCAGCGCCACTCAGACCGGCGGCGCGGGCGGGGCCGGTGGCAACTTCGCCAACGGCGGGGACGGCGCGGCCAGCAGCCTGACCAACGGCGTGACCGGCACGACCCATTTCGGCACGCTCAATCTCGCCCAGGCCGCCAATGGCGGCGCGGGCGGCTTCAGCGCCGGCGGAAGCGCCGGAACCGGTGGCGCGGCGACCTCGAAGCTGACCGTCGACGACACCCTCGGCGCCAACAAGAGCGCCATACTCAACGCCTCCAGCTCCGCCATCGCCGGAGCGGGCGGGGCCGGATCGGGGTCCAACGGCGGCGCCGGCGGGGCGGCGACGGCGAGCCTTACCCTCACCGGAGCCAATGCCGTCGGCGCCTCGACCGGGGCCACCGGCGGCGCGGGGGGAACCGGCGTCGCCCACGGCAAGGGCGGCGCCGCCACGGCGACCACCATCGCCACCGCGCGCAGCTCGGTCGTGGCCAGCGCCGGCGCGACCAGCGGGATCGGCGGCACGGCCACCGGCCCGGCCACCGCCAACGTCACGGCCAACGGGGCCAGCGGGACGTTCAGCGCGTCGGCCAGCGCTTCCCTGGCTGCCGGCCAGCTGATCCAGGCGGTCTCCGCCGGGGCCAGCGGGGCGGTGAGCGGGACCAGCAAGGGCGAGGGCCAGGCGACCATCACCGGGGCTTCGGCCGCCTTCGCCACCGGCTTCCAGGGGGTGGCCCTGATCACCGGCGCGCCCAACGGCGCGAGTACCTCGGCGGTCCTCGCCGCCAACGGCAAGATCGCCAACGCCTTTGGCGGCTCGCCGGTGTTCTTCGCCATCGGCGAACTGGGCGGCGGCCATTCCAGCGCTGGAACCGCCAGCCAGACCATGAACACCTCGTTCTCCGAGACGGTGGATCTGACCCAGACCACGGCCGGGGACCTGATCGTCGGCTTCTACAACGGCGCCTTCACCGGCGGCGCGGGGATCACCAGCATCACCTTCGACCTCTTCGTCAACGGAGCCGATGCGATCCACCAGGTGTTCACCACCGCCGCCGCCGCCAAGGCCTTCTTCACCAACCATGCCCAGGATCTGGGCGGCCTCACCGGCAGTACCCTCAGCCTCACGGCGACGATGTCGATCACCAGCAACACGGCGGGATCGGCCTTCGAAGGCGACCTGATCATCGGCGATCCGCCCGGCAAGGCGACCCCGGCCGCGCCCGACGGCCACCGGTTCATCGAGGCCATGGCCGGCTTCGGCGCCGACGGGGCGGCGAATCTTATCTTCGCCCGCCAGATGGAGGGCCTGGCCCACCCGATGATCGTGGGGCCGAGCCCGCGCCTCGCCTAGAGCAAACCCCGTTCAGACGGAATCGTCTGAACGGGGATGATCGGCTCTGGACTCGAAGGGGAGAGCCTGATTCAGCGCCGCGTCTGTTCCGTGCAAACGCCTTAGGCTCCAGGCGCCGCCGAAGGCTCCTCCAACGGTCTTCAGACGGGGGGCGTGGCCGTCCGTGGCGATCCGGGGTAGGGATTGAAGACGGGAGGCCGGCATGACGCCAAGGAAGGGCCGCGACGGGAACGCCGTTGTCGCGCGGATCGGCTGGCTGCGGGCGGCGGTGCTCGGAGCCAACGACGGCATCCTTTCCACCAGCAGCTTGATTCTGGGCGTCACCGCCGCCGCCGTCACGCCGCACACGGTGCTGATCACCGGCGCGGCGGGCCTGGTGGCTGGGGCGATGTCCATGGCGGCGGGGGAATATGTCTCGGTCAGCTCGCAACTCGACAGCGAAAAAGCCCTGCTCGACCGCGAGCGCGCCGAACTCCACGAGGATGTCGAAGCCGAGCGGCGGGAGCTTTCGGCGATCTACGTCGAACGCGGCGTGGATCCCGGGCTGGCGTCCGAGGTCGCCGGGCAACTGATGGCCAAGGACGCCCTGGGCGCCCACGCGCGCGACGAACTGGGCCTTTCGGAGGCGACCGCCGCCCGTCCGGTGCAGGCCGCCTTCGCTTCGGCCGCTTCGTTCAGCGTGGGAAGCGCCGCGCCCCTGGCGATGGTGATCCTTTCGCCCGCCGGCCTGCTCGCGCCCTTGGTGGCCGGCGCGTCCCTGGGCTTTCTCGCCCTGTTGGGCGCGGTCGGCGCCTGGGCCGGCGGGGCCGACGTCTGGCGTGGCGCGCTGCGGGTGACCTTCTGGGGCGCCTTGGCGATGGCTGTCACCTCGGGGCTTGGCGCCCTGTTTGGTAAAATCGTCTGAAGGAAGCTCACCGGCCGGTGCTCCGCCGTCATGGTCGAATCACGCCGATGCCGTCACAATGTGGCCAGCCTGGCCCGCGCAACGGAGACCCTTAAGATGCCCGATAACCCGCCGCCGACGCCGCCGCCCACCTCTCTGGTGGCCCTGCGCAAGGCCCGAAAGCCGCCGCGCGACATCAACAAGGAACAGCGGGAAAAGCTCTCGCCTCTCAACCGTCTGGCGGTGTGGATCACGACTCGCGTCGGCACCATGGGGTTCTTTCTGTGCATCTTTGCCTGGACGGTGTCCTGGCTGAGCTGGAACCTGCTCGCCCCCAAAACGGCCCGATTCGATCCGGCCATGGGCTTCGTCTTCTACCTGTTCATTTCCAACGTGATCCAGATTCTGCTGATGCCGCTGATCATGGTCGGGCAGAACATCCAGGGCGCCCATGCCGATGCACGGGCTGAACACGATCTGGACGTCAACGTAAAGGCGGAAAAGGAGATCGAGGTCATCCTGGAGCACCTGGAATATCAGAATGCCCTGCTCATCCAGATGATGGAAAGGCTGAACGTCAACGTCAAGCAGGCGATCGCTCAGGCCTCCGACTCTGGATAGGTTTGGCCGCGGACGCGCGCGCCGCCGACCGCCTGGTGGCGGTTCTAGCCGCTCCACCCCCACGGAATCTCCGAAATGACCCCAATTCAAGCCATCGTCATGGCGATCCTGCAGGGGATCACCGAGCTTTTCCCCATCTCCAGCCTGGGGCACGCGGTCATTCTCCCGGCCCTGCTGCGCTGGAACATCGACCAGGCGGCCGAGGGTTTCCTGCCCTTTCTGGCGGTGATGCATCTGGGCACGGCGATCGCCCTCCTGGGTTATTTCTGGCGCGACTGGCTGGGCTTCGCGGTCTCGGTGCTGCGCTTTGGCGACCCGGCCGGCGGCCCGGACCGGCGCCTGTTCTGGCGGGTGGTGGTGGCCACCATCCCCGCCGTCATGATCGGTTTCGCCTTCGAAAAGATTCTGCGCGCCGGATTCGCCAACCCGGTCCTCGCCGCCGCCTTCCTGATCGTCAACGGGGCCATGCTGTTCGCCGCCGAACGCATACGGCGTCGCGCCACCCGACCGCTCGCCGCCCTCGGCTGGATCGACGCCCTGATCATCGGCTTTTGTCAGTGCCTGGCCCTCGTCCCCGGCCTGTCCAGGTCCGGGGCGACCATGGCCGGCGGCTATCTTCGCGGCCTCAGCCACGAGGACGCGGCGCGGTTCTCGTTTCTGACCGCCACCCCGATCATTCTGGGCGCGGTGGTGCTGGAAGCCCCCAAGCTCGTCCGCCACCACGGTCATTTCGGCGCCGCCGCCATCCTGGCCGGAGTCGTCGCCGGCCTTACCGCCCTGATCGCCACCGCCCTTCTGATGCGCTGGTTCAAGGCCCACGAAGCCAAGGGCTTCACCCCCTTCGCCATCTATTGCTGGCTGGCGGGCGCGGGCTCGCTGGCGATCCTGGCTTGGCGATAAAAGAGCGCCCGGGCCGCCCTATACGGCGCGGCGCCGCGATCACGCCGCCGCTTGCAGGATGTAGCCGACGCGCGGGAAGTGCACATTGAGGCACCCCAGCGACGGCGTCTCGCGGGCGATGACCAGGCGGCTGGGGGTCGCGGCGACCAGGGTTCCGGCGATCGGGTCGCGGCCGTAGTCGTCGGCCATGACAATCACGCCGGCCCCCGGCGCGAGCCCCGATGGATCTGCCCCGTCGTGGGCGGGAGCGGGCGCCGGCTCGGCGGCGCGGGCGACCTCCAGGGCTTCCGCGCCGGTCATTTCGGCGCGCCGGCCGTGGCCGATGGCGGCGAGGCGGCCCCGCCACGCCTGGACGCGGCTCAGCCCGGCCAGCAGGGCCTCGGCGACATCAGGCGTCGCGCCGGCCAGGAACCAGACGTTCATATAGGCGGAGATGTCCGCCAGGCTGGGCCCGTCGCCGGCCAGGAAGTCGCGGCCGGCGCCCTCCAGCGCGCCCTCGATCCACGCCGCCTGCGCCCGCCACTGGGCGCGCATCGGCCCGGCGGCGGCCTTCATGGCCGCGACGTCGAACGGCCGGCCAGTGAGCTTTTCGCGGTCCTCGATGAAGGCGCGCGGCACCCGCTCGCCCAGTTCGCCGAAGATGATCGGCACCGTCGTCATGAAGAATAGGCGGTCGGCCCACAGATTGACCGCCCAGGCCAGGCCAGGCTCGGGCGCCGCCGCGGGGTAGCGCCGTTCGATCTCGCCCAGGATCGCCTGGCTGTCGCAGAAGATGTCCGCCCCGATCTGCATCACCGGCGCGCGTCGATAGCCGCCGGTGAGGGCGGTGAGGTCGGGTTTGGGCATGATGTTGGGCGTCAGCACCGATCGCCACGCCAGGCCCTTCAGGCCCAGCAGCAGCCGCGCCTTCTCGGAGAACGGCGAGGCGTCGTAGTGATGAAGGATGATCTCATGGTCGGCCATGGCGTTGTTCCGGTCTCGGTTCAGGAGGGAGGATGGCCGGCGTTGCGCGCGGTGACGATCCAGGTCGCGGAATCGAAGATGACCCCGGCGTCGCCGGCGAAGGGCGTGAGGGCGGCGCGGACCGCGTCGATCACCGTCCCGCGAAGTTCCGGGCGTTCGCGCAGGATGGCGCCCAACGGGCCGACCTTCAGGGCGGTATCCACCCCCGCTTCGAGATCGCCGCCGCCGATCGGCTGATCGTGAAGCGCGATGTCGATGTTGCTGAAACCGGCGGCGGCCAGGGCGCCGCGCACGCGGTCTTTGTCGGCGAAGGCGAAGGGCCCCGGGGCGAGCGGATCGGGCGGCGGGGGGGCTTGCGGCAGGTGGGGCAGGGCGGCGGCGAAGGGGACCGTCATCATCGGGTTTTCGGCCGCCGCGCGCCAGCACAGAAAGGCGAGGCGCCCGCCGGGGGCCAGGGCGGCGCGGATATTGGCGAAGGCGGCGGCCGGGTCGGCGAAGAACATCACCCCGAAGCGGGAAAAGGCGGCGTCGAAGGCGCCGGCCTCGAAGCGGTGGGTCTGGGCGTCGGCTTGCAGGAAGGCGGCCTGGGTCAGGCCCGCCCGGGCGGCCCTGGCGCGGGCGATCGCCAGCATCGGGGCCGAGACATCGACGCCGAGCACGGCCCCGCCGTCGCCTACGCGCCCGGCCAGAGCGAGCGTCGTCTGGCCGCAGCCGCAGCCGATATCGACCAGCCGCTCGCCCGCCGCCGGCGCCAGCGCCTCCATGGCCGCCCGCCCGAGCGGCTCGATCGTCCGGTCGAGCCGCTCGTTCAGCGCCGCCCAGGTTTCGCCGGCGCTGGCGTTCCAATAGTTGATCTGATCGGCGTTGGCCGCCGCCGGGTCCGGCTCGATGGTCATCTGGGTTCATCCTTCGGAGCGCGGCCGATCGGCCTTTTCGCTTGCCAATTCGCCCGCCATCGGGGCACTAAACCCAACTTTCGACGGGAGCGACACATGATCGGCTATGTGACCTTGGGCAGCAACGACTTTGAACAGGCCAAGGCGTTCTACGACGCCGTGCTGGGCGAACTGGGCGCCAAGCGCACCATGACCATGGACCGCATGCAGGGTTATGGGTCGTCGGAGCGCGGGCCCATGGTGGCGATCTGCCGGCCATATGACGAAAAGCCGGCCACCGCCGGCAACGGGACCATGATCTCGCTGGCCGCGCCGTCGCGCGAAGTGGTGGGCAAGACCCACGCCAAGGCTCTGGCCGCCGGCGGCAAGGACGAGGGCGCGCCGGGCCTGCGCGGCGACACCTTCTACGGCGCCTACTTCCGCGACCTGGACGGCAACAAACTGTGCGTCTTCCACATGGGTTGACCCGATAGCGACCAAGCGAGGCCTTATGCGAATTCCCCGCCCCTTTCCGATCTTCGCCGCCGTCGCCCTGGCCCTGGCCGTCCAGGCGCCCATCGCCCGCGCCGCGGCGGCCGACCCGGCGGCGGCGCGGATCGAGGCCTTCGACGCCTCGCTCATCGACACCATGAAGGCCGGCCCGGCCCTGGGCGCCAAGGGCCGCTATCGCAAGCTGGCTCCGGCGGTCGAGGCGGCCTTCGACCTGCCGGTGATGACCCGGTTCGCGGTCGGGCCATCGTGGGCGACCCTGTCGGAGGCCGACCGTCAGGCCCTGATCCGAGCCTTTACCCGGCTAACCGTCGCCAGCTACGCCCACAACTTCGACCGCTTCGGCGGCGAAAAGTTCGAGATCGATCCGACGGTTCAGAGCCGGGGGGCCGACAAGATCGTGCGCTGCCGCCTCACCACCTCCGACGGCAAGACGGTCAATCTGCTCTACCGCATGCACCCCTCGGGCGCCGGCTGGAAGATCGTCGATGTCTACTATGACGCGATCAGCCAGCTCACCACCCGCCGTTCGGACTTCGCCGCGCCCCTGGCGAGCGGTGGGGCCAAGAGCCTGCTCGCCCACCTCGCCGCCACCAGCGACAAGCTGCTACAATAGCGCCCCTGAAATGAAGCGGCGCGCGCCGCCTCGGGAGACTTCGAAATGATCCTCTACGGCTCATCCATGTCGCCCTTCGTGCGCAAGACCCTGGCCTATATCTCCGAAAAGGGGCTGGAGGTGGAACTGAAGCCCATCGGCATCGGCGACCAGGACCCGGCGTTCCGCGAGGCCAGCCCGTTTGGCAAAATGCCCGGCTTTCGCGACGGCGACTTCGCCATCTCCGATTCCACCGCCATCATCACCTATCTGGAGGCGACGTATCCCGATCCCCCGTTGATCCCGGTTGCCCCGGCGAGCCGAGCCCGAACCATCTGGTACGAGGAATTCGCCGACACCATCCTCGCCGCCTGCATGGGCAAGCTGTTCTTCAACCGGGTGGTGGCACCGCGATTTCTGGGCCGGGAAGGCGACCTGGCCGCCGCCGACAAGGCCCAGGCCGAGGAGCTGCCGCCGCTCATCGACTATATCGAAAAGATGATCCCGGCGTCCGGATATCTGGTGGACGATCGCTTGACCCTGGCCGATCTGTCGGTGGCCAGCCCGTTCGTCAATTTCGGCCATCTCGGCATCGCCGTGAACCCCGCCGCCCATCCCAAGACAGCCGCCTTTGTCGAGGGCATTCTGGCCCGCCCGTCCTTCGCCCCCATCGTCGCCAAGGAAAAGGCCTTCTTCGCCCGCTGAAGCGCACTACATCGGGCCGGTGAGTCTCGACGCCCTCCTTGCCGACATCCGCGCCTGCCGCGCCTGCGCCGCCGATTTCGGCCATGAGCCGCGGCCGGTGCTGCAGGTGGGCGCGGCGACGCGCCTGCTGATCTGCGGCCAGGCGCCGGGCCGGCTCGTCCACCTGAGCGGCAAATCCTTCGACGATCCGTCGGGCGAGCGCTTGCGGGGCTGGCTAGGGGTGGACCGCGAGACCTTCTACGGTCATCCCGCCGTCGGCATGGCCGCCATGGCCTTCTGCGATCCAGGGACGGCGGCGGCCGGCGGCGGCGATCATCCGCCTCCGGCCCGTTGCGCGGCCCTGTGGCGGGCGCGCCTGATCGCGGCCTTGCCGAAGGTCGAACTCACCCTGCTGGTCGGCCGACCGGCCCATCTGTGGGCCATGGGCGCGGCGGCCAAGTGCTCCATGGACGCCGCCGTGCGCGGCTGGCGCGACACCTTGCCGGAGGTGCTGATGCTGCCCCATCCCTCGTGGCGCAACACCCATTGGCTGAACAACAATCCGTGGTTCGACGCGGAGGTCACGCCGTGGTTGCGGCGCAGGGTGGCGGAGATTCTCGCCGCATGAGGCGCGCCGTCGCCCTTATCCTGGCGGCCCTGCTGGCCGCCTGCGCGCCCACCCTCCAACGGGCCGGCCGACCCGACGCCGGCTTCACCGGGCCCCATCTGGAGGCGAACCGGTTCGTCAGCTTCGACGGCGCGTCGCTCGGCCTCACCCGCTGGGAGGCGGCGGGCGGCGAGCCGTGGGCGGTGGTGGTCGGGGTGCACGGGATGAACGACTACGCCAACGCCTTCCATCTGGCCGCGCCCTATTGGGCGACGCGGGGGATCGCCACCTGGGCCTACGACCAGCGCGGCTTTGGCCGCTCGCCCGGCCGGGGCGTCTGGGCGCCCGACGATCTCAAGATCGAGGACCTGCGCACCCTGGTCGCCCTGGCGCGGGCGCGCTGGCCGCGCGCGGTCATCGCGGTGGCCGGCGAGAGCCTGGGCGGGGCGGTGGCCATCGAGGCCTTCGCCTCCGACCGGCCGCCGGCCGCCGACCGCCTGATCCTCCTGGCCCCGGCGGTGTGGGGCTGGTCGACCCAGCCGCTCCCCAACAAGACTCTGCTGTGGCTGGCCGCCCACGCCGCGCCGGCCGACGTCCTCAACCCCCCCGACTGGCTGACCCGCAAGGTCACCCCCACCGACAACCGCGCCGAACTGTTGGCCATGAGTCGCGATCCGCTGATGATCTGGGGCGCGCGGCTCGACACCCTCTATGGCCTCGTCACCACCATGGAGCGGGCCTGGCGCGAGGTCGGCCAGGTGCGCGCCCCAACCCTCTATCTCTATGGCGCGCGCGACGACATCATTCCGAAGTCGGCGACCCGCGGTGCGGTCCGCCGTCTCGGCGCCGGCGATCGGACGGCCTATTACCGGGCCGGCTATCATCTGCTGTTGCGCGACGAGCAGGCGCTCAACGTGTGGCGGGACGTCGCCGCCTTCATCGCCGATCCGGCCGCGCCCCTGCCCTCGGGCGCCGGCGCCATCCCAGGCGCGGCGCGGGGGCCGGCGAAACCGGAGACGGCGCGCGCGGGGTTGTGAGGCGCCGCCGCGCGGCGTAGAGGCGGGCGCCTTTCCCCCCAAACCGTCCCAGAGCGTCCATGAGCGTTTTCGATTCCCCCGCTTTCGAAGGCCACGAGGCCGTTCACGCTTTCCACGACGAGGCCAGCGGCCTCAAATGCTTCATCGCCGTCCATTCCACCGCCCGCGGCCCTGCGGCCGGCGGCTGCCGGATGTGGCCCTACGCCAACGAGCAGGCGGCCATCGACGACGCCCTGCGCCTGTCGCGCGCCATGAGCTTCAAAAACGCCGTCGCCGACCTGGAGCTGGGCGGCGGCAAGTCGGTGATCATCGGCGACTCGGCGAGCGCCAAGACGCCGGCCTTGTTCGAAGCCTTCGGCCGGGCCGTCGAGGCGGTAGGCGGGCGCTACTGGAGCGCCGAGGACGTGGGGGTGTCGCCGGGCGATCTGGCCCACGCGCGCAAGGCCACCCGCTACATCGCCGGCCTGGAGGGACACCCGGCCGCCTCCGGCGATCCCAGCCCCATCACCGCCGAGGGTATCCGGCGCGGCATCGCCCTGTGCGTGCGCCGCGTTCTCGGCCGCGACATGCAAGGGGTCACCGTGGCCATCCAGGGCGCCGGCCATGTGGGCGCCTACCTCGCCGACAAGCTGGCCGCCGACGGGGCCACTCTGGTGATCGCCGATGTCAACGCCGCGGCGACCCGGGCGGTGGCGGCGGCTACCGGGGCGAGGGTTGTCCCACCCGAAGCGATCTTCGACGTGGAAGCCGACGTCTTCGCCCCCTGCGCCCTGGGCGGGGCGATCACCCAGGCGACCCTGCCCAGGCTGAAGGGAAGGATCGTCGCCGGCGGGGCCAACAATCAGCTCGCCGGCCCCGAGGTCGGCCGCGCCCTCTATGAGAAAGGCCTGATCTACGCCCCCGATTTCGTCATCAACGGCGGCGGCATCATCAACGTGGCGGCCGAGATTCGCGGTCTCGACGTGGGCGACGCCTACGATCCGGCCTGGGTGGAGATGAAGCTCGCCCGCCTGATGGAGACCCTGGACGAAATCCTCGAACGCTCCCCGCGAGAGCGACGCCCAACCCACGACATCGCCATCGAGATCGCCCAGGCCCGGATCGCGGCGGCCAGGGTTTGATCCCTCAGGCCAGGAACCCCGCCTCGGCGAAATCCACCATGCGCGTCAGCAGGGCCTCGGTGTCGCTCTCGCGGGCGGCGCCTTCGGAGAGCACGTGCAGGCGGTCGAACTCGGCGAAGCGGTTGTTGTGGATCATGCCGAGCGCGAAGTGCAGCCGCCAGTAGATTTCCTCGCGCGGCAGATCGGGGAGGGTCCCGATCAGGGCGTCGGCGAACCGGCGCAGATGGGAGACATCGGTGCGCAGGACATCGCGGATGGCGCCGGCCCCCTCGCTGCGGGCGCGGATGATGAACTGTACCGAGACCCGGCGTGGGTGATCCTGGTTCGACCAGCGCAGAGGCGGCGCGAACAAGGCGGTGAGGATGGCCCGCACCGGCGGCTTGCCGCCGTGGCGACCCGTCGCCTCGTGCAGCATTCGGGCCCGCTCGCGGTTGAGTTCGGCCGTCCGCCGGCGGAAGATCTCGAACAGCAGGGCGTCCTTGGAGCCGAAATGATAGTTGACGCTGGCCAGATTCACTCCCGCCTCGGCGGTGATGTCGCGCACCGATACGGATCGAAAGCCGTTGAGGGCGAACAGCCGCTCCGCCGCCGCCAGCACCTGGGCCTTGGTCGCCGCCTCGCGCTCGGCGTTTTCGCCTTCGGGCGGCTGCGGTGACAGGCGGGCTTCGGTCATGGTCGCGATTCAAACGCTCATTCGAGGCGGCGCAGCTTAGGCGCTGCTTCGCGGGGTGCAAGGCGGCGCATCGACGAGGCCCAATCCTCGCCGCCCCGCCTTGACCATCCACCCGCCGCGCCATACCTCCCGCGCCTCGGGCGCGAACGCTCAAGTGTCTTCGTTGAGGAGCGCTCATGGTTTCCCCAAGGCCGGTCCTGATCGCCCTCGGCGCCGCGGCGGCGCTCGGTCTCCAAGGTTGCGCGCCCCATCCCGCGCCGCCCGCCCAGGGATCGCCGGAGGTGGGGGTGGTGATTCTCCAGGCCGCGCCGGTCACCCTGACCACGGAACTTCCGGGGCGCACCAGCCCCTTTGAGGTTTCCGATGTGCGGCCGCAGGTGAATGGGATCGTCAAGGCGCGGCTCTTCAAGGAGGGCTCACGCGTCAAGGCCGAACAGGTGCTCTACCTCATCGATCCGGCCACCTATCAGGCGGCCTACGACCAGGCCAAGGCCCAGCTTGCCAGCGCCCTGGCCAACGTCGCGACGGCCCAGATCAAGGCGCAGCGCTACGCCGGCCTGGTCAAGATCAACGCGGTCAGCAAACAGGATTACGACGACGCGCGGGCGGCCTATGGGCAGGCCGCCGCCAGCGTGCAGCAGCAGAAGGCCGCCGCCGAGGCGGCGCGGATCAACCTCGGCTACACCCGCGTCACCGCCCCGATCTCCGGGCGTATCGGGGCCTCGGCGGTGACCGTGGGGGCCCTGGTCACCGCCGCCCAGGCGACCGCCCTTTCCACCATCCAGCGTCTCGATCCGATCTATGTCGATGTCACCCAGTCGGCCGACGACGAACTGCGCCTACGCCGCGAAGTCGAAGCCGGTCAGGTCAGTCGCGGCGGCCCCGGCGGCCTGGCGGTTCGCCTTAAGTTGAGCGACGGTTCCGACTACCCTCGAGAAGGGCGCCTGCAGTTCACCGATGTCACCGTCGATCAGGCCACGGGCGCGGTGACCCTGAGGGCCGTGTTCCCCAACCCCGATGGCCTTCTGCTGCCCGGCCTCTATGTCCGCGCCATCGTCATCGAGGGCGTCCAGAACAACGGGCTGCTCGCCCCGCAGCAGGGCGTGACCCGCGACGAGAAGGGCGCCCCAACGGCCTTGATCGTCGATGCGAGCGGCCACGCCCAACTTCGTCAACTGCGCACCGGGCGCGCGGTGGGCGGCAAATGGCTGGTCACCTCCGGCCTCGCGCCCGGCGACCGCCTGATCGTCGAGGGCCTTCAGAACGTCAAGCCTGGCCAGGCGGTGCGCGCCGTCCCCGCCGGCGCGCCACCCGCCGCGCCGGCGACGGCTCCGACCCCGGCCGGGCGCCGGTAGAGGCCGTCCGAGGTGTCACGCTTCTTCATCGAGCGGCCGATCTTCGCCATGGTGGTCGCCATCGTCATCATGCTGGCCGGCGTGCTGGCGATCCGCTCTCTGCCGATCGCCCAGTATCCGACCATCGCCCCGCCCTCGGTGTCGATCCAGGCCGTCTATCCGGGCGCCTCGGCCCAGACGGTGGAAAACTCGGTCACCCAGGTCATCGAGCAGCAGCTCAAGGGCCTCGACCACCTGCTCTATTTCTCCTCCAACAGCGGCTCCGACGGCAGCGTGCGGATCCAGGCCACTTTCGGGCCCGGAACCAACGCCGACATCGCCCAGGTCCAGGTGCAGAACAAGCTGCAGCAGGCCACGCCGCTGTTGCCCCTCGAGGTTCAACAACAGGGGCTTACCGTCGCCAAGTCGCAGAGCGCCTTCTTGTTGATCGTGGCGCTCTACGACACCACCGGCCGTTACACCGACAACGACATTTCCGACTATCTGAACAGCCAGTTGGTCGATCCCCTGGCGCGGGTGGATGGCGTGGGGGACGTGCGGGTGTTCGGCGGCCAATACGCCATGCGCATCTGGCTCGATCCCTATAAACTTAACAATTACAAGTTGATGCCGTCCGACATTCGGGCCGCCGTGCTGGCCCAGAACGTCCAGGTGTCGGCCGGCGAAATCGGCGGCCAGCCCACCGTCGCCGGCCAGGCGCTCAACGCCACCGTCACCGCCCGCTCGCGCCTGCAGACCCCAGAACAGTTTCGGGCCATCCTGCTGCGCACGGCGCCGGACGGATCGCAGGTGCGCCTGGGCGACGTGGCGCGCGTGGAGCTCGGCGCGCAACAGTATGGCGTGGTCAGTCGCATCAACGGCCGGCCCGGAGCAGGGCTGGCTATCCAGCTCGCGCCGGGCGCCAATGCGCTCAGCACCGCCGACGCGGTCAAGAAACGCGCCACGGAGCTTTCCGCCAACTTCCCGCCGGGGGTCAAGCTGAGCTTCCCGGTCGATTCCACCACCTTCATCAGGCTTTCCATCAAGCAGGTGGTGATCACCCTGATCGAGGCGATCGTTCTGGTGATCGCGGTGATGTTCGTCTTTTTGCAGAACTGGCGGGTGACCCTGATCCCAGCCATCGCGGTGCCGGTGGTGCTTCTGGGGACCTTCGGGGTGCTGGCGGCGTTCGGCTATTCGATCAATACGCTGACCATGTTCGCCATGGTGCTGGCCATCGGCCTGCTGGTCGATGACGCCATCGTCGTGGTGGAGAACGTCGAGCGGATCATGACCGAGGAGGGCCTCCCTCCCAAGGAAGCCACCCTCAAGTCCATGGGCGATATCACCGGCGCCCTGGTCGGCATCGCCCTGGTGCTGTCGGCGGTCTTCCTGCCCATGGCCTTTTTCGGCGGCTCGACGGGCGTCATCTACCGCCAGTTCTCGGTGACCATCGTCTCGGCCATGGTGCTTTCGGTGCTGGTGGCCCTGATCCTCACCCCAGCCCTGTGCGCGAGCCTGCTGGCCCCGGTGGAAAAGGGCTCTCGCGCCCGGCGCGGCTTTTTCGGCTGGTTCAACCGCACCTTCGAGGGCGGTGTCCGGCGCTACGACGGCGGCCTGCGCCGCATCATCGGCCGCCCGCTGCCGGCGGTGATCGTCTACGCCGTGCTGGCGGGCGCCATGGCCCTGTTGTTCATCCGCCTGCCCACCGCCTTCCTGCCCGAGGAGGACCAGGGTGGCCTGATGACCATCTTCAGCCTGCCCACCGGGGCCATCCAGGCGCGCACGGTCGCGGTCGCCAAGCAGGTGGAGCACTATTGGCTCACCCAGGAGAAGGCCAATGTCGATACGGTCTTCACCGTGGTCGGCTTCAGCTTCGCCGGCTCGGGCCAGAACCAGGGCATCGCCTTCCTCCACTTGAAGGACTGGAAGGATCGGCCGGGCGCGAAGAACCATGCCCCGGCCGTCGCCCAACGCGCCAACCGCGCCTTCTCCACCATCCGCGACGCCCAGGTCTACGTCCTGGTGCCGCCGGCGGTGCGGGAACTGGGCAATTCCTCGGGTTTCGATCTCGAACTGGAGGACCGCGGCGGCCTGGGTCACGCCGCCCTGATCGGGGCGCGCGACCAGCTGCTCGGCATGGCCGCCAAGGACCCGCTGCTGGCGGGGGTGCGCCCCAACGGCCTGGACGATACGCCCCAACTGCATCTCGACATCGACCAGGCGCGCGCCGGGGCCCTGGGCCTCTCGCAAAGCGACATCAACGACACCCTGAGTTCCGCCTGGGGCGGATCGTTCATCAACAACTTCATCGACCGGGGCCGGGTCAAGCGGGTCTATATGCAGGGTGACGCGCCGTATCGCACCAGCCCGGAGGATCTCGGCCGCTGGTTCGTGCGTGGGGCCGCCGGCGCCATGGCCCCGTTCTCAGCCTTCTCCACCACCAGCTGGACGGTCGGCCCCGCCCAACTCGAACGCTACAACGGCCTGCCCTCCACGGACATCCAGGGTGGCGCCGCTCCCGGCAAGAGTTCCGGCGTGGCCCTGAACGAAATAGAAAAACTGGTCGCCAAACTCCCCAAGGGGTTCGGTTTCGACTGGACCGGGCTTTCCTACCAGGAGCGAGCGTCGGGGAGCCAGGCGCCGGCCCTCTACGGCATCTCCATGCTGGTGGTGTTCCTGTGCCTGGCCGCCCTATACGAGAGCTGGTCGATCCCCTTCGCGGTCATGCTGGTGGTGCCGCTGGGCGTCCTTGGGGCGGTGCTCGCCGCCACCCTGCGCGGCTTCTACAACGACGTCTATTTCCAGGTGGGCCTTTTAACCACCATCGGCCTGTCGGCCAAGAACGCCATCCTCATCGTCCAGTTCGCCGACGAGGCCGAAAAACGCGGAGTTGGCTACCGGGACGCCGCCCTGGAGGCCGCGAGACTGAGGCTGCGCCCGATCCTGATGACCTCCCTGGCCTTCATCGCCGGTGTTTTCCCCCTGGCCATCTCCACCGGGGCCGGGGCCGGCAGCCAGAACGACATCGGCACCGGTGTCATCGGCGGCATGCTGGCCGCCACCCTCCTGGCCATCTTCTTCGTGCCGCTGTTCTTCGTGGGCGTGCGGCGGGGGTTTCGGAAGAAGGCGCCGCGAGCCCCGGGGCCGGCCGCGGAAGGGGCGGCGACATGATGCGCCGCGTTTCTCCGTTCCTCCCGCTTCGCAGGGGAGGAGCGTTTTCCACGATCGGCCTCGCCGCCCTTGCCCTGACCGGCTGCATCGATCTCGCGCCCGCCTACCACCGCCCCGCCCAGCCGACGCCCGCCGCCTTCCCCACCGGCCCCGCCTATGCGCCGCCGAGCGCCACCGTCCAACCGGTCGTCGGCTGGCGCGACTTCTTCTCCGACCCGAAGCTGAAGACGGTGATCGACGAGGCCCTGGCCAACAACCGCGATCTGCGCGAGGCGGTGGCCAATATCGCCGCGGCGCGGGCGCAATATCAGGTCCAGCGCGCCGATCTCTATCCCCACCTTTCCGCCAACGCTTCGGCCACCTTCGGGGAGTTTCCCTCCACCACCAGCTTCGTCGGCCAGCCGCCCCCCGGCGGGGCCGCCGCCGCTCCCCCCCGGTCCGGCGGCGGATCGATCCACGAACACCAGTTCGACCTGAATCTCGGGGTCAGCGCCTTCGAACTCGACCTGTTCGGCAAGCTGCGCAACCTGTCTCGGGCGGCGCAGGATCAGTATTTCGCCACCCGCGAGGCTCGTGACCTGGCCCAGATCACCCTGATCGACGAGGTCGCCGGCGACTACCTCACCCTGGCCTCCGACCGTTCCCTGCTGAAGATCGCCGAGGAAACGGTGATCAACGGGGGCAAGACCCTGGATCTCACCCGCGCCCGCTTTGGCGGCGGCATCGCCTCGCAGCTCGACGTGAGCCAGGCCCAGACCATCGTCGAACAGGCCCGCTTCGACGTGGCCCGCCTGACCACCCAGGCCGCCTTGGACCGCAACGCGCTCGAATTGGTGGTCGGGGCGCCGGTGACCGATGACCTTTTGCCGGCCCAGATCGGCGCCCCGGTGGTGGTCCTCTCGCGCCTGCCGGCCGGGCTTTCCTCGGCGGTGCTCCTGCGCCGCCCCGACGTGGTCCAGGCCGAGGACCAGCTAAAGGCCGCCAACGCCAACATCGGCGCCGCCCGCGCCGCCTTCTTCCCGACCCTGTCGCTGACCGGCTCGGGGGGCCTGACCAGCAACGCCCTTTCGACCCTGTTCCGCGGCGCCGCCGCCACCTGGACCTTCGCGCCCCAGATCACCCAGCCGATCTTCGATTTCGGGGCCAACCGCGGCAATCTCAACCTGGCCAAGGCCCAGCGCGACCTTGCCGTCGCCACCTACGAAAAGGCGATCCAGACCGCCTTTCGCGAAGTCGCCGACGCCCTGGCCCAGCGCGGCACGATCGATACCGAACTGGCCGCCCAGCGGGCCCTGGTCGGCGCCGCCCTGGAGGCCCTCACCCTCGCCGACGCCCGCTACCAGGCCGGCGCCGACACCTATCTCAACGCCCTGATCGCCCAGCGCACCTACTACGCCGCCCAGCAGACCCTGGTGACGAGCGAGCTCACCGAGGCGACCAATCTGGTCACCCTCTACACGGTGTTGGGCGGAGGGCTCGATGCGCCCCCGGGGGTCAACCCTCGGCCCTGATCCCGAACGCCGCCGCGAATGCCGCCTGTCCGCCCGGCGCAAAGACGATCGCCCGGCCGGCGGGCTCGCGCCTGGCCCATTTTCGCTCGATCAGCCGGGCCAGGAGGGCGGCCCCCAGGCTCCCGGCCAAGTGACTTCGGCGCTGGCTCCAGTCCAGGCAGCTCTTGCAGACCGGACGGCGGCCGGCGGCGAGCGCTTCGACATCGATGTCCAGGCGTCGGGCGAAGGTGGCGCCGGCGCCCGTGAGTCGCAGCGCTTCGCCGGCCCGTTCGATCCGGCCGGCCTCCACCAGGGCGTCGAGCATGGCCACCCCCATCTGGCCGGCCAGATGGTCGTAGCAGACGCGGGCGAAGCGCAACGCCGGCTCGGCGGGTCCGGGGCGGCTCCGGGCGTGACCGGCCCGCGCCGCCAGCCCCATCAGCCCCTCCAGCACCCCGGCGACGTCGTCGCCGGCGAGGGTGAAATAGCGGTGCCGCCCCTGTCGGCGAAGGGCGATCAGCCCGCCGGCCTCGAGCTTGGCCAGATGGGCGCTGGCGGTCTGCGCGGTCACCCCGGCTTCGCGCGCCAGTTCGCCGGCGGTGAGCGCCCGGCCGCCGACCAGCGCGGTCAGCATATTGGCCCGCGCCGGCTCGCCTAGCAGAGACGCCACCAGGGCGATGTCGGGGCCCGCCTTCATACTTCGACGCTAAGCGAAACGTCCGCGCGCCGCAAGCGCCTATGGCTGGCCGACGAACCGGGAACCCGCCGATGACCGTCGTCTGCTGCATCCGCTACACCCTCGATCCGTTTCAGACCGAGGCTTTCGAAGCCTACGCCCGCGAATGGACGGCCCTCATCCCCGCCAGCGGCGGCGACCTCATCGGCTACTTCCTGCCCCACGAGGGAGCCAACAACATCGCCGTGGCCCTGATCGGGTTCGACACCCTGGCGTCCTACGAAGCCTACCGCGCCCGCCTGAAGGCGGACCCGCGCGGCGCGGCCAACTTCAGGATGGCCCAGGAAGGCCGCTTCATCCTGGCCGAGGAACGCACGTTTCTGCGCCGGGTGGAGGGATAGGGCGGCCGGCGGACGGGCCGGCACCCCTCACCGATCCACCTTCGTCGATAGCACCACCGAGCTGGTGGTGCGCTCCACGCCGTCGAGCGCGCCCAGGGCGTCGATCAGGGCGTCCATCTCGGCCGCCGAGGGAGTCACGACCTCGGCGATCAGGTCGAAGGGGCCGCTCACCGATCGCAGCAGGCGGACGGCGGGCAGGCGGCGGATGGCGGCGACCACGGCGGGCGCGTTCTTGGGAATGAGGGTCAGCATCACATAGGCGTGGATCTGGCCGCGCTCGTGGGCTTGAGATAGCCGCGCCGTGTAGCCGGTGATCACGCCCGACCGTTCCAGGCGCTCCAGCCGGCTCTGCACCGTGGTGCGCGAGAGGCCCAGCGTCCGGGCCAGTTTGGCGGTGGGCGCGCGGGCGTTTTCGCGCAGGGCCGCGATCAGGCGGCGGTCGAGGTCGTCCATGTGCGGCATTCCATCGGCGTTTTGCCGAAGTTACATCGGCGTTTCGTCGGTTTGGCAATGTGAATCGACGCCGCGTCCCCCCATTTTCTTCCCCAGGCCATTTAAGGGAGAAGGCACATGAAGGACGTCGTCGTCATCGGCGCGGGCCATATCGGCTCGACCATCGCCCAACTGCTCAGCGACAGCGGCGATTACCAGGTCATCGTCGCCGACCGCAGCGCCGATCAGCTGGCCGAGATGGCCGCTCACCCGCGCGTCGAGCATAAGGTGCTGGACGTCACCGACGCCGCCGCCCTCACCGATCTGCTCAGGGGCAAATTCGCCGTCCTCTCCGCCGCCCCCTATCATCTGACCTACAAGGTCGCCGTGGCCGCCAAGGCCGCCGGCGCCCACTACCTGGACCTCACCGAGGACGTCGCCTCCACCCGCAAGGTCAAGGCCCTGGCGGAAGGCGCCCAGACCGCCTTCATCCCGCAGTGCGGCCTCGCCCCGGGCTTCATCTCCATCGTGGCGGCGGACCTGGCCCAGCACTTCGACGTTCTGCACGACGTTCGCCTGCGCGTCGGCGCCTTGCCCAAATACCCGTCCAACGCCCTGAACTACAATCTCACCTGGTCCACCGACGGGGTGATCAACGAATATTGCGAGCCGTGCGAGGCCATTGTCGATGGCCTGCCGCGCCAAACCCGCGCCCTGGAGGAATGCGAGGCTTTCGCCCTCGACGGCGTGGCCTATGAGGCCTTCAACACCTCCGGCGGCCTGGGCACCCTCGCCGAGACCCTGGCCGGCAAAGTGCGCAACCTCAACTACCGCACCATCCGCTATCCGGGCCACGCGGCGATCATGAAGGCGCTGTTGAACGACCTTCGCCTGCGCGACCGGCGCGATCTTTTGAAGGACATCCTGGAGCAGTCGGTGCCGGCGACGATGCAGGACGTGGTCATCGTCTTCGTCACCGTCTCGGGCCTGAAGAACGGCCACCTGGTGCAGGAGACCTACGCCAACAAGATCTACGCCCGCGAGATGGGCGGAGCGATGGTCAGCGGCATCCAGATCACCACCGCCTCGGCCATCTGCGCTGTCCTCGACATGCTGTCGTCGGGCCGCCTGGCGGCCAAGGGCTTCGTCTGCCAGGAAGAGATTGGCCTCGGCGAATTCCTCGCCAACCGCTTTGGCTCGGCCTATGCCTCGGCCGAGACGGCGGGCCTCGCCGAAGCGGCGGCCAAGCCCAAGCTGGCGGCCATCGCGTGAACGCCCTCTTCAAGACCTCCATCGCCGAGGAAACCGCGGCCCTCCTGAAGCGCCTCGGTGTGCCGGCGCGCGCCCTCGAAGGCGGCGGACGCGTCGTCGCCTCGCCGATCACCGGCGAGACCATCGCCAAGGTCCACGATCGCTCGCCCGAGGAAACCGGCGCGGCCATAGACGCGGCCCACGAAGCCTTCCTTGCCTGGCGAAAGGTCCCCGCCCCGCGCCGGGGCGAACTGGTCCGGCTGCTCGGCGACGAATTGCGCGCGGCCAAGGATGACCTCGGCATGCTGGTCACGCTGGAGGCCGGCAAGACCATTTCCGAAGGCCTGGGCGAAGTGCAGGAGATGATCGACATCTGCGACTACGCCGTCGGCGTCTCGCGGCAGATCTTCGGCCTGACCATCGCCACCGAGCGGGCCGACCACCGGATGATGGAGACCTGGCAT
>JBBRQW010000023.1:0-33030 GCA_038225765.1 Caulobacterales bacterium | reverse complement strand
TTCGGCGCCGCAGGGCGATCGAAAGGTCGGTGTGATCTGGCACACGCAGGGGTCGGGCAAGAGCCTGTTGATGGCTTTCTATGCCGGGCAGCTTGTGCGGCGTCCCGAGCTTGAAAATCCGACTATCGTCGTCATCACCGACCGTAACGATCTGGACGATCAGCTTTTCGGCACGTTCTCGATGTGCCGCGACCTGATCCGGCAAACGCCCATTCAGGCTGACAGCCGGGACGACCTGCAATCAGCGCTCAGCCGTGCCTCGGGCGGTGTGATCTTCACAACCATTCAGAAATTCTCGCCCGCGACTGGCGAGGCGATCTATCCGATGCTCTCCGATCGCCGGAACATCGTCGTGATCGCCGACGAGGCGCACCGGAGCCAATACGGCTTCAAGGCACGGATCGAACAGAAAACAGGCGAGATCGCCTATGGCTTCGCGAAGTATCTGCGCGACGCCTTGCCCAACGCATCCTTCATCGGGTTCACGGGAACGCCGATCGAAAAGGACGACGTGAACACGCCAGCCGTGTTCGGCGAATACATCGACGTTTACGACATCAGCCGGGCGGTTGAAGACGGCGCCACGGTGCCGATCTATTACGAAAGCCGCCTTGCTCGCATCGAGCTTCCTGATGAGGAAAAGCCGAAGATCGATGCCGAGATCGAGGAGCTGACCGAAGACGAGGCGACGACCGAACAGGAGCGCATTAAGCGCAAATGGGCGACCGTTGAGGCGCTGGTCGGCTCTGAGAAGCGGCTCGTTATGGTCGCAGCCGATCTGGTGCGGCACTTCGAGGATCGCGTCGGGGCCTTGGATGGCAAGGCGATGGTGGTCTGCATGAGCCGTCGCATCTGCGTCGCTCTCTACAACCAGATCGTCGCGCTTCGGCCCGATTGGCATAGCGACGATGACGCCGCCGGAACGATCAAGGTTGTTATGACGGGATCGGCGGCCGATCCTCAAGGCTGGCAACCGCATATCGGGACCAAAGCGCGCCGCGATCTTCTGGCGAAGCGCGCAAAAGACCCGAAGGACGCGCTCAAGCTCGTGATCGTGCGGGATATGTGGCTGACCGGCTTCGACGCGCCGTCGATGCACACGATGTATATCGACAAGCCGATGAAGGGCCATGGGCTGATGCAGGCGATTGCCCGGGTGAACCGCGTGTTCCGCGACAAGCCTGCCGGCCTGGTAGTGGACTATATCGGGATTGCGCAGAACCTGAAGAACGCGCTGGGCCAATATTCCGGTTCGGATCGGCGCCAGGCGGGGATCGACCAGGCGGAAGCGGTCGCGGTGCTGCTTGAGAAGTACGAAGTCGTGAAGGCGATGTATCACGGATTCGACTATGCGCGTGGATTGGCCGGCACGCCGCATGAACGCCTCGTCGTGCTTGCCGAAGCCATCGAGTGGATACTTGGTCGCCAACACGAAGCTGCTGCTAGGGAAACCAGCGAGGATGGGAAGCGCCGCGAGAACCGCCGTTATCAGGACGCAGTGCTCACTCTCTCCAAGGCGTTTGCCTTGGCGTCGGCAAGCGACGAGGCGCGCGATATAAGGGATGAAGTCGGTTTCTTCCAGACGGTTCGTGCCGCCCTCGTGAAGTCGGCCGACGGCGCAGGAAAGAGCACTGCCGACCGCGAGTTCGCAATTCAGCAAATATTGGATCGGGCGGTCGTCTCAACAGAGATCGTTGATATCCTTGCAGCCGCTGGAATCACGACGCCGGACATTTCTATCCTGTCTGACGAATTCCTTGCGGAGATACAGCAGCTCGAAAAAAAGAACCTTGCGCTTGAAGCCCTACGCAAGCTGCTGAACGATGAAATTCGTTCACGCAGCAAGACAAACGTAGTCGAGACCAAACGCTTTTCCGAGCGCCTGGAAGCCGCGATCGCGCGATACCATACGAACGCGATCAGCACTGTCGAGGTGTTACAGGAACTGATTGATCTCGCGAAGGAGGTCCGGGCCGCTCGTAGGCGGGGCGAGGATGAAGGGTTGTCGCAAGACGAGATCGCCTTCTATGACGCCTTGGCTGAAAGCGAGAGTGCCGTCGAACTGATGGGCAACGACTCGCTCAAGGTGATCGCCCACGAACTCCTCGTCAGCCTAAAAGGCAGCGTTTCAGTGGACTGGGCGCACCGTGAAAGCGCGCGAGCGCGGATGCGCGTGCTGGTGAAGCGAATCCTGCGCAAGCACGGTTTTCCGCCTGACCTTCAGGACGAAGCGGTTCAGACGGTCCTCCGACAGGCAGAAGCCTTATCGGCAGCATGGGCTGTGTGACGATCAAAAGGCGTCGGGCCTATAGCGCTATAGCGTAGACATAGTGCTCATCATCGTTGTTCGTGGCCCGCCAGAAGCTCAATTCGCGGATGTTCGCACGCGTCCGCCTCCGGCCAAGAAATGATAGACTTATCAATACAATGCCCGGCGATTGAGCCGTCGGCAATTCCGCTCTCAGCCGGTAGTGGGGCCGTTTGAATTCCCAGCCCTGCTCCTTCCCGCGCGCGTGGCACAAGTGACGACCGCCGGCGAATTGAAGGCAAAGGGCGAGATCGAGTCCTAAGGCATATTGGGGGAGCAGGGTTTCAGCGCGGCGCGCCCGTCCGCGCGGCCACGGATACCTCCTGGCCGGCAACGACAACCGACGTTGCTCCGGGTAGCGCCTCAGCTTGAAATTCGCTGAGGATCGCCGGGCCTTCAACCAAGGCTGAACGGGTAGAGCTTATTGCCGTCTGGGGACTCGGATGTACGACATGTCCCCGGCGACGCCGCGTGGGGCCGCCGGGGCTGTCGCCTCCTACTTCACGCCCGTAATGACTGGGGACGTGGAGACGGTGCTCGAAATTGTGCACAGGCCGGAGAGGCCCGAACTGGAGATCACGATGTCGCCGGACTTGGTGAGATTGGCCCTGACGTTGCTCGGGCCGCAGAGCCCACGGCCAAGATGTATGGACTGAAGCTGCACTCCGTGGATGGTGATGCGGCGCACGGCGTCCAGGCTGACGACCCACGGAAGGCCGGCGGTGGTGATCGAACCGCACTTGCCGCCGCTGAAGCTCACCGAGGTGATTGTGGCGGTCGATCCGTCCGCCGCCGTCGCGCCGCCGAGCGTGAATGTGCAAACCAAGGTCTTGTCCTGGATCAGGGTCGCGGACCCGGTGGCTACGAAGGCCGTCCCCACCGGCGTCAGGCTAAGGGCCGAAGCGGTGGTTGCGTAGCCCAGGGCTGCGAGGCCGACGACGGCCGTGGTGATGAGCGTTTTCATACAGTTTTACCCCTCCAAAGATTGTGTCGAATTGTTGTCATAAACGAAGCGCGCACCGTTGCGAGGAGGCAAGTAGTGATGTCAAGCGCGGGCCGGCCAGAAACGGCCAGTTGCCTTGCGTCGAATCGTCGCATATTGCGGAACATCGCGCTTCGCCTCGCCGCATATTCCTTCCGCAGTCTCGCCGTCTTTCCAAGCGCCCGTTACTTGAGCGCCGCCGCGCCTCTCCGTTGCTCGACAAAAGGAGCTTTGAAGCCCTATGTCCCTCACCGTCCGCCAGGTCATACAGCGTTTCGGGCGCCTGCAGGGGTCCTGGGGGCACTGTCAAACTAAACACCTCACGCTGTGATTTTCACGTCTTTTTAGGTCGTGGGCTTCGGTCTGACGGTGCCGGCGCCGGCGCTGCTTGGTCCCGGCCACTCACTTTTTCGAGTGGACCGGCAAGAAGGGCGCGAAGGTCATGTGGCGTTTCACGAAACGCGACGCCGAAATCTTTTGCTTTCCGGGCCTATGGGACGTAGCCGAAACGACGGACGGCCGCGTCGAGAGCTTCACGATCGTCACGACCGCGCCGGGACCCGACTGCGAACCCTACCACAACCGCCAACCGGTGGTTCTGGAGCCCGATCAGTGGGCGATATGGCTAGACCCCTCACCGCCGATCCCGCGCCGTGCCCGCGGGCCGGCCTGGCGGGCGTGTTTGCCGTCGAGCGGGCGAGCGAGGCCGGCTAGCCGATCCGCACCTTGGCCCCTCCCCGGCGGCGGTTCACCCGCCCCGGCCGCCTAATTTTCCCGGCCGCCGCGCGTCAGAGAGGGCAGCCGCAGATTAGAAGGCGCGCGCGATCTTGGGGGTGCGCCCGCCACTACCCCCCCTTTTCAGAGGTTCCCCCCCTGGGCCGCGAGCGCGTCGGGACCAAAGCGGCGGTCGGCGCAACGCCATCGCCCGATTGGACGCCCACGGGAAGGCATTGCGACATTCGAGCGCGCGACGGGCCAATTTTGCGAACATTCGGGGTGTAGTTTCGCGGATAGCTCTCAAACGATGGAAATAGTATAGGAAAAACAATGCTATTCGACGGACACCCCGTCCGCCAGAGGGAATTCTATCAATCTGTATTTCTGTATTACTAACGTGAAAACCCAAACCTACCCCAACGGTCCACCCCAACAAGGCTGCGTTTCGGCAGTTCGGCGCGACGGCTGAGACAATCCGTGACGGCCGTCGCGCTCAAGGCTCGGCGGTTCTCGGAATGAGGTCCTCGGTCGTGGCCCGCTGCCAACCGTGGCGGAATCGGCCAAGCCGGCCGGACATTGTCAGGGCCCGGTTGCCCGCGCCGGCGCATGGTGGCAATCCTGCGTCTCCCTCCGTGGAGAAGCTTAAAAGCCATGCGCAATCGTTGGACCTTGATCGGCGCGCTCCTGGCGTTGGTCGCCTGCCAGGGCGTCCACGCGCAGGACTCGACTTTTGGCCATGTGACGAGGGGACCGGGATGGGTCTACACCCGTCTCGGCAATCAGACCGACGTCCGGACCAAGACCACTTTCGGGGTCCTGTTCGAGGGCGGGGGGACGGACGTGAACGCCGCCTATCGGTGGATGTGCGGCCACGCCAACGGCGGCGATTTCCTGGTCATCCGCGCCACCGGAACGGCGGACTACAATCCCTATATCCTCAGGCTGTGCCCGGGTATCAACTCCGTCTCCACGCTCAAGATCGACAGGCGGCTGGGGGTCCGCCAACCCTTCGTTCAGCGGACCATCCTCAATGCCGAAGCCTTGTTCATCGCCGGCGGCGACCAGGCGGACTATGTGCGATTCTATCAGCATAGCCCGGTGAGCTTGGCGATCGACGCCCTGGCGCGGCGGGGTGTGCCGGTGGGGGGGACCAGCGCCGGCAACGCCATTCTCGCCCAGTTCGCCTTCTCGGCCCTGAGCAACCGAACCATCACCTCCTCCGAGGCCCTCAACAATCCCTTCGATTTCCGTCTCACCCTCGACCGGGATTTCCTTTTCCTCAGCCCGCTTCTCGCCGACACCATCACCGACGATCATTTCGTGACCCGCGACCGGATGGGCCGGCTGGTTACTTTTCTGGGCCGGATCGCCCACGATCGCTTCGGCCGTCGGCCCTTTGGCATCGCCCTCGACGAAAACACCGCCTTCCTGATGGAGGCGAACGGCAAGGGCACGGTGGTCGGTTCATCGACCGTCTATTTCCTGAGTACGCCAGGGCGACCCGAAATCTGCAAGCCGCAGACGCCCCTGACCTTCAGTAATGTGGCGGTCTATCGGATCGCCAAGGGCGGCGCCTTCGATATCGACGCCTGGGCCGGAACGGGGGGAACCGCCTACAGCCTCTCGGCGGTAGATGGCAAACTGACATCCACCCAGCCGGGCGGGGGCATCTATTGAAGCCGCCGCCGCGCTCACGCGCCGCGATCGCACGCGAGGAGAGCCGCATGAAGGCCACCCGCCGGAGCTTTTCGCTCTCGCTCCTTGCCCTTGCCGCGATCGTTCCGCCGTGGGCCGTCGCCAACGCCGCCCCGACCGCCGACGACGACGAGCCGGGCCTCCCCAACACCTTCATCAGCCCGTGCGGCAAGCCGTTCCGGGCGGCGGCTGGAGCCCCCTACCCGGTGGTCGATTGGTTCAAGCAGGCCGACAAGAATGGCGACGGCAAGCTCGACCGGGCGGAGTTCGTGGCCGACGCGGCGGCGTTCTTCAAGGTGCTCGACATCAATGGCGATGGGGTGCTCAGCCACTATGAAGTGGCCGTCTATGAGCAACGCATAGCGCCGGAGATTCTCGGCGCCGGGTTGTCGGTCGGCTGGGCGGGGCAAGGCGGCGCGCGGTTGTGGCTAGCGCAGATCGACCAGCCCAGTTCCATCGATCCGGGCGGCGATCAGCCGCCGGCCGCGCCGCACCCGCCGCGCGACTTCGACGAATCGGGTCAAGGCGCCGCGCCCTATGGCCTGTTCGAAGAGCCAGAACCGATCATGGCGGCGGACATGGATCTCAACGGCTTCATCACAAGGGCCAATTTCCTGAAGCTCGCCGACATGCACTTCACGACCCTGGACCGCGATGGCGATGGCTTCCTGACCCTGGCCAAGCTGCCCCCGACCCCGATCCAGACGCTTCTCGAAAAATCGCGACCCCGGCGGAAGAAGTCGTAGGCGGGAGGTCACGGCGGGGAGCGCCAGAGCGCGCTCGCGGAAGCCCGCCTCCCTCGCTCAACATCCGGCGTGAAGGATATCGCGTGCGGGAGCGGAAACCAGAATCGCGGCGTAGATCATCCCCGGCTCGCCTGGCGCGCCGCGGACGATCGTCCCCAGGGGTTCGACACTGGCAAAGCACCGGCGCAGCGCTGATAGGTCAATGCGTCGTGGAAGATCGACCAGCAGGCCCGGATGCGACAGGTCGGACGGCGGAGTCGTGTTCGAGCCCTGGTAGCGCGCCCGCTCGCCGATCTGGAGGATTGGGACGCGGATGGACGCCTCGTCGGCGAGTTCGGCCGCCAGACCGTAGCTGGCGGTCCCGATCCACCCGGCCCCGCGCTGGGCGCGCAAAGCCTCAAGGCGGCCAGCGAACGCCGGCCAGCCGCGCACCGGCCCGGCTGGATCGACCATTCCTCCGGCGCCCGGCGGGAGGGCGAGCCAGACCAGCGCGGCGGCGCAGAGGCCAAAACCGAAGATCGGCGCGGCCGTCCTCAGCCTCGCCCACACCGGCGAGCCGGCGACACGTTCCGCCCCCACCGCGGCGAGGGTCGCCAGGGCTGGATAGATCGGCGCCGGCCAGTGGGCCTGGACGCGGTCATGGAGGCTGTGGATCAACAGATAAGCGACAAAGGGCGCGCTGGTGGCGATGAAAGGGACGATGGTCGCGCCTAGGCCATCGGTTTTGTCGCGCCCGGCCGCGGCGCGGGCGATGAAGGCGGCGATCAGCGGGTTGAGCAGCAGGCCCTGCGTGAACAGGAACTCTAGTAGATAGCGCGGCGCGAGATGGGTCCCGGCGACGCGGCCGAACTGTTTGGCGAAGGTCAGCCAGTGGTGGGAGGCGTTCCAGGCGACGTTCAGACCGAACAGCAGCACCGCCGCCACCGCCGCCAGCCAGGGGCCGGGCCGGCGCAGTTCACGGCGCCCGGCGGGTGTCCAGACCAGCCACAGGAGGATCCCGGGGACCAGAAACAAGGCGGAGTATTTCGACAGCGCCGCCAGGCCGGCCATCGCCCCGGCCGCCAGCCACCAGGGTACGGAGGCGCCCCGCTGCGCCCGCAGCGCGCACCACAGGGTCGCGGTCCAGAGCAGGGTGGCCGGAGCGTCGGGGACGGCCAGGAAACCACCGGCCAACACCAGCAGCATGGCGTTGTACCAGATGCCCGCGCGCGTGGCCGTCGCCCGCTCGGCGCCAGCCAGACGGGCCAGGTCGAAGACGAGCAGGCTGCTGAACGCACTGGCCATGATCGGCAGAAGGCGCACACCCAGCGGCGTGTCGCCGGCGGCGTGGCGCCCCAGCCATATCCACCAGGCGATCATCGGCGGATGATCGTAGTAGCCGAACGCCGGGGCCATGGACCACAGGCGGTAGTAAGCTTCATCCTCGGTCAGGTGAATGCTGCCGCCGACGACGAGGCGGACGGCGAGGGTGGCCGCGACGACCGCGATCAGCGAAACGGGAACGCCCCTCCCCGCTCGTGGCCGATCACCAGACGGCGAGGGAGGTGCTGACATAGTTCCACACTGCTCCGAACACCGCGCCGGCGATCCCGGCCAGCCACCAGGCCGGGGCGTGGCGATGCACGAGATCGGCCACCGCGACGTTGGCGATCAACCCGACCGAACATAGAGCGCAGAAACGCAGATAGCCGATGATCAGCTCCCTGCCGCGCAGCCGCCGGTCGCGATAGGTGACCGCGTTGTTGATCAGATAGTTGGATGTCATGGCGGTGATCGCCCCCGCCGTCTGGGCGAGAGCGAAGCGGAGACCGAAGGCCAGCGCCAAGCGCAGAACGGCCAGATGCACGATCAGCCCGCTCGCGCCGACCAGGGCGAACATCAGGGCGCGCGGCGGGATCAAATTGCCGCTGAACCTGGCCAGCAGCAGGCCCAGGTATTCGACGACGACGCGACGTCCAAGCTTGCTCTCACCGGTTTGGCGTGGCGCGAAGTCATAGGGCAGCTCAACGATTCGCAACGGCTTTGGCTGACAGGCGATGATGTCGAACAGAATCTTGAAGCCTTCGCCCGAGAGGCATGGCGCCACGACCTCCACGACCTCGCGGCGGATCATGAAAAAGCCGCTCACCGGATCGCTGACATCGGCCTTGAGCACCCGCCGTCCCAGCCACGCGGCGATGCGGCTGGCCGCCCGACGAACGGGCGAGAGGCCGGCCGGTTTCCCGTTGGCGCCGAGATAGCGGCTGCCGATGACGAGATCGGCCCCTCCCCCTCGCAGAATCTCCAACATCGCCAGCAGCAGGGTTTCGTCATGCTGCAGATCGGCGTCGATCACGGCGACGAAGGGGGCGGCGCTGGCCAACACGCCTTCCAGCACCGCGCCGGCCAGGCCGCGCCGACCGATGCGATGCAGGCAGGCGACGCGCCGGTCGATCCGGGCGATGGCCTTCACCGCCTCCGCCGTGCCATCGGGCGAATGGTCATCGACGAAGACCGCCTCCCAGGCGATGCCGGCAAGGGCCCGGTCCAGCCGCTCAAGAAGAGGGCGAATGTTTTCGCGCTCGTTGAAGGTGGGGATCACCACCGTCAAATCGAGGGCTGACGCGGCGGTCGCGGGGGAATGGCCGGCGTCCACGAGAGAGTTGCGCTCCTTGAGGGCCGCGCCGGAAAGGCGGGCGGCGCGGTGTATCCGCTCGCCCCCCGTTGCACTAGTCATTAGGGTCGCGACGATGGAGAGCAAGCCCAGGCGATGAGGCGGTCCGATGAAATCCTGATCGACGCTCGTGGCCATCGCTGCCCCACGCCGACTCTGAAGCTGCGGCGGGCGCTCGAACGCGCGCCGGCCGGCGCCCGGCTGCGCCTGATCGCCGACGATCCCATGACGAAGATCGACGTGCCCCATTTTGCCGCGCGGGCCGGCGTGGAAATTCTGAGCCTGGAGGAAGTCGGCGGCGCGATCGCCGTCGTGGTCCGCAAACCACTCTAAAACGACGCGGCGCGCCGTTGGGGGGAACGGCGCGCCGCCAGGATGATCTTGCCTTCGTCCTGATCGACCGAGCGCCGCCACGAGGGACGGGAGAACGCGGCGTCGATCGACAAGGCGACTTTGCGCGCCGGTGGCTGAACCGCGGATGAACGAAAATCAAAGCGCGCCGGCGGCGTGCAATTTCTCGATTTCGAGCGCTGAAAACCCCCAGTCGGCGAGCGCTTCGGCGTTGTCGCCGCCGATGGGCGGAGGCGGCCCGGCGACGGCGCCGGGGGTGGCCGAAAAGCGCGGGGCCGGCGCCGGCTGGATAACCCCCTCGACCTCGACGAAGGTCGCCCGCGCCACGTTGTGGGGATGTAGGGGCGCCTCGTCCATGTCCAAGACCGGCGCGAAACAGACGTCGCTGCCGCCCATGATCGCGCACCACTCATCGCGCGTCTTGAGCGCGATCACCGCCGCCAGTCTTTCATGCAGAACCGGCCATTGGCGGCGGTCCATCTGGGGCTTGAAGTCCGGGTCGGAAATCCCGGTCTTTTCAAGCAGAAGCGCGTAGAACTGAGGTTCGAGCGAACCGATGGAAATCCACCCGCCGTCGGCGCACCGGTAGGTGTCGTAGAAGTGCGCGCCGCCGTCCAGCAGGTTGGAGCGGCGCTCCTCGCTCCACATGCCGGCCGCCTTGAACCCATAGAACATGGCCATCAGCGAGGCCGCTCCGTCGCTCATGGCGCAATCGATCACCTGGCCCTGGCCGGTGGCGCGGGCGTGGATCACGCCGGCCAGCAGGCCGAAGGCGAGGTAGAGGGCGCCCCCGCCGAAATCGCCCACCAGATTAAGCGGCGGGATCGGTTTTTCATGTGTGCCGATGGCGTGCAGGGCGCCGCTGATGGCGATGTAATTCATGTCGTGGCCGGCCGCCTTGGCGAAGGGGCCGCTTTGGCCCCAGCCGGTCATGCGGCCGTAGACCAGCCTGGGATTGCGGGCCAGCGCGGTATCGGGGCCCAGGCCCAGGCGCTCCATGACGCCGGGGCGAAAGCCCTCGAATACCGCTTCGGCGCTCTCCATGAGTTTTAGGCAGGCCTCCACGGCGGCCGGCGACTTGAGGTCGAGGGCCACCGATCGGCGGCCACGCGCGGTGACGTCGGCGGCGCCGCGGCTGGCCGCGCCCTTGCGGTCGATCCGCACCACGTCGGCGCCCAGGTCGGAGAGCAGCATGCCGCAGAACGGCCCCGGCCCGATGCCGGCGAACTCCAGCACCTTCATCCCCAAAAGCGGTCCCTGGCTCACGGCGGCGTCTCCATCCGGCGGCTGGCTGGCGAATCTAGAGGCTGCCTGCCCCATCGTCATGCAAGGCGTTGACGTATTCACGGGCAGGCGGCTCGCCGGGGGCGCGAAGGCGATCGCCCAATGGCGTCGATGCTTGCCGTGTGCTAGGCCCTTGCCAGCCGCACCCGGTCGCCGGGAGCGCCCTGGGCGGCGATACGCAAACGCTGCAAGGGGAGCAAACATGACCAGATTTCAATTCGCGAGCCCGGCCTTGGCCGCGCTCATGGCGGCGGCGGTTAGCGCCTGCAACCAGACCGCTCTGGTCAAGCCGGCGGCCGACACCGCCAAGGTCGCCGACGCGGTCAAGGCGGACGTGGCGCAACTCGTGGTCGATCTCAATGCCCACGACTCGGCCAAGGCGGCCGGTCACGACGCGCCCGATGTGGTCGGCATCTTCCACGGCGCTCCGAACGTCGTCGGGCCGGCCGCCGATGAGGCGAGCAACAAACAGGCGGCGGGCGATCCCAACTGGCATGTTACCCTGGTCGATCAGGCCGTCGATGTGCCCGCCTCGGGCGACATGGCCGTCTACCGCTCGACCTACGACAACACCTTCACCGACGCGAAGACCAAGAAGCCGACCACCCTGAGAGTCAACTATCTGGCTGGATACAAGAAGCAGGCCGACGGCTCGTGGAAAATCGCCTGGTACGTCGTCTCCGACACGGGTCCCGCGCCGGCGGCGGCGACCGCCGCCACGAGCTGAGCCGCTCGGCGCTTAGCCCTAGACTATTCCGCGACAGTCTCGCCGCTGCCGCCCAGTTCGGCGGGAAAGTCCTTCATCTTCGGCAGGCCGTCGCGCATGGGCAGCACCGTCTCGGCGTAGTTGACGTGAACGCCGGGCTGGAAGTCGAGGCTCGGCAGGGTCGCGGCGAAGACATCGACGAGGCCGAAGGTCGGATGGTTGGTCATCAGATGGCCGCCGCACTTCGTGCAATAGCGCCTCTCGCTCTGCGGCGATTTGGCGAAGGTTCCGATGTGCTCGGCCCCCCGCGTCACCTTCACCGCGTCGGGCTTCCACAGGCTGAAGGCGTTGACGGGCCCTCCAGACCAGGAACGGCAGGACCGGCAATGACAATAGCCCATGCCTTCGGGCGCGCCGGCGGTCTCCAGCGCGACCGCGCCGCAGAAGCATTCTCCTTGATGGATGTCCGTCATGGCCGGCTCCCTGATGGTTGGTGACGGCCCACATCCTATTCCAAGTCACGCGGCGCGCGCCAGCCTCGCCAGATCTTTCAGCAAGCGTTCGGCGGCGGCGAGACGCCCGGCCGGGGTCTCCCATTCGCCCTTGACCACCACCTTGTGGTCCGGCCGCAGGCGCCAGGCGGCGGCGTTCTTCTGGATGAAGCCGACCAGGCCGGCCGGGTTGGCGAAACGGTCGGCGCGGAAGGCGACCACCGCGCCTTTGGGCCCCACGTCGATCTTGGCCACATTGGCCTCGCGGCACAGCCCCTTGATCGCCACCACCTTCAAAAGCTGATCGGCTTCGGGCGGCAGGGGGCCGAAGCGGTCGATGAGTTCGGCGGCCAGGGCCTCGCGGTCGTCGGAACGCTCGGCGTCGGAAAGACGGCGATAGAGGGCCAGCCGCACGTTGAGGTCGGGCACATAGGCCTCGGGAATGAGCACCGCCGCGCCGGTGTTGATCTGCGGCGACCAGCCGCGGTCGAGGGAAAGGTCCCCCGCGCCTCCCTTGGCCCGCAGTTCCCCCACCGCGTCCTCCAGCATCTGCTGGTAAAGCTCGACCCCGACCTCGCGGATGTGGCCCGACTGTTCCTCGCCCAGGAGATTGCCGCCACCGCGAATATCGAGGTCGTGGCTGGCGAGCTGGAAGCCGGCCCCCAGGCTGTCGAGGGACTGCAGCACCTGCAGGCGCTTTTCCGCCGCCGCCGTGATCGGCTTTTCGAACGGCGTGGTGAGATAGGCGAAGGCGCGCGCCTTGGCCCGGCCCACGCGTCCGCGGAGCTGATAGAGTTGCGACAGGCCGAACATGTCGGCGCGGTGGACGATCAGGGTGTTGGCGGTGGGAATGTCCAACCCGGATTCCACGATGCTGGTGGAAACGAGCACATCGTAACGGCCATCGTAGAACGCCTCCATGACGTCCTCGATGCGGCTGGCCGAGAGCTGGCCGTGGCCGACCACGAACTTCACCTCCGGAACCTGTTCGCGCAGGAATTTTTCGATGTCGGGCAGATCGGCGATGCGTGGCGTCACATAATAGGCCTGGCCGCCGCGGTATTTCTCGCGCAACAACGCCTCGCGGATCGAAACCGGGTCCCACGGGGTGACATAGGTGCGCACCGCCAGCCGGTCGATCGGCGGGGTGGCGATGATCGACATCTCGCGGATACCGGAGAGAGCCATCTGCAGGGTGCGCGGGATGGGGGTCGCGGTCAGGGTCATCACATGCACCTGGGCGCGCATGGCCTTCAGGGCCTCCTTGTGCTTGACCCCGAAGTGCTGCTCCTCATCGACGATCACCAGGCCCAGATCCTTGAACTGGACCTGCTTGGAAAGCACCGCGTGGGTGCCGATGACGATCTCGATCTCGCCCTTTTTCAGGCCTTCGCGGGTCTCCGCCGCCTCGGCGGCCGGGACCAGCCGCGACAGGCGCCGCACCCGCACCGGCCAGCCCTGGAAGCGGTCCTGGAAGGTCTTGAAGTGCTGGCGGGCCAGAAGGGTGGTGGGGCAGACCAGGGCCACCTGGCGCCCGCTCATGGCCATGACGAAGGCGGCGCGCAGGGCGACCTCGGTCTTGCCGAAACCCACGTCGCCGCAGATCAGCCGGTCCATGGGCTTGCCGGCGTCCAGGTCGCCCAGCACGTCGGCGATGGCGTTCAACTGGTCCTCCGTCTCCTCGTAGGGGAAACGGGCGCAGAACTCGTCGAACAGGCCATGGGGCGCTTCCACCGCCTCCACCTCGTGGGTGGCCCGCGCGGCGGCGATGGCGATGAGTCCGGCCGCCATGTCGCGCAGCCGCTCCTTGGCCCGCGACTTGCGCGCCTGCCAGGCGGCGCCGCCCAGCCTGTCCAGGGCCACGCCCTCGCTCTCGGCCCCGTAGCGGGTGAGCAGGTCGATGTTCTCCACCGGCAGGTAGAGCTTGGAATCGGCGGCGTAGTGCAGCTCCAGGCAATCGTGCGGCGCCTGCATGACGTCGAGCGTCTTCAACCCCTCATAGCGGCCGATGCCGTGGTCGATGTGAACCACCAGATCGCCGGGGGTGAGAGCCGAGGCCTCGGCCAGGAAATTGGCGGCGCGCCGGCGACGCCTGGGCCGCGCCAGCCGGTCGCCCAGGATGTCGGTCTCGGAAATCACCGCGAGGGCGCCGGTTTCGAACCCGGCGTCGAGCGGCAGCACCGCCCGCTGCGGCTTCTTGGGATCGGCCGCCTTGGCCGCCTGCCAGTAGGGCGCCAGAGCGAGACCCTTGAGGCCATGGTCGGCCAGCATCACACCCAGGCGCTCGGACGAGCCCTCCGACCACGAGGCGAAGATCACTCGCTTGCCGGCGGCCGTGAGTTCGCGAACATGGTCGGCGGCCGCTTCAAAGAGGTTGACGCTGTCCTGGGCCCGTTCGGCGGCGAAGGTCCGGCCTAGCTTCGCGCCCATATCGACCGCGCCCTCGGCGGGTTCGCGACTGAACGGGGTGAACAGGCGGCTCGGCCACGAGCTGAGCCGCTCGTCCCATTCCTCGGCGGCCAGATAGAGCGCCGTGGGCGGCAGGGCGCGGTAGTGGGTTTTGCGTTCGGCCTGCTCGCGCGCCTCGAAGGCGTCGGCGATCATCGCCAGCCGCTCGTCGCGCGCCTCGCGCGCCAAGTGATCGACGCCGATCAAGGCGCCGGCCGGCAGATAGTCGAACAGGGTTTCGAGGCGCTCGTAGAACAGCGGCAGCCAATGCTCCATCCCCGCTCGCCGCCCTCCCTCGCTCACCGTGGCGTAGAGCGAATCGTCGCCCGGCGCGCCGAAGGCGGCGAGATAGCCGGTGCGGAAGCGGGCGATGGCCGGCGCGTCGAGCAGCGCCTCGCTGACCGGCAACAGGTCCACCGCCTTGAGCTGGCGGGTCGATCGCTGCGTCTCGCGGTCGAAGGCGCGGATGGATTCCAGGGTGTCGCCGAACAGGTCCAGCCGCACCGGCTCCTCGCCGCCCGGTGGGAAGACGTCGATCACCCCGCCGCGCACCGCGAACTCACCGCGTTCCGACACCGTGGAGGCGCGGTGATACCCGTTGACGGCGAAATAACGCTCCATGTCGGCGATATCGACGCTGGCCCCGGCCGCCGCCGCGTAGCCGGCGCGAGCGACGGCGGCGCGCGGGGGCACGCGCTGCAGGAGCGCCGGCGCCGTGGTGACCAGAAGCGCTGGCTTTTTGACGTCAAGTCCCCGCGCCAGACGGGTCAAAGTCGCCATCCGGTGCGCCGCCACCCTCGCCGAGGGGCCGGCCCGATCGTAGGGCAGGCAATCCCAGGCCGAAAAGCGGACGATCTCGACCTCGGGAGCGAAGAACGCCATGGCGTCGGCGAAGGCCGAGGCGCGCGCCCCGTCGCGGGCGACGAAGACGCTCAAGCCCCCTCGCGCCCGCGCGATGTCGGCCATGGCCAGGGCGTCGAAGCCCTCCGGGGCGCTGGTCAGCTCCAGGGCGCCGGGGGCGGTCGTGACCCGTGTCATGTCGGAGGCCAAGGACACCTAGTATTCACCGGGCCGAAAGGCGCGCAGGCAGGTCATGAGATCGTCGTCGAAAGCCGGCGGAGTCGGCGCGGTTCCGGTCACCCAGGCGTAGAGATCGCAGTCGGGTTGATCGAGCAAGCGCTCGAAGCGGTCGAGTTGCGCTGGCGTCATGCCTTGGGCATGGCGATCCGCGAAGGGGCCTAAAATCAGGTCCGCCTCCCGAAACCCGCGTCGCCAGGCGCGAAACCTGACCCTGTTCAGCCTCGTCTCGTCCATGCAAGGAGGGCGGATATAGAGGGCGGGGCGCCCGAGCGCCAGCGGACCCTAGCCGACATCACGAAAATACGGTTCGACCAACCCCTGGAGCTTGACCGTCATGGCTCGCCCCCGCCGATCGACGGTCGTCCCGACGGAGAGGCGCACCCAGCCCTCGCTGACGCAGTATTCATCGACATTGGTCTTCTCCACCCCCTTGAAGCGCACACCCACCCCCCGCTCCAGCACGGCGGCGTCGTGGTAGGGGCTCGCCGGATCGGTGGCCAGGCGGTCGGGCGGGGTGTCGCTCATGGAGAATCTGGCCTTCTGACAACAATGACGATCGCACCGCTGATAGCGGGCCTGGGCCGACATGACGACGCTTTTTGCATTGGCCGCGGTTATGCTGGCGGCCATGCGGCCCGAGATTCTGTTTCCGCTCTTCGCCCCGATCAACGCCCTCAAGGGCGTGGGTTCGCGCGTGGCGCCCCTTTTGGAGCGCGTGGCCGGCTCTAGGGTGCGCGATGTGCTGTTCTTGAGCCCCCAGGCCCTCGTCCATCGTCAGAGCGCCAAGGCGGCGCGCGCCGCCGAGGGCCTCGTCCAGATTTTCACCGTCACCATCGAATCGCACCAACCGCCGGCGCGGGTCAATTTGCCGTGGAAGATCCGCGCCTTCGACGATACCGGATTCATCACCCTGGTTTTTTTCAAGGGCCACGGGCCGCACCTGGAACGCGCCCATCCGGTCGGCGCCCAGCGCGTGGTGAGCGGCAAGGTCGAGCGGGATTTCCACGGAACGGTGTTGCAGATCGTGCATCCCGACTACCTGCTTTCCGCCGATCGCGCCGCCGAGGTTCCCGCCGTCGAAGCCGTCTATCCGGCCACCGCCGGCCTGCCGTCGCGGGCCGTGCGCCGCTTCGCCCTGGAGGCTCTGGCATGCGCTCCCGAACTCCCCGAATGGCAGGACTCGGCGTGGCGGGCCCGCCAAGTCTGGCCGACTTGGCGCGAGGCCATGGAGGCGCTCCATCATCCCGCCAACGAAGCCGACCTGTCGTTGACTACCCCCCATCGGCGACGCCTGGCCTTCGATGAACTGTTGGCGCACCAGCTCGCCCTGGCCCGGCGCAAGCGCGAACGCCGCGCCCAGCCGACCCCGGCGATCCCGCCCAGCGCCCTGGCCAATGAGGCGCGGGCCGCCCTCCCCTTCCGGCTGACCGGGGCGCAGGCCCGTAGCCTGGATGAAATCCGCGCCGATCTGGTGTCCGGCCAAAGGATGACCCGCCTGATCCAGGGCGACGTGGGGGCCGGCAAGACGGTGGTGGCCATGCTGGCCATGATCGATGTCGCCGCCGCCGGCGGGCAATCGGTGCTGATGGCGCCCACTGAAATCCTGGCTCGCCAGCATTTCGAAACCCTCGCCGCCCCCCTGGCCGCCCAGGGCGTCCGCGCGATTCTCCTCACCGGGCGCGACAAGGGAGCGAGCCGCGCCGCCAAGCTCGCCGAGATCGAGTCCGGCCAGGTCGCCGTGGCGGTCGGCACTCACGCCCTCTTCCAGGACGACGTGGCCTTCGCCGCTCTGTCCCTCACGGTGATCGACGAACAGCATCGCTTCGGCGTTTCCGAGCGCGCCCGCCTTCAGGCCAAGGGCGAGGCCGTGCACCTGCTGGCCATGTCGGCCACCCCCATCCCCCGCACCCTCGAACTCACCGTCTTCGGCGACCTGGATGTTTCGCGCCTGGACGAGAAGCCGCCTGGCCGGACGCCGGTGGCGACGCGGGCGGCGCCCATGCCGCGCCTCTCCGAAGTGGTGGCGCGGCTCAAGGCGGCGGTGGCGGGCGGCGCCCAGGCATTCTGGATCTGCCCCCTGGTCGCCGAATCGGAACTGGTCGATCTGGCCGCCGCGCAGGCGCGTCACGCCGATCTCCAGCGGCTGTTCGGGTCCAAGGTCGGACTGATCCACGGCCGCCTGCCGCCGGCCGAGAAGGACGCGGCGATGGCCGACTTCGCCGAGGGCCGCCTCGCCATCCTGGTGGCCACCACGGTGGTGGAGGTGGGCGTGGACGTGCCGGCCGCCACCATCATGATCGTCGAGCAGGCCGAGCGTTTCGGCCTGGCGCAGCTGCATCAGCTGCGCGGGCGCGTCGGCCGGGGGGCGGGGAAGAGCAGCTGCGTCCTGCTCTACGATCCGCCGCTCTCCGAGATCGCCGGTCGGCGGCTCGACATCCTGCGTCGCACCGACGACGGCTTCGCCATCGCCGAAATGGATCTGGAACTGCGCGGCGGCGGCGACCCCCTGGGGCTCAGGCAGAGCGGCTTTCCCGCCTATCGACTGGCCGACCCGGCGGCCCATCGCGACCTCATCGCCGTCGCCGCCGACGACGCCCGCCTCATCCTCGCCCGCGACCCCGCCCTGACGTCGCCGCGAGGCAAGGCGGTGCGGGTGTTGCAGGAACTGTTCGACTGGCGCGCCGACGGGGCGATTGGGGAGGCGGGCTAGGAGGCAGGTGACGGGAGCGGCCCGCGGGCCCAGGTCGCCATCCGGCGCGCCGCGTCCGCCTCCAAGTCTGCGTAGAAGAGATTGTAGCCAGGCGCCCTCAACCGCTCGGCCCAGTCGCCGGTGGGGCGCAGGGACACCGAGCGCGGCTGGGTCACGCGTAGAATGCCGTCCACGCACTGGGCGCCCACCTGGCGGGCCATGAAGCCCGGGCGGGCGCCCCACTCCAGGCCCGTGGCGTTGGCCGCGCCCAGGTTGAGCCTGGCCGGCGCATCGGCGTTGCCGACCACGCCCAGCAGCGGGTTGACGCAGAGGACCGGCCGCCCGGCCAGCGGCGCCAAATGGTCCCGGCGGTTCCACACCACGGCGCGATTGAAGATGCGCAGGGCGTGGCCGATCTCGCCCCGTCCCACCGACATCCACGCCACCACGCAGCCCGCCTGATCGCGCGCGGCGCACGCGGGAACGGCCGAGCCCGGCTCATATTCGTCCGCCGGGACCACGGTCTCGATCAGATAGGCGGCCACCAGCCGCCTCTTCACCGCCGGATCGCCGGCGATTTGCTCGCGCAGCAGACGGGCGGCCAGGGTCCCGCCCTGCTCCACGCCGACCAGGATGAACGGCCGGTCGCGGTTCAGGTGGTCGCGGAAGTAGGCGAACGCCGCCCTGACATCGCTATTGGCGAACTGCCGCGCCTCGATGGCGTCGTCGAACAGGGTCAGCGACGTGTAGAGGCTGGCCTGACGGTATCGCGGCGCGAACACGCGGCCGACGCCGGCGAAGGGCGCGGCGTAATTGGGCAGCATGACCTGATCCAAGAGCGCCGCCGACCGGCGATCGCCGATCGGGCCGTTCCAGTCCTTGCCGCCGTCGAAAGTGGTTGGGTGAACGAAGAACACGTCCGCCGGCCGGCTCTCCGCGCCCGCGTCGGCTGGCAGATGCGCCCAGGCCGAGGCCCTGGCGTAGTCAGGCGCGGGAGGAGCCCTGTAGACGGCGTAGGGCAGTTTGGGGTCGAGCAAGGCCTCGAGAATGTCGTCCCGCCAGATCATCAGGGCGGCGACCAGCAGGACCACGAAGCCGCCGCCCACGATCGCCAGCCAAAGTCTCAATCCCCGCGGACGCGCCATGGGCCGGGGATACAACACACCGGCGTTGTTCGCGAGAGCGCCCTCCCGCGCGGGTGGGCGGAATGAGCGAGGTCGCCTCTAGATCAGTATGGGTTGGGGAAACGCAGCAGGTGCATGAGGTTCTGGCCGCGGATGATGCCATAGGCATGGTAGAACAGGCCGTAAGCATCGATGGCGGACAGGTCCGGGAAGACGCAGACATCGAGCACATCGGTCACGTCCGTGGTCAGCACCCACCCACCCCCGGCGGCGTTGATCCCACCGAATTCGTCGGTTCCGCCGACCTGCGAGCAGTAGCAGGAGCCGGGGCCGCCCTGGCACTTGCTGAGATTAATGTGCTTCTTGGCATAGTAGGCCAGCGCGGCGAGGGTGGGCTTTATAGTCACCAGCGTGGGCAGCAGAACGTCGATCTGAGTGGTCCCATCCTTCGACAGGTATTGGCAGAAGTCGGCATGATAGGCGAGCACCAGGGGAGTGCCCCCATTGGTGTTGTAAGCGGGATAGCGGGACTGGACGGCGCCGCCGGTGGCGGTGCAGTAGGCCCGCGGGGAGATCGGCGCGGTTGTCGTCGCGAAGCTTGATTGCGGTATGGCGAACAGCAGGCTGGCGACGGCCAGAACATATTTGAGCATGGAGAGCCTCCCGTAATTTCCTAAAATACGATCCGCGTAGCGTTGGTCCGCCCTCACGGACTTGTCAAACGCCGCCATACCGCCGTTTCAGCGCGACTTTCCGTTCACCGGTAGGAATCGCTCTGGCTCAGATACCTTTCCACATAGTCTTCGATCCCGGCTTCGAGAGAAGTGGTCGCGCCGTCGTAGCCCGCCGCCCGCAGGCGCCCCATGCCGGCCTGGGTGAAGTACTGATACTTGCCCCGCAGGGCCTTGGGCATTTCGATGTATTCAATCCGCGGTTCGCGGCCGGCGGCGCGAAAGACCGCCTCGGCGAGATCCTTGAACGAGCGCGCCTCTCCCGAGCCCAGGTTGAAAACGCCGTTCACCGCTTCATTTCCCATCAGCCAGGCGACTACCTCGGCGACATCGCGCACATAGACGAAATCGCGCTTCTGGCCGCCATGGGGGTAGTCGGGATTGTAGGAGCGGAACAGCTTCACCGTGCGCCCGGCCGCCACGTCCGGCCAGATCTGCGAGGCCACCGAGCGCATGACTCCCTTGTGCTCTTCGTTGGGGCCATAGACATTGAAGAACTTCAGCCCCACCCATTGCGGCGGCGCATAGCCCCGCGCCGCCTGGCGAACCGCGAACACGTCGAACAGCGCCTTGGACCAGCCGTAGGTGTTCAACGGTCGCAGGGCCGCCAGCGACTCCCAGTCCTGGGCGTCGTCGAAGCCGAGCGCGCCGTCGCCGTAGGTCGCGCCCGAGGAGGCGTAGATGAATCGCTTCTGCCGGTCGGCGCACCAGCGGAACAGGTCGCGCGACAGGCCAAAATTGGTGTGCATGATCTTGTCGGCGTCGCTCTCCGTGGTCGAGGAGATCGCTCCCATGTGGATGATCAGTTCGACCTCGCGCCAGCGCTTCTCCAGCCAGTCCCACATGCCTTCTGGTTCCACCAGATCACCGATCGGGTGCTTGGCGAGGTTGCGCCACTTGCCGGTGTCGGTTCCCCGGAGACGATCGCAAACCACCAGATCGAGCGAGCGGTCCTCGGCCAGCCTGGCGACGATGTTGGAGCCGATGAAGCCGGCCCCGCCAGTGACGAAGACGATGCGGCGGGTCATGCGCGCTCCGAAAACCGACGCAGGGTGGCGGTTGTGGAGTGACCCTCGACGAAGGCGGCCAGGCGCACCTCGCCGCCATAGGCGGCGACGATCCCGTGGCCAACCACGCCCCGGTCGGTGTAGTCACCCCCTTTGATGAGAATGTCGGGACGGGCGGCGGTGATCAGGGCTTCGGGCGTATCGTCGTCGAAGGGGACCACCAGATCGACGCAGGCCAGGCCCGCCAGGACCAGGGCGCGGGCTTCCAAGGGGTTCACCGGCCGACCCGGGCCCTTGTTCGCCCGCACCGATCGGTCGGTGTTGAGGCCGACGATCAGCCGGTCGCACCAGCCCCGGGCCTCGCTCAGATAGGCGATATGGCCGGGATGCAGTATATCGAAACAGCCGTTGGTGAAGCCGATCTTCATGCCGCACGCGCGCCAGGCGGCCACATCCTTGATCATCCGCTGGGCGCCGGCGATCTTCGCCTCCGCCGGGGCGCGGTGGGCCGCCAACTCCGCCTCCGTCAGCTCGTCGGCGGCCACGGTGGCCGTGCCGGCCTTTTCAACCGCCACGGACGAGGCGAGGAGGGCCAGATCGATGGCCGCCTCCAGTTCGGCGCCGGCCGCCAGCGCCACGCCCAAGGCCGCCAGGGCGGTGTCGCCGGCCCCGGAGGCGTCGAACACTTCCGTCGGCGGTCGGCGGAAATGGCGCACGGCCTCGCCTCGAACCGCCAGGGACATGCCCTTGGCCGAACGCGTCACCAGGATCGCTCGGCATTCGCTCAAGTCCAGAGCCCTGGCCAGAGCTATCTCGATCTCGGCGTCCGTGCCGGTGGGCAGGTCCGTGGCGCGGCCAAGTTCAGCGGCGTTGGGCTTTACGACATCCGCCTCGCCGTAGTGGGCGAAACCGCGGGCCTTGGAATCGACGATCAGCATCGCCCCCTGCGCCTTGGCCGCGGCCAGGCAGGCGGCGATCACCGTTCCCGTCACGACGCCCTTACCGTAGTCCGATAGCAGAATGACGCCGGCCCCCTTGGCGGCGTCGTGGATGGTGCGGACCAAGCGCTGCTCCACCTCGGCCTCTACCGGGGTCACCGTCTCCAGATCCAGGCGCAGGAGTTGCTGGCCGGCCGCGACGAACCGGGTCTTCACGGTGGTGGAGCGGCTGGCGTCGGTGATCAGAAATCCCTCGACCCCGCTTTCTTCCCCGATCAGGCCCGTGGCTTCATGGGCCGGCGCATCCTGGCCGACGACGCCCACCAGGGACGCCGCGCCGCCTAGAGCGGCGACGTTGCGCGCCACGTTCCCCGCCGCGCCCAGCATCACGCTCTCGTGCGTTCGGGCGAGGATCGGGATCGGCGCCTCGGCCGAGACGCGGCTGACCTCGCCATGGACGAAGCGATCGACCATCAGATCGCCGACCGTCAGCACGCGCACGCCGGCCACGGCGCTCAACAACTTTTGCAGGGCGAGCAGTTCCATCGCGGCTAAAGGCTCTGCCCCCTGCCGCAGGGACGGTCAAGCCGAGGCGAGGCCCCGGAGACCAGCATCGGCTCGACCTTGTCCGCAGATCCCACCTGATTGCGGGTGGGGCCTCACCCGAGTATTGCCCGCCGTGGAAGGCCGTTGGAATGATTTCGAATAGGGGGCGCTCTTGTCTGGACAATTGGGACTTCGGCGGCTGGCGCTGGCCGCCGTTGTGGCGCTTGGGGTATTCACCAGCGCCGCGGCTCAGACGCGGCTGCAAACGGCGCTTCAAAGCGATCTCGCCGCCTATCTGAAGAAGCGAGGCGCCGTCGAACATATCTCCGCCGCGTCGGCAAGCGTGAGTTTGGCGAGAGGGACGGCGACCATCAACGCCGCCGCTGGCGCGACCATGTTTGGCGGGCATACGCCGGTGACCCCAGCGAACCTGTTTCAGATCGGCTCGAACACCAAGGCGTTCACCTCCGTCATCCTCCTGCAACTGGAAGCCGAACATCGCCTGACCATGGGCGATACGGTCGGCCACTGGCTGCCGCAATATCCGGCCTGGAAGACGGTCACCATCACCCAGCTCCTCAACATGACGAGCGGCATCGTCGGCTACGACAACGTCCCGGCCATGCTCACCGACTACGCCAAGGCGCCGTACCGCACGTTCACCGCCAAGGAACTGGTGGCCTACAGCTACCCGCGCGGCGCGGCGCCCCCCCTCTCCCACGTCTGGGCGTACAGCAACACCGCCTACATCCTGGCGCAGATGATCATCCAACGCGCGACCGGCAACAGCTACGATGCCGAGATTCACCATCGCCTGCTGGCGCCGAAACTGGGACTCTCAAGCACCTACTATGCGCCGTCATTTTATCCAAAAAGCGTCACCGCGCGGCTGGTGTCGGGCTATTTCTACAGCCGCGACCCGGACAACGCCCCGCTGGCGACGCTGTACGGCCACGACGTCAAGCCCCTTTCGCTATCGTGGACGCAGGGCGCGGGGGGGATAGTTTCCTCAACCAAGGACGTCGCTCACTGGGTCCGTCAGCTCTACACGGGCGGCGTTCTCAAGCCCGCTCAACGCCGCGAATTGATGAGCCTCGTTTCCAACGCGACGGGAAAGCCGATCGCCACGACGACGATCGCCGATCCAAAGGGGTTCGGCCTTGGGGTGGGGCAGATAACCCAGCCGGCAATCGGCACGATCTGGTTCTATGAGGGCGAGACGCTGGGTTACCGCGTGATCTATGGTTATTTCCCCAGGCGGGATGTGGTCATCGTGGTCGGCCTGAACAGCCAGCCCGACGCCAAGGACGACCACATCGGCGAGTTGATGACGTCGCTCTATGCGACCCTTCGCGCGGCGGGAAAGATATAAGCGCCGCGCACCCCCGCCTAATACGGGGCGCCCCATCGTGAATTGGCGACCCCGGCAGGACTCGAACCTGCAACCGTCCGCTTAGAAGGCGGATGCTCTATCCGGTTGAGCTACGGGGTCGAACGCGGGGTCAATGCGTCCATGGCTGTCTGCGGTGAAACGCGAAGTTATCCGCATAGGCTTTTGGAATTATTTTGTTATCGCCTTCGATCATTACCTCAAATGGAATACCGTGACGCCCGGCGTAGGCGACGGCCTCCTCGCACGTGTCGAACGCCAGACGCACCTGACCCTTCATGTCGGCGGACAGGGTCCACCCCATCAAGGGATCGGAGAGACGCGCGGCGGCGGGCGCGAATTCGAGCATCCAGACCTTCTTCTTGGCCCTGCCCGATTGCATGGCGCTCCTGGCCGGGCGGAAAATACGGGCGAGCATCCCTGCGGCTCCTTGTCGGCGTCGGTCTTCGTTGGTCGGGGCGAGAGGATTCGAACCTCCGACCCTCTGCTCCCAAAGCAGATGCGCTACCAGGCTGCGCCACGCCCCGCGGACCATCGAAGATCGGGCGTTCTCTTGCCACGCGCCGGGCCGACCCGCAACGTGACGGGTTCAGCGCGGCCGTCGACGCATGAGCTTGAACACCCCCGTGGCGCGGGCCAGGTCGCGGCCGGCCATGTGGACGCAGCCCTCCGCGAAGGCGATGTCGCGCGCCAGGCGGGTTACGCGCGCTTCGCCCAGCGCCCACTCTCCGGCCCGCCCCATATCCAGAAAATCGACGGACAGATGCACGGTGATCGGCGTCGCCCCGGCCGCCCGCGCGGCGGCGGAAGCCAGCAATCCATCGAGAAAAGCCGACAGCATGCCGCCGTGAATCAGCCCCAAGCCATTGCAATGGCGCTTTTGAGCGAAAAAAGCCTGCTCCGCGCCCTCGGCGCCTGGACGATGAAAGAAGGGGCCATTGTGGGTCGTGAAGGCCCCCCGGCTGTTCGCTCGCTGGAACCCTTCCGGGGGCGGCGGGAGCGCCTCGTCCTCGATCACCGATGGAAGATCCGTTCGCGCACCTGGTCTCCCGGCTCCGCGCCGATCTCGGCGGCGCGACCGCCGCGCAACTCCAGCACGCCCAGGGCCGCGCCGCCCGAAGGGATGGGAACCTCCGAGAGGGGGACGGCCCCGCGGGCAATGGAAACGACGCGCCCGTCGGCGGCGATGAACAGCATATCCAAGGGGATAAGAGTGTTCTTCATCCAGAACGCCACCGGCCGAGGGGCCTTGAAGTCGAACAGCATCCCCCGGTCCGCGGCCAGGGCCTTGCGGAACATCAGCCCCTTTTCGCGGGTGGCGTCGGTGTCGGCCACCTCGACCTTGAAATGGAAGACGCCGCGGGCCGTCACCACCTCGAGCGGCTCGACCTTGAGCGGCGTGGCCGAGGCGCCCGGTACGGCAAGGCACGAGAACGCCAGACCCGCCAGGGCGAGCAAGGCCAGCCGGCGCGGGAGGCTAGGATCGGTGTTCACGGCCAAGGCGCTCCGAGATCGTCGAAAAGGGCGCTAACCCTGGCCCAGTTCGATCTCGGCCACAACCAGGCCCTTCGGGCCCTCGGCGAAACGAACCTGCACGTCGTCCCCCGGCTGCAGATCCTCGACACCGCTGCGACGCAGGGTCTCGATATGGACGAAGATGTCGCCCGGCTGGGTCTCGCGGACGACGAAGCCGTAGCCCTTGGTCCGATTGAACCATTTCACCTTGGCGCCCTCGAAAGGTCCGCGCGGGATAGTGGTTTGGCGCGGCGTACTGTCCATCCCGGCGCGACCGCCGCCGCGATCACGGAAGGAACCCGGGCCATGACCATCGGCGGCCGGGCGATGGTCCCGTCTCGATCGTTCGTCGCCATCGAACGCCCGGCGGGGGCGCTCCTCACGCGGCGGGGCGGCCGTCTCGTCGAGATCGACGATTTCAGCCACCTGCCAGCCCTTGGGGCGTTTGACCACGTCGCAGACGATGATCGAGCCCTCGAGCGCCCCCTCGCGCCCGGCGCTGCGAAGCGATGTCACATGCAGCAGGACATCCCGCAAATCGGTCTGGCTGGCGTCGTCGGGCACGATGAAACCGTAGCCCTTGCCGGCGTCGAACCACTTTACCCGCCCGCTGATCCGCACGGATTCGTCGCGCGGCTCATGGCTTTCCAAATCAAAATCAGACATTGGCCCCTCAGCCTCGTTCTCGCTCCTGTTTCAGGCGAGACCTCTCATCATAACACGCTCTTCTTGAAAGAAAGAACGGTCAAGACTCTTTAGCGGCGCGGCGGCCGTTGGGATCGTGAATATCGAGGGCGCCGGGCGATGGCTGGAGACGCTTGTCGCCGACGGCGGCTGGCAGGCCCTAGGGGAGTCGAACCCCTCTTCCCAGATTGAAAATCAGGTGATAGCGCAATGTCAGGCGGCGACAGGCCGCGACAAACGCCCGCCACGCTCCCATAGAAACAAACCGCTTGCGCGACATCGCGCGTCACCGGATAACACGGAGTGACTGTTTTTTGTGCCCCAGCGGTGCCCCAAATCGGGCATTGGGGCACATCACTCGGCGGCGGCGATGGCTCGAAGGTATCTGACTGATCGCGCGGTAACGGCGGCCCATGCCGCTCCAGGCCAGCGCATGGAACTTTGGGACGCCAAGAGCCCTGGCCTTTGCCTGCGGGTTTCCGGCGGCGGAAAAGCCTGGGTCTATCGATACCGGACACCGGACGGGCGCCAACCCCGCTTCACCCTCGGGCCGCTGTCGCCCAAGTATGGACTTGCCGAGGCCCGTGCCGACGCCGACGAAATCAGGGTGCAGGTCCGCCGTGGCGGCGATCCGGCCGGCGCGAAGCGTCAGCACAAGGCCACATCTCTCGCTCAGCCGCTTAAGACCATGGCCGATCTGGCAGAGACCTATTTCAAGGCCTGTGAGGTCGGCGAGTGGAAACCGAGAAAGAAGAAGAAACGGGCATCAACCCTGGCCGAAGAGCGCGGAATTTGGCGTCGGCACCTTGCCGGCAGTCTGGGCTCGCTACGGATCGAAGACGTGACGGCCAACGCTATCTCGAAGCCGTTGCGCGCTCTGGTGGCTAAGGGTCACGAGGTCACATCCAACCGGGTCCGGGCGCTCGCCCGGCAGATGCTGAACTATGCCGTGGCCATCGGTCGGATCGATCGCAACCCAGCCCAAGAGGTTGCCGCGCTCGGGACCGAAACCCCGCGTGAGCGGGTGGTGACCGATACGGAACTAAAGGCCCTGTGGGGCGCCCTCTCCTCCCCCGCTGGCCGACGCCTGCCGCCGGCTGCGGGCGAGCCTGTCGGCGCGCGGGTCTACGTCAGCCAAGCCATCGCCAACGCGTTGAAGCTGCTTGCCCTCACCATGACTCGCCGCGCGGAAGTCGCGGGCATGCGCCTGGATGAACTGGACTTGGATCACGGTATCTGGACGATACCGCCTGTTCGGACCAAGGGCGGGCGCGGCCAGGTCGTGCCGCTGGCGCCGCTAGCGGTGACGGTGATCGAAGATGCGATCAGACTGGCCAACGAAGGGCGGGCAGTCGCCTCGCCCTGTGTCTTTCCAGGCCAGCGTGATCGCGACAAGGGCGTAACGCCGACGGCCCTGTCACACGCTCTAAAGGGCCTCGCGGCGTCCGTGAGCGTCACCAATGCTCGCCCGCACGATCTCCGGCGCACGGCGGCGACCCTGATGGCGGCACGGCTGGAGTTGACCCCGTTCATCATCGGCCAGGTGCTCAGCCATTCCACCGAGCGCGGCGGTGGCGCGGCGGTCACCGAGGTCTACAACCGCCACCGCTACATCGCGGAGAAGCGGGCCGCCCTCACGGCGTGGTCAAACCTGCTGGCGGAGATCGTCGGCGATGCCCCAGCCGATTCCGCTGTCCTGCGGATTGTGAAAGACGTCGCATGAACGCGTTTGACCTTGGCCAGAAGCTGCCTTTGACCGCGCCGACGCGGGCGATGACCTTGGGCCTTGTACCGCAAGGCTACGCGACGCTGGCCGAGGTCTGTCTGGGCCTTGAGGAAGCCATTATGATCAAAATTTGCGGTGAGGGGGCCGACGTGCGGGTGGTTCCCGATACCGTCTGTTCGTTCAGCGTGAGTTCAGTCCTCGATTCCTTGGTGACCCGCGAAACGGAAGCCGTTGTTGACTTTGGCAAATTTGACCGGTTGCACCGCATTCCGGCCGCTTGCTGGCATGACGTGTGGGTGGAGTTCGGCGTCCATTCCAATTGGTGCGATGCGAGATTCAGCCGCGTTCTGCGGACCGGATGTGTGTTCGGGCCGGAGTTCGGCGCGTACGACGGCGCGACTCCTTGCATGAGCGAGGCCCATAGGACCAAACTGGTTAAGACCTACCGCGAAATGTTCCAACCTGACCGCGCCACAACCCGGATGTTGTCCCGAGGCGACGTAGAACGGCAACCAAAGCCACGACTCAATGTTCCGATCGGACGCTTGGCGCCGTCCAAGTGGGTGGTTGATGAAGAGGTAGAACGGATGGCCGCGACTAGGTTGCGCGCGCGCCGCGAATCCGAGAGCGAGAAGTATATACGGTCCGAACTGCAGACCATGCTGGACGAGCAAGGTGTTACGATATCCCCGGCGTCACTTGCCGCCCGGAGAAATTATGCCGGCCGCAAAATCAGGAGCCGATAGCTTTCGACAAATGTTGTTGGACCAACAGGGTTTGTTGTTGGTCTGTTGCGCCCCGTTTTGTGAAACATCTTGGCGTCACCGGGCGAAAGCCCATGCCAAGAGGCCACAACATGCAACCCAACGAGTCCCCTTCCCCCCGCATTCTGCCGCCCAAGGTCACGGCTGATCGCGTAGGCGTCCACGTCCGAACCCTTCAGCGCATGGTCAAGGATGAGGACTTCGTGAAACCTCTCCGCGTGAGTTCTAACCGGATCGGATTTCTGGAATCTGCGGTGAATGGCTGGATCGCGTCCCGCCCGGAGGCAGCGTGATCGATGCCCCAACATACAGGAGGGGACGCCCCCTCATCTGAGAACGCCCCCTCGGGTTTTTTGGGCAAGCTGGCGAGCAAGCCCGTCAAAGGTAACTGCATACCGCTCAGAACGCAAGACGCGGCGCATGACGACGGCGCCGAGGCGCTGCGGCTTGCTGGGCTCGCCAGACATCACCATGGCCTCCAGCGCCTCACCCTGATCCGGTGCGCCGGCCATTTCGCCAGCAGAGCCATTGGGGCGGAGCCGCTGCGCGAGGGCGTCAGTCGATGACATATCCCCTCACGCCCGGCTTCAAGGGCGATCTCGACACCGGTCGCCTGGCGGCGCGCTCCTTCGCCCCGAAGGCCAAGCCGATCCGCGCTCGCGCCCTGGCCGTGATCGAAGGAGCCCCTGCGACAGCGGAACGGATCGCCGACGTAATCGGCGCGCACTGGATGATCGTTCGCGCCCGATGCAGTGAGCTTCGCGCCCAAGGTCTGATCACGGACTCGGGTCGGCGCGGAGTCGGCGCTCTGGGCGGTAAGGTAGTCGTCTGGCGCGTCACGACCCCGCTGGAGCGCGCGGCGTTTGATGCGGAACGGAGGGCGGGCTGATGGCGCTGGCCCCCGCCCTCTATCTAGGCCCGGCCAATGACGCCCCCTCGATAGCGCTCCAGGGGGTCGAGGCCGCGCAAGCGCTCCTCGGGATCGTCCTGAATGACAACAGCCGCCGCCGCGAGGCGGCCCATATCTCGCCGGGACACTTCGCCGATCCGGCGCACGGGCGCATCTGGGCGATCATCGGCGATCTGATCGACGCCGGCCAGAACGCCAACCCCGCCACCATCACCGACAAGATGCTCGCCGATCCGGCGGTCAAGGAATTGGGAGGCCGGGAGTTCATCTTCCTGCTCTGGGACAAGGCGCCGCCCGGCCACATGGCCCGCCAGTTCGCGGAGGGCGTCATGGAGGCGCACACGCGGTGCATGGGGGCCGCAATGCTCGCCTATGGCGCGAAGGCCCTCCTCGACCCCGCCGGGCCGCCAGCGGCCGCCCTGATCGGCGGCCTTCGCCACGACCTGGAACGCTTGGAGCAGGACGCCAGCGTGGGTGACGCCGACCTGACCACCGCGGAACAGGCGGCGGCCAACCTCCTCGACGCATTGGACGATGAAGCGGTCAACGGCCGGGAGCGCGGAGCGATGACCGGACTGCGGTGTTTCGACCGCCGGCTACGCGGCCTGCGGCCTGGCTGGCTTGTCGTCATCGGCGGCCGACCGAGCATGGCAAAGAGCGGCTTGATGCGGGCGGCGGCCTATGGCGCGGCCAGCCGCAACCCCGACAAGGCGATGCTGATCTTCTCCCTGGAAATGGATGCGCGCGAGTGTGCCGAGCGGGCGCTGTCGGCGGCCTCCTTCGAGGCAGGCGATGGGATCGCCTATGCCGAGTTCGGTGGCGGCCTCGCGGCCCACGAACGCGAACGTCTGCGTGAACTCCGTGCACGAATGCCGGGGAACGTCCTGATCGACGATCGCTCCACGGTAAGCCTGGACGACATTCGCCGCCGCGTCTGGGCCGTGAAGGCGCGTCAGCCGGTCGGGGCGATCTTCATCGACTATCTGCAATTGCTCGCCCGGCCTTTGATGGCGGGACGGAACGAGACCTTGATCCTGGGCGACATCACGCGCGGCCTCAAGACTTTGGCCCGCGAGGCGGAAACGTGCGTCGTGCTGCTGTCGCAATTGAACCGCCAGGTTGAGAGCCGGGACGACAAGCGGCCCCAATTGGCCGACCTGCGGGACAGTGGGTCCATCGAGCAGGATGCCAACGCGGTCCTGTTTCCCTACCGCGAAGCCTACTACCGCGAGCGCGCCGAACCCAAGGACGCCGACAGCCCCGAACATCAACGCTGGCAAGAGGCGCTGGAATTGGTCCGCCGGCAGATGGACGTGATCGCGGCCAAGGTGCGCGGCGGCGCCATCGGGACCGACCGCCAAGTCTATTTCGCCGAATTTGATCATGTCGAGGACGTGGGGGACGACTACCGGTGAGCTGGCAGGCCTCCCATTGGGCGCGGGTTCAGCGCGCGGGTTCAACCGCCGGCAAGGCGGTGCTGCTGGTGATCGCCGAACATGCCGACGGGAGCGGCTACTGCTTTCTCTCTCACGCCACCATCGCCGACCGCGCCGAGATCAGCCGCCGGGCCGTCGTGACGCAGATGAAGGTGCTGGAAACGCGCGGTCTGATGGGACGGACGCGGCGGAACGACGCCCTCGGCCATCGCACATCCGACCATCTGCAGCTCAAGATTGCGGCTGAAAGCCTAGGTGAACCGGCTGCACTTAGGGAGGCTCCCCAAGGTGAACCACGTGCACCTAGGAGCAATCCCAAAGTGCACACAGATGCGCGCCTAGGTGCACCACGTTCACATGAGAAGGTTCTTGAGAAGGTAGAAAGTAAGGGAGAGGCCCCTCGAAAGGCTGAGACATCGATCCCGGATGGCTTTCCAGACCTGGGGGCCGTCGAGAAAGAGCGCGCCTTTCTGAAAGAGCAGGGATGGAACATCGATGCTGCATTGCAGGCTGACGCCTTCCGCTCGCATGCCCTTACCCATGATCGACGATTAAGGTCGTGGCCCGCCGCGTTCCACCAGTGGGTCATCAAGGCCATCGGGTTCGCGCCGGCCACCGCGAAGATCGCGCCGATGCCGGGCATTAAGGGGACACTCGCGCCCGTCGAACTGTGGCGCCCTCGGATGGCGGCGTTCGCTGATCCGACAAACCAGCACTGGAACACGACCGATTGGGGACCGAAGCCCGGTCAACCCGGTTGCAACGTGCCCGCCGGCCTGCTGACCGAGTTGGGCCTGAATGTCGTCAGCCTGCCGCGCTCCGGCGCGGCATGACCGCGCCGGCCATCGTCGAACCCCTGATCACCGACCAGGCCTGGGCCTGGGGTGGTTACAGCGTTCGCAGGACGATCCAGCTTCGCCCGGCCGATATCTCGTTGGCCTACGCCTGCATGGACGGTTCCGGCGCGCGCGAGGCGTCCTTCTTTCGCTGGATATTTCAGCGTGGCCTGGAAGTCGTGATCATGGAGAAATACGCCAATGCCTAAGAAACCAGCCGCGCGGAAAGCCGCCGCTCCATCTCCGTCGCCGTCTCCGTCCGTTCCGGTTGTCCCCAACCCGTTGTGGGATGCCCTAGTCGAGTTCGACCGCAAGAGCGGCCAGGATGCGACCGCGTGGTACCGCGATCGCGAAGCTACCTACGTCCGGCCGCCAAGATACATCGCCGAGAAAACCGGCGGGCTCCTGCAATACCAAGCCGACCTCGACCTCGACGCGTTCCACCATCGGCTCTGCCGTGCGCTCGGAAGTCTATCCAGCGCATTCGTCAAGGATGTCGTGGACCAGCTCTCCGCCGCTCCCAAAGCGACCACCGACCGCGAAATCGCCGCTCGCATCAACACCGGCCTAGCCTTCATCGCATCGCAGAACCCCGCCAGCGAACTGGAGACAACGATCCTGCTGCAATACTGGCTGGCGCATCGCGCCTTCACCCGCCATGTCGTCTTCGCGGAGACCGCCGATAACGTGAACCACCTGTCCATGCACGGCGCGCTCATCGGCAAGATCGGCAACCTGGGCGTCCGGCAGCTGGAGGCGCTGGTGAAGGTCCGCGCCGCCGGCAAACAACAGATCGAGGTCACCCATGTCCACGTCCATGCTGGCGCCCAAGCCGTCGTCGGAACCGTCCACTCAGGGGGAGGGGGCGAACCTCAGTTCGGCGCCCAATCCCACGGAGCCGTCGCAAGTCTTGCGTTTGCACCAGGCTCCCCGGTGTGGAGCGAAAACCCGGAGCGGGAAGCCGTGCCAGTCGCCCGCGATGAGGGGCAAGGCGAGATGTCGCGGTCACGGCGGCAAGGCGGGGGCTCCGAAGGGTGAACGCAACGGGGCCTATCGCCACGGCCTGCATACCGCCGAGCTGGTCGAGATGAGGCGGGAGATCGCGCGCATGAACCGGGCGTGGCGGGGGTTGAGGAAGCGGCTTTAAGCATACTCGTGTAGGCGTTGGCCGATGACCGCCACCGCCCGCCCCGCGGAAGGATGACCACATGAAATCCGCCCATGCCACGCTCCAAACACACGCCCACGACTTTTGGTTTGCTCGCGGCGCGAT
>JBBRQW010000022.1:0-33382 GCA_038225765.1 Caulobacterales bacterium | reverse complement strand
GTCTTCACCTGGAACGGCACCACCTCGGGGGTGCGGGTTCCCCATGCCGACTTCATCGCGGCCGACCGCGCCGGGCTCACCATCTGCGACGCCACCAGCGCCTGTTTCGCCCAGGACCTCGACTGGGCCAAGCTCGACGCGGTGACCTTCTCCTGGCAGAAAGCCCTGGGCGGCGAGGCGGCGCACGGCATGCTGATCCTCTCGCCGCGGGCGGTGAAAAGGCTGGAAGGTCACACGCCGCCCTGGCCCATGCCCAAGCTCTTTCGCTTGACCAAGAACGGGAAGGTCGATCGCGCGATCTTCGAGGGCGCGACCATCAACACCCCGTCCATGCTGTGCGTGGAGGATTGGCTCGATACCTTGAAATGGGCCGCGTCGATCGGTGGCCTGGCCGAACTGAAGCGGCGCGCCGACGCCAATGCGGCCGTGCTAAGCGCCTGGGTCGAACGGACGTCATGGATCGATTTCCTCGCCGCCGATCCGGTCAGCCGGTCCAACACCTCGGTGTGCCTGAGAATCGTGGATCCCAGGGTGATGGCGCTGCCCACCGAGGCCCAGGCCGACTTCGCCAAGCGCCTCGCCGCGCTGCTGGAAAAGGAAGGCGTCGCCCTCGACATCGGCGCGCACCGCAACGCCCCGCCGGGCCTTCGCATCTGGTGCGGCGCCACGGTGGACGCCGACGATCTCGAAGCCCTCACCCCGTGGCTCGACTGGGCCTTCGCCAGCGTGGCCGAGGAGATGGGGGCCTGATGCCCCCCCGCGTCCTCATCGCCGACCAACTCTCCCCCGCCGCGGTGGAGATCTTCCGCCAGCGTGGCGTGGAGGCCGACGTCAAGGTCGGGCTCTCCAGGGAGGACCTCCTCGCCGCCGTCGGCGATTATGACGGCCTGGCCGTGCGCTCCGCCACCAAGGCCACGGCCCAGGTCATCGCCGCCGCCCGCCGCCTCAAGGTCATCGGCCGGGCCGGCATCGGGGTGGACAACATCGACATCCCCGCCGCCACCGCCGCCGGGGTGGTGGTCATGAACACCCCGTTCGGCAATTCGATCACCACCGCCGAGCACGCCATCGCCATGATGTTCGCCCTGGCCCGCCAGCTTCCCGCCGCCGACCTCTCCACCCAGGGCGGCAAGTGGGAGAAGAACCGCTTCCTGGGGGTGGAGCTCTACGCCAAGACCTTGGGGTTGATCGGGGCCGGCAACATCGGCTCGATCGTCGCCGACCGCGCCAACGGCCTGAAGATGAAGGTGATCGCCTACGATCCGTTCCTGTCGCCCGAACGGGCGGTGGAGATCGGGGTGGAGAAGGTGGAGCTGGAAGACCTTCTGGCCCGCGCCGACATCATCACCCTGCACACCCCCCTGACCGACAAGACCCGCGACATCCTCTCGGCCGCCGCCCTGGCCCGCACCCGCCAGGGGGTGCTCATCGTCAACTGCGCCCGCGGCGGCCTGGTCGACGAGACCGCCCTGCGCCGGCTTCTGGACGAGGGCCACATCGGCGGGGCCGCCTTCGACGTCTTCGTGGAGGAGCCGGCCACGACCAACGTCCTCTTCGGGGCGGCCAATTTCATCGCCACCCCGCATCTGGGCGCCGCCACCGGCGAGGCGCAGGAGAACGTCGCCCTGCAGGTGGCCGAGCAGATGAGCGACTACCTCCTGACCGGCGCGGTGACCAATGCCTTGAACAGCCCCTCGATCACCGCCGACGAGGCCCCCAAGCTGCGCCCCTACGTGGCCCTGGCCGAAAAGCTCGGCGCCCTGGCCGGGCAGATGGTGGATGACAACCTCATGGGCGTCGCCGTCGCCTTCGAGGGCGAGGTGGCGTCGCTCAACGTCAAGCCGCTCACCGCCGCCGCCCTGGCCGGGGTGCTGCGCCCCATGCTGGCCGAGGTCAACATGGTCTCCGCCCCGGCGGTGGCCAGGGAGCGCGGCGTCACCGTTTCGGAATCTCGCCAGGAAACCTCGCCGACCTACGAGAACCTGATGCGGGTCACGGTGGCCACCGACGCGGGGCGGCGCGCCTTCGCCGGCACGGTGGTGGCCGGGGCGGCGCGCATCGTCGAGGTCAAGGGCATGGAGCTCGACGCCGCCTTCGCGCCGGCCATGCTCTATGTCAACAACCTCGACCGGCCGGGCTTCATCGGGGCGCTGGGCGGCCTGCTCGGCGAAGCGGGGGTCAACATCGCGACGTTCAACCTGGGGAGGGTGGCGGCCGGCGACGACGCCATCGCCTTGGTGGGGGTGGACCAAGCGCCCGACGAGGCCCTGATCGCCAGGATAAGGGCGTTGCCCCATGTCAAAGAGGCGCGGGCGTTGCGGTTCTGAGGGACTCCCGTGAGGCCTGCGTTCACCACCCGTCCACGAACCGCCGGCGGGGCGCGCGGCGGGGCTGGCAGGACTTGAGGCCCTGGGCGATCCAGTGGCGGGTGTCGGCGGGGTCGATGACCGCGTCGATCTCCAGCATGGCGGCGACGTTGGCGGCCGCTCCGACCGCGTAGAGGGCGCCGAGCAGCTTGTCGTAGAGGGCGGCCTTGGCGGCGGGATCGGCCTGCGCTTCCAGTTCGCGGCGGTAGCCCAGGCGCACCGCCCCATCCAGGCCCATGCCGCCGAACTCTCCGGTTGGCCAGGCGGCGCAGAAGACCGGAGCCAGGGTCGAGCCGCCCGCCATTGCTTGTGCGCCGAGCCCATAGGCCTTGCGCAGGACCACCGCGAACATCGGGGTCCCCAGGCGGGCGGCGTTGATGAAGAGGCGCGAGGTCTTGCGCACCGCCGCCGCCGCCTCGCTGGCCGGCCCGACCATGAAGCCCGGGGTGTCGATCAGCGAGAGCACCGGCAGGTCGGAGGCATCGCAGAGCTGAAGCAGGCGCGAGGCTTTGTCGGCCCCGTCGCAGTCCACCGCGCCGCCCAGATGGCGCGGATCGTTGGCGATCAGGCCCATGGGGGCGCCTTCCAGGCGGATGAAGCCGGTGATCATGCCCGGTGCGAAGGCGGGGCGCAGCTCCAGGAACGAGCCCTGGTCGGCCAGGGTCTCGATCACGCCGCGCACCTCATAGACCCGCAGGCGGTTCTCCGGCACGGCGGCGCGCAGGGTCCGCTGGTCGGGGGCGGTCCAATCGGCCAGCCGCCCCTGGAAATAGGCCAGCGCCCGCTTGGCCAGGCGGGTGGCGTCGGCCTCGTCGTCGGCCAGGAGATCGACCACCCCGTTGGCGGCCTGCACCGCCATGGGGCCGATGTCCTCGGGCGCGAAGACACCCAGGCCGCCCCCCTCGATCATCGCCGGCCCGCCCATGCCGAGGTTGCTGTTCCTGGTGCAGATCAGGATTTCGGAGAGGCCGGCGAAGGCGGCGTTGCCGGCGAAGCAGCGGCCCGAGACGACGGCGATCTTGGGAACCACCCCGGCCAGGCGGGCGAAGGCCTTGAAGGAGGGGGTGGCCAGGCCCGAGGCGCCGGCGCCGTCGGTGTCGCCCGGCCGCCCGCCGCCGCCCTCGGCGAACCACACCACCGGCAGTTCCTGGTCGGCGACGATGTCCAGCAGGCGATCGGTCTTGCGGTGGTTCATGTGGCCCTGGGTGCCGGCCAGGACGGTGAAGTCGTAGGCCAGGGCGGCGCAACGCGCCGTCTCGGGGGGAAAGAGGGCGCCGTTCACCGACCCCAGCCCGCAGATCAGGCCGTCGGCCGGGCTCATGGCGGTCAGCTCCTCCACCGAACGGCGGCGGCGCTGGGCGGCCAGGGCGAAGGCCCCGTATTCCAGGAAGGAGCCCGGATCGACCAGATCGTCGATATTCTCGCGGGCGGTGCGCTGGCCCCGGGCCCGGCGGCGCGCCACCGCTTGCGGGCGGGCTTCGTCGCCGATGATCCGCCAGCGCTCGGCGATCGCGGCCAGATCGGGGCGGATGTGGTCGGGGTCGACCGCAATGGCCGCGCCGGCCGCCGACTCTTCGACATCCTCTGGGGCGATGAAGACGATCGCCTGCCCCTTGGCCAGGACCGCGCCCTTTGCGGCGGCGATCCGCGCCACCCGGCCACTGACCGGGGCGACCACCACATGCTCCATCTTCATCGCTTCGAGAATGGCGACGCTCTGGCCCTGTCGGACCAGGTCGCCCTCGCCGACCTCGAGCGCCCCCAGGGTGGCCCGCAGGGAGGCGGCGACCGCCACCGCGCCCTCGACGCCTTCCACCAGGTCCGGGGCGCGATCGGGCGGCGGCGGGGAGTCGAAGCGGCGGACGGGGAGGGCGGCGGCCGTCGCGATCAGCGCCCCGGCGTGGTCCTCGACAAACCGGGTGGTCGCCGCGCCGGCCAGCACCGCCGGTTCAGCCAGCACGGCGCGCAGCAGGCCAAGGTTGGTCTCCACCCCCTCGATGCGGAATTCGGCCAGGGCGCGGGCCGTCCGCGCCGCCGCCGCGGCCAGGGTCGGGCCCTTGCCGATCACCTTGGCGAGCAGGGGATCGTAGCGGGGGCTGGTGGCGTAGCCGCCATAGCCGCAGCCGTCGACCCGCACGCCCGGCCCGCAGGGCGGCTCATAGGCGGCGATGACCCCGGCGGTGGGCTCGGCCTCGCCGACCGCCGTCAGGGTTTCCAGATTTACCCGCGCCTGGACCGCGAACCCCCGCACGGCCGGGGTCGCGGTCAGGCCCAGATCGGCCAGGCTTTCGCCGGCCGCCAGGCGGATCTGGATCGCCACCAGGTCAAGGCCGGTGACTTCCTCGGTGACGGTGTGCTCCACCTGCAGGCGGGGGTTGGCCTCGATGAAGGCGAAATCGCCGCTCGCCGCGTCGAGAAGGAACTCGACGGTGCCCAGGGTGCGGTAGCGCGCCGCCGCCGACAGGGTGACGGCCGCGTCGTGGAGGGCGGCGCGGGTCTTCTCGTCGAGGTCCGGGGCCGGGGCGATCTCGACGATCTTCTGGCGGCGGCGCTGCAGGGAGCCATCGCGGTCGCCGATGGCCAGGACCCCGCTCCGATCGCCGGCCACCTGGACCTCGATGTGGCGGGCGCCCTCGATCAGGCGCTCGGCGTAGAGGGCGCCGTGGCCGAAGGCGGCCTGAGCCTCCCGGCCGGCGGCGGCGAAGGCCGCCTCGATCTCGCCGGCCTCGCGCACCATCCGCATGCCCCGGCCGCCGCCACCGTGGGTCGCCTTGATCATCATCGCCGCGCCGGTCGGCAGGCCGGCGAAGAAGGCCTCAAGGTCGGCGAGGCTCGCCGCGCCGGCCGTGCCGGCGATGACCGGCACGCCGCATTTGGCGGCCAGGGCGCGGGCGGCGGCCTTGTCGCCGAACCTCTCGAGGGCCTCGGGCGAGGGGCCGATGAAGGCGATCTTGGCGGCGGCGCAGGCGCGGGCGAAGGCGGCGTTCTCGGCCAGGAAGCCGTAGCCGGGATGAACCGCGTCGCAGTCGGCGCTCCGCGCCGCCGCGAGGATGGCCTCGATGTCCAGGTAGGCGGCCGGGCCTGAACCGGTAAGGGCGATGGCGCGGTCGGCGGTCTTCACATGCAGGCAGAAGGCGTCGTCGGCGGCGAACACCGCGACGGCGGGGATGTCCAGGGCCGCCGCGGCGCGGGCGATCCGGATGGCGATCTCGCCGCGGTTGGCGATCAGGAGGCGCTTGAAGGTCATGCCTCACCATAGAGCCTGCGCTTGACTCTCCAAGAGCCCGGACTAGAACAAAAAGAGAACAAATGGAGTCCGACTGGAATGTCTCGCGAGGCGCGATTGAGGGAGGCGCGGGCGAAGATCGCCGTCCTGGCCGCCACCGCGCCTGACCATGGGGTCCTCTCCTTCGGCGATCTTGGCCTCGACGAGGCGCTTGGCGGCGGCGGCCTGCCGCTGGGGCGCTGGCACGAGATGGCGGGGGAGGGGCTGGAGGTCGAGACGGCGGCGGCGGCCAGCGCTTTCGTCGCCGCCCTGGCCGCGCCCCTGGCCGCGCGAGGCGCGGTGGTGTGGGTGATGCGGCGGGACGATCTTCATGCCCCCGGCCTGGCGGGCCTGGGCTTTCCGGCCGCCCGCCTGATCCAGGTCAAGGCCGGCAGCGAGGCGCAGGCCCTGGCCGCCCTGGAGGACGCCCTGGGATGCGCCGGCGTCGCCGCCGCCATCGGCGAGGCGGAGCGGGTGGATCTGACCGGCGGCCGGCGCCTGCAGCTGGCCTGCGAGCGGGGCGGGGCCACCGGTTTCATCATCCGCCGCCGGCCTTTCGGCGGCGCGCCTCGACGCCAGAGCGCCGGATCGGCGGCGACGACGCGCTGGAGGATCGCCGGCGCGCCGAGCGAACCCGAGTTCGGCGAGCCGGGCCTGGGCGCCCCGCGCTGGCGGGTCACCCTGGAGCGCTGCCGGGGCGGCCGGAGCGGAACGTGGATCTTGGAGAAGAGCGATGGAGCGCATCCTCTGCGTGTGGTCGCCCGCCTGGGCGATCGCCAACTGGAGACGGCGCCACCCCTCCGCCTCGCGGGGTGAAGCTTTCGCCCTGATCGCCGCCGAGGGGGGCGCGCGGCGGCTGGCGGCGGTGGACGAGGGGGCGGCGGGGCTAGGATTGTTCGTCGGGCAGAAGGCCACGGACGCGACCGCCCTGGTTCCGGAACTGATCACCGCCGAGGCCGATCCGGCCGCCGACGCCGCGGCGCTGGAGGCTTTGAGCGACTGGTGCGCCCGCTTTTCGCCCGCCGTGGCCCTCGATCCGCCGGACGGCCTCTTCCTGGACATCACCGGCGTCGCCCACCTGTGGGGCGGCGAGGCGGCCATGGCGGGCGACCTGGCGGCGCGCCTGGCGGCGAACGGCGTCCCCGTCCGCGTGGCGGCGGCGGGCACGGCCGGGGCCGCCTGGGCCCTGGCCCGTTTCGGAAAGGAGACGATGTTCGCCGCTTCGGGCGAGGAGATGGCCCGCCTGGCCCCCCTGCCGGCGCCCGCCCTGCGCCTGGAGGGTGAGACCGCCGCCCAGCTCGCCCGCCTGGGCCTGACCACCATCGGCGCCCTGGCCGGGACGCCGCGCGCCCAGCTCACCCGCCGCTTCGGCCCAGGCGTCGTGCGGCGCCTGGACCAGGCCCTCGGCCGCGCCGAGGAAGCCCTTGTCTTTCGCCGCCCGCCCAATCCCTGGTTCGCCCGCCTGGCCTTCGCCGAGCCGATCAGCACGCCGGGCGATCTGGCCCGCGCCGCCGGCGACATCGCCGGCCGGCTCTGCGCGCGCCTGGAGGCGGAGAGCCGGGGGGCGCGGCGCTTCGAACTCTGTTTCCATCGCCTGGACGGCGTGGCCCAGCGCCTTTCCATCGGACTTTCCCTGGCCGGCCGCGAGGCGGATCGCATCGCCCGCCTCTTCGCGCCGCATCTGGAGAGCGTCGATCCCGGCTTCGGAATCGAGGTGGTCACCCTGGCCGCCGAGGCGGTCGAGCGCCTCTCGCCGCGCCAGCCATCCCTGGAAGGCGGCGGCGAGGGCGCGCCGGAAGAGGCGATCGCCCCCTTGGTCGATCGTCTCGTTGGTCGTCTGGGCGTCGATGCGGTGTGGCGCGCCGAGCCTTATCCCAGCCACGCCCCCGAATGCGTGGCGGCCCGCCGCCCACCCCTGTCGGTTTCGCACGTCGCGGATTGGGACCTGAAGCGTCCGCGTCCCCTGCGCCTGTTCAGCCGCCCCGAACCCATCGAGGCCATCGCTCCCGTGCCGGACGATCCGCCGGTCTTCTTCCGCTGGCGGGGCGTGGCTCACCGCGTCCGCCGCGCCGAGGGCCCCGAGCGCCTGGCGCGGGAATGGTGGCGGTTGGCCTTCGACCAAGCCGCCGATCCCGTCCTGGTGCGCGACTATTACCGGGTCGAGGACGAAGCCGGTGGCCGCTTCTGGCTCTTCCGCGCCGGCCTCCACACCGGCGGCGCCCCCGCCAAATGGTGGATGCATGGCCTTTTCGGGTGAGCCATGACCTACGCCGAACTCCAAGTCACCACCAACTACGGCTTTCTGCGCGGCGCTTCGCATCCGGAAGAGCTGGTGATCGCGGCCAAGGCGCTGGGGCTGGCGGCGATCGGGATCGCCGACCGCAACACCGTGGCCGGGGTGGTGCGGGCGTGGGCGAAAGGGCGAGAGATCGGCCAGAAGGTGCTGACCGGCGCCCGCCTGGATTTCGCCGACGGGACCCCCAGCGTGCTCTGCTATCCCGCCGACCGGGAGGCGTGGGGGCGGCTGACCCGCCTGCTCACCCTGGGCCAGCGGCGGGCCAGGAAGGGCGAATGCCACCTCACCGGCGGCGATCTTTTGGAGCATGGCGAGGGCCAGTCGATCCTGGTCATCCCGCCGCCCCGCCTGGACGGCGACTTTGAGGCCCCGCTGAAACGCCTCGCGGGAGAATTCACCGGCCGCGCCTGGCTCGCCGCCGCCCGGCCCTACGCCGCCCAGGATTTGAAGCGCGTGGCCGCTCTCGACGCCCTGGCCCGCGCCACCGGCGCGCCGATGGTGGCCGTCAACGATGTCTTCTATCACGCCCCCGAGCGCCGGCCTTTGCAGGATATTCTCACCTGCATCCGCGAGGGCTGCGCCATCAGCGAGGCGGGGCTGCGGCTGGAAGCCAACGCCGAGCGGCATGTCAAATCGGGCGCCGAGATGGCCCGGCTGTTCGCCCGCTGGCCGGAGGCGGTGGCGCGAACCGTCGAGGTGGCGGGGCGAGTCGGCTTCGACCTTGGCCAGTTGAAATACGAATACCCCGACGAGCCCGTGCCGCCGGGCAAGAGCGCGAACCAGCACCTTGCCGACCTGGCCTGGGCGGGCGCGGACTGGCGCTACCCGGCCGGCGCGCCGGAGAGCGTGAAGGCCACTCTGCGGCACGAACTCGCCCTGATCGAGGAACTGAATTATCCGAACTACTTCCTCACCGTCCACGACATCGTCCGCTGGGCCAGGGGACAGGGCATCCTCTGCCAGGGTCGCGGCTCGGCGGCCAATTCGGTGGTCTGTTTCTGCCTGGGCGTCACGGCGGTCGATCCCACCGCCCCCGACCACGATCTCCTCTTTGCCCGCTTCATCTCCAGGGAGCGCGACGAGCCGCCGGACATCGACGTCGATTTTGAGCACGAACGGCGCGAGGAGGTGATGCAGTATGTGTACAAGCGGTATGGCCGCGAACGGGCGGCGATCTGCGCCACCGTCATCCACTACCGCCCGCGCAGCGCCATCCGCGATGTCGGCAAGGCGTTGGGGCTGACCGAAGATGTCACCGCCGCCCTGGCCGGCACGGTGTGGGGAAGCTGGGGCGACGGCATCCCCGACGATCACATTCGCCAGGCGGGCCTCGATCCGGCGAGCCCGGACATCCGCCGCGCCACTGCCCTGGCCACCGAGATCCTCGGCTTTCCCCGCCACCTGTCGCAGCACGTGGGCGGCTTCGTGCTCACCAAGCGGCGGCTGGACGAGACCGTCCCCATCGGCAACGCCGCCATGAAGGACCGCACCTTCCTGGAGTGGGACAAGGACGACATCGACGCCCTGGGCCTGATGAAGGTCGATGTGCTGGCGCTCGGCATGCTCACCGCCATCAAGAAGGCCATGGACGCCCTGGGCGTCGCCGACATGGCCGCCATCCCCGAGGGAGACCGGGGCGTTTACGACATGCTGAGCCGGGCCGATTCGGTGGGGGTCTTCCAGGTGGAAAGCCGGGCCCAGATGTCCATGCTGCCCAGGCTCAAGCCCCGCCGGTTCTACGACCTGGTCATCGAGGTGGCGATCGTGCGCCCCGGCCCCATCCAGGGCGACATGGTCCACCCCTATCTGCGGCGGCGCGAGGGGATCGAGGCGGTGGACTATCCCGCCCCTTCGCCCGAGCACGGCCCCGCCGATGAACTGAAGGCGGTGCTCGGCAAGACCCTGGGCGTGCCGCTGTTCCAGGAACAGGCCATGCGCCTGGCCATGGAGGCGGCCAGGTTCACCCCCGAGGAGGCCAACGGCCTGCGCCGGGCCATGGCCACCTTCCGTCACTATGGCGACGTGGGGGTCTATGGCGCCAAGTTCGTGGACGGCATGGTCGGTCGCGGCTACGCGGCGGATTTCGCCCAGCGCTGCTTTCGCCAGATCGAGGGTTTCGGCTCCTACGGCTTTCCCGAAAGCCACGCGGTGAGCTTCGCCAAGCTGGTCTACGTTTCGGCCTGGATCAAACACCATCACCCTGACGTGTTCTGCGCCGCCATGCTGAACAGCCAGCCCATGGGCTTTTACCAGCCCGCCCAACTGGTCCGCGACGCCCGCGAACACGGCGTCGAGGTGCGGCCCGCCGACGTGATGGCGAGTGGGTGGGATTGTGGGCTGGAGGAATTGGGAAGCGTAGGGGACGGAGCGCAACTCATCGGGCAAAGCGCCGTCCGCTTGGGCTTGCGGCAAATCCGTGGGCTCAAGCGGGAAAAGGCCGTGCGGCTGATCGCGGCGCGGACGGCTGGGGCGCGCACCCTCGACGACCTCGCCCGGCGCGCGGCCTTGAGCCGCCAGAGCCTGGAATTGCTCGCCGAAGCCGACGCCCTGCGCTCGCTGGGGATGGACCGCCGCGCCGGGTTGTGGGCGGTGAAGGCCCTGGCGCCGGAGGTTAAGGTGGAGGGCGAGGCGCCGCTGCTGGCGCTGATGGGCGCGCCGGCGGAAGAAGGTTTCCACCTGCCGACCATGGCCCTCCCGGCCCATGTGGCGGAAGACTACCGCACCGCCGGCCTGTCCCTGAAAGCTCATCCCTGCGCCTTCTTCCGGCCGCTGCTGACCGGCCTGGGCGCGGTCGCCGCCGCCGGCCTCAAGGACATGAAGGATGGGTGCCGATTAAGCGTCGGCGGCCTGGTGCTGATCCGCCAGCGGCCGGGGACCGCCAAGGGGGTGGTGTTCGTCACCCTGGAGGACGAGACCGGCTCGGCCAACGCGGTGGTCTGGAAGGATGTGTTCACCGCCAACCGCCGGGCGGTGATGGGTTCGGCCTTCCTGGTCGTCCATGGACGCCTGCAACGGGCCGGCGAGGTGATCCATGTGGTCGCCGAACGCTTCACCGACCTGTCAGGGCGGCTCGCGGAGATGAAGAATGAAGGCGGCCCGATCGCGCGGCTCGTCCGCAGCCGGGACTTCCATTAGAGGCTCTGGAAGCCCTTGCCTTCGGCGACCAGTTTGTCCAGCAGGGCGGCGGGCTTGAACGCATCGCCCATCTGAGCCTGGAACGAGGTCATCTTGGCCAGCACCTTGTCCAGGCCGATCTGGTCGCCGAAGAACATCGGGCCGCCGCGATAGACCGGCCAGCCGTAGCCGTTCTCCCACACCACATCGATGTCCGAGGCGCGGGTGGCCTTGCCGTCCTCCAGGATCTTCGCCCCCTCGTTGATCATCGGATAGACGCAGCGCTCCAGGATCTCCTCGTCGGAGATTTGACGCGGGTTGACCCCCGATTTGGCGGCGAAGTCCTTGATGATCTTCTCGGTCACCGGCGAGGGATGGGCGACGCGGTTGTCGTCGTAGTCGTAATAGCCGGCCCCGGTCTTCTGGCCGCGGCGGTCCATTTCGCACAGGACATCGCGGATGGTCTCACCCTTGGAGGCCTCCTTGACCCAGCCGATGTCCAGGCCCGCCAGATCGCTCATGGCGAACGGGCCCATGGGAAAGCCGAAATCGTAGAGGACGCGGTCGACGTCCCAGGGCATGGCGCCTTCCATGACCAGCTTCTGGGCCTCGCGCTGGCGCTGGGCGAGCATGCGGTTGCCTACGAACCCCGGCGCGACGCCGACCAGCACGGCCACCTTGCCGATCTTTTTGGCGAGCTTCATGGCCGTGGCGATGACGCTCTTGGAGGTGTGATCGGCGCGAATCACCTCCAAGAGCCGCATCACATTGGCCGGCGAGAAGAAATGCAGGCCGATCACCCATTCGGGCCGCTTCGTCGCCGAGGCGATCTCGTCGATGTTGAGGTAGGAGGTGTTGGTGGCCAGGATCGCGCCCGGCTTGCAGATGGCGTCCAGTTTGGCGAACACGTCCTTCTTGATGTCCATGCGCTCGAACACCGCCTCGATGATCAGGTCGGCGTCCTCGAAGGCGGTCATGTCCAGCGAGCCGGTGATCAGGGCGACCCGCTTTTCCACCTCGGCGGCGGTGATGCCGCCGCGCGCGGCGGTGCGCTCGTAGTTCTTGCGGATGGTGGCGAGGCCGCGGTCGAGAGCCTCCTGCTTGACCTCCACGATGGTCACTGGAATGCCGGCGCTGGCGAAGTTCATGGCGATGCCGCCGCCCATGGTGCCGGCGCCCAGAATGCCGACGCTGTTGATCGGAATGAGCGGCGTGTCGTCGGGCACGTCGGGAACCTTGGCCGCCTGGCGTTCGGCGAAGAAGGCGTAGCGCTGGGCGGCGCTCTGCGGGCCGGTCATCAGCTCCATGAACAGCTTGCGTTCGGTCTTGAGCCCCTCCTCGAACGGCTCGTTCACCGCCGCCTCGATGCAGCGGATGTTGTTCTCCGGGGCCAGGAATCCCCGGAACTTGCGGGCGTTGGCTTTGCGGAAGTCGGCGAAGATCTCGGGGTGGCCGCGCGCCGCCTCCATCTTGTCATTCAGGTCCCGGACCTTCTTGAGCGGCCGGCCCTCGGCGACCACCTTGCGGGCGAAGGCGATGGCGCCGGCGCGCAGTTCGCCCTCCGGGACGATCTCATCGACCAGGCCCATATCCAGGCATTGCCTGGCCGGCACGTGCTGGCCGCTGGTCACCATGGTCAGGGCCTTTTCCACCCCGACGATGCGCGGCAGGCGCTGGGTGCCTCCGGCGCCGGGCAGCAGGCCCAGCGCCACTTCCGGCAGGCCGCACTTCGCCGAGGGGACGGCGACGCGGTAGTGGCAGGCCAGCGCCACCTCCAGCCCGCCGCCCAGGGCGGTGCCGTGGATGGCCGCGATCACCGGCTTTGGCGCGCCCTCGATGGCGTCCTCGACCGCGAACAGGCTCGCGCCTTTCATGGGCCCGCCGAATTCGGTGATGTCGGCTCCGGCGATGAAGGTCCGCCCCTCGCAGATGAGGACGATCGCCTTGGCGCCCGCATCGCTCACCGCCTTTTCCATCCCCCCGACGATCCCGTCGCGCACGGCGGCGGAGAGGGCGTTCACCGGTGGCGAATTGAGGGTGATGATCCCGACCTCGCCTTCCAGCGCATAGTCGGTCACGGCGTTGATGGCGGTCATGGGAGGTTCCTCGCGTGCTGTGCGTCGGCGGGCGATGGGTTGGGGGCGCCGAATTCAAACGCGTGTTATAGGTGGCGTTCGCAAGGATCAATCAGATCGCCGCGACGGCCACGCCGAGCGTCTTCGCGCATTCGGCCATTTTCTTGTCGAACGTGGCCAAGGGCGCGACGACCCTGTCGGCGATGGCGATGTGGAGGGCGTCGGGGGTTCGCAGCGGCAAGTCCAGGCGACGAAGGTAGGAGTCCGCCGTGGCGATATCGGCCGCCGTGGCCTCCATACGGATGACGCCGCGAGTTCTCCAAATGTCGAATTCGCCGAATGCGGCGCGGGCCTCACGAGCCGCCAGCAGACCCATGCGAACCCGCCGGTTCAGGGCGGAGGAAAACTCCGCCGCCGCGAAATCGCTCAGACATACGGTGGGCGAAGCGTCGCGCAGATACGCCTCGGCCCTCTCGTTCGAATCATCGTCGATAAACAGCGAAACGAGGACGCTAGCGTCGAAGTAGACGCTCATCGTCCTCGTCCCTCATGTCGCTGACGAACTGACCCGCATCGAGCCCCTCGATCCGCCGCCCCACCCGCCGTTGGCGCAGCCATTGGATGTCCTCTTCGGTCATCGGGCGGCCCTGTTGGACAACCGCCTTCAACTCGACCACCGGGTGGCCATGCCGCGTGATCACGACCTCTTCGCCGTTCAAGGCTCGGTCGATCAGGGCGGAGAATTGGTCCCGGGCTTGCGCAACGCTATGTGCCGACATGCGCGAATTATAGCCAGACGATGGCGATAATGTCCAGAGGCTATACGGCCGGGGCTGAGGGAACCGCGCTACCGCCCGAACTTCTGGAACTTGATCCGGTGGGGGATCAGGCTGTCGGCCCCCAGCCGCCGCTTCTTGTCTTCCTCATAGGCTTCAAAATTGCCCTCGAACCATTCGACGTGGCTGTCGCCCTCGAAGGCCAGGATGTGGGTGCACAGGCGATCGAGGAACCAGCGGTCGTGGCTGATCACCACCGCGCAGCCGGCGAACTGTTCGAGGGCGTCCTCCAGGTTCTGCAGGGTCTCGATGTCCAGGTCGTTGGTCGGCTCGTCGAGGAGGATGACGTTGCCGCCCTCGGTGAGGGTCTTGGCCAAGTGGACGCGGTTGCGCTCGCCGCCGGAAAGCTGGCCGACTTTCTTCTGCTGGTCGCCGCCCTTGAAGTTGAACGAGCCGACATAGGAGCGGCTGACCAGCTCGCGATTGCCGATCTTCATCACGTCGAGGCCGCCGCTGATCACCTGCCAGACGGTCTTGCCGGCGTCGAGGTCGTCGCGGCTCTGGTCGACGTAGGCGAGCTTGACCGTCTCGCCCAGGCGGATCTTGCCGGCGTCGGGCTGTTCGGCACCGGTGATCAGCTTGAACAGGGTCGATTTGCCCGCCCCGTTGGGCCCGATCACCCCGACGATGCCGTTGGGCGGCAGCTTGAAGGAAAGATCCTTGAAGAGGACCTTGTCGCCGTATTCCTTTTCCAGCCCCTCGACCTCGATCACCACCTGGCCAAGGCGCGGGCCGGGAGGAATCTGGATGGTGGCGAAGCTCTGTTTCTCGCGCTCCTGCTGGTTGACCATTTCGTCGTAGGCGGCCAGGCGGGCCTTGGACTTGGCCTGGCGGGCCTTGGCCGAGGCGCGCACCCATTCCAGTTCGCGGGCCATGGCGCGCTGACGCGCCGCGCTCTCGGACTGCTCCTGGCGGACCCGCTTTTCCTTCTGCTCCAGCCAGCCGGAGTAGTTGCCCTCGTAGGGCACGCCCTTGCCGCGATCGAGTTCCAGCGTCCATTTGGTCACCTGATCGAGGAAATAGCGGTCGTGGGTGACCAGGATCACGCAGCCGGGGAAGGTCTCCAGATGGTGCTGCAGCCAGGCCACCGATTCGGCGTCCAGGTGGTTGGTGGGCTCGTCCAGCAGCAGCATGTCGGGCTTTGAGAGGAGCAGCCGGGCCAGGGCGACGCGCCGCCGCTCGCCGCCCGAGAGATTGTTGACCGGCGCGTCGTCGGGCGGGCAGCGCAGGGCGTCCATGGCCATCTCGATCTTCGAATCGATGTCCCACAGATCGCCGGCGTCGATCTTCTCCTGGAGGGCGGTCATCTCCTCCATCAGCGCCTCGGAATAGTCCTCGCCCAGTTTGGCGGCGACCGCGTTGTAGGCGTCGAAGGTTTTCTTCTCATCGCACCAGGCGATGACGTTGCCCCACACGTCGAGGGCCGGGTCGAGGTGGGGCTCCTGCTCCAGGTAGCCCATGCGAGTGCCATCGAGCGGCTTGGCCTCACCGTTGAACTCCCTGTCGAGGCCGGCCATGATCTTGAGCAGGGTCGATTTGCCCGAGCCGTTGACCCCCACCACGCCGATCTTGGCGTCCGGATAAAAGGACAGCCAGATGTTCTCGAACACCTTCTTGCCGCCGGGGTAGGTCTTCGAAAGACCCTGCATCTGAAAAATGTATTGGGCGGCCATGGCGGCGCTGAAGCGTCCTTAAAAGAGGGGAAAGGGGTGGGGAGTCGCGCCGCAGATAGCGACGGCGCCCGCTCTTGCCAAGCCGAGCGGGGCGATGAACCATGAGCCATGAACAGAATGACCTTGCCGCTCCGGGCCGCCGGCGTGGGCGCCCTGATTCTCCTGGCGGCGGGCGCGCGGGCCGAGGGCGCCTCGATCGGCGGGCTGCAACGGGCCGAGCGCGCCGGCCAGGTCACCGCGGCCGGGCTGACCGCCGGATTCGAGCGCAAGATCGCCAGGGACGATCGCGCGGGACGGGCGCTGCGCGCGGTCATCGCCCTCAATCCCCACGCCTTGGCCGACGCCCGCGAACTCGACGCGGAGCGGGCGAGGGGCCATGTGCGCGGACCCCTGCACGGCATACCCATCCTTTTGAAGGACAATATCGAATCGGCCGACGACACGGCGACCACGGCCGGGTCGCTGGCCCTGAAGGACAATGTCACCGGTCGCGACGCGCCGCTGGTCAGGCGCCTCACCGACGCCGGGGCGGTGATCCTGGGCAAGGCCAACCTCTCCGAATGGGCCAATTTCCGCTCGGCCCATGCCTCCAGCGGCTGGAGCGCGGTGGGCGGCCAGACGCTCAATCCCTACGATACCCGCCGCAGCCCCTGCGGCTCCAGCGCCGGGAGCGCCGCGGCCGTGGCGGCCGGCTTCGCCGCCGCCGCCATCGGCACCGAGACCGACGGCTCGATCACCTGCCCGGCGGCCGTGCAGGGCCTGGTCGGGCTGAAACCCACCGTGGGCCTGGTCTCGCGCACCTTTATCGTGCCGATCAGCGTCAGCCAGGACACCGCCGGGCCGATCGCCCCGACGGTCCGGGACACGGCCATCCTGCTCGGCGTCATCGCCGGGACCGATCCCGCCGATCCGGCCACCCGCGAGGCCGACGCCCGCAAGATCGACTACGCCGCCGCCCTCGACGCCGGTTCGCTGAAGGGCGCGCGGATCGGCGTCATGCGGTTTTCGGCCGCCTTCCATCCCCAGACCGACACGGTGTTCGAGGCGGCGCTTGCGGCTTTGCGCGCCGCTGGCGCGGTCCTGGTGGAGATCAAGGACGATCCGGGCGGCAAGGCGCTCGACGACGCCGAGCAGACGGTCCTCAACACCGAGTTCAAGGCCGGGGTGAACGCCTATCTGGCTTCGACCTCGCCGGCCCGGGTCAAGACCCGCACCCTGGCTGGCTTGATCGCCTTCGACCGCGCCCACGCCGACCAGGAGATGCCATTCTCCGGTCAGGAAATCTTCGAGGCCGCGGAAAAGACCAAGGGTCTCTCCGACCCGGATTATCTCCAGGCCTTGGCGACCGGACGCCGGCTCGCGGGCGCCGAGGGGATCGACCGGATGCTGCAAACGAACGCCGTGGTCGCCCTGGTCGCCCCGACCCTGGCCCCGCCCTGGGTGATCGACGAGGTGCTGGGCGACCACGCGGTGAGCGGCGACGCCGGCCAGTTGGCGGCGGTGGCCGGCTATCCGCATCTCACCGTCCCCATGGGCGAGGTCAGCGGCCTGCCGGTTGGCCTCTCGCTCATCGGCCCGGCCTGGTCCGAGGCGCGGCTGCTCAGCCTCGGCTACGCCTTTGAGCAGGCGACCCATGGCCGAAGGCCGCCGCCCGGTTTCTAGTGCGCCCGGTTTCTAGCGCGTCTGGGCTCGTATAAGACGCGCGCCCATGGCCTCATCCCCCGATAGCGCCCTGGTGCTCTTTTCCGGCGGCCAGGATTCCACCGTCTGCCTGGCCTGGGCGCTTGCCCGCTACGTGCGGGTCGAGACGGTCGGGTTCGACTACGGCCAGCGGCACGTTGTCGAACTGAAGGCGCGCGATCGGCTGCGCGACGGCCTTCATCGCGCCTTTCCCGACTGGAGCGCGCGTCTCGGGTCCGACCACCTGCTCGACATCCGCGCCTTCGGCGATATTGGCGAGACCGCGATGACCGGCGAACAGGCCATCGAGACGACGGAGCGGGGCCTGCCCACCACCTACGTTCCCGGCCGCAACCTGGTGTTTTTCACCTACGCCGCCGCTCTGGCTGACCGTCGCGATCTGAAGGTGCTGGTCGGCGGCATGTGCGAGACCGATTACTCCGGCTACCCCGACTGCCGGCGCGCCACCCTGGACGCCCTGGAGTGCGCCCTCAACCTCGGCATGGAGCGGGCGTTCCATATCGCCACCCCGCTGATGGCCCTGACCAAGGCCCAGACCTGGGCGCTGGCCAAGGGCCTGGGCGGCGAGGCTCTGGTCGATCTGATCGTCGAGCACAGCCACACCTGCTATCTAGGCGACCGCCAGGCGGACCACGACTGGGGCCGTGGCTGCGGCGCCTGCCCGGCCTGCGCGCTGCGGGCGCGCGGCTGGGACGAATGGACGGCGAGCGGTCGCCCCGCCCTCGATCCCCAGGCGGCCTTGGCATGACCTATGCGGTCAAGGAGATCTATCTCACCCTGCAGGGCGAGGGCGGCCAGGCCGGCCGCGCGGCGGTGTTCTGCCGCTTCGCCGGCTGCAACCTGTGGTCGGGGCGCGAGGCCGATCGCGCCGGCGCGACGTGCGATTTCTGCGACACCGACTTCGTGGGGACCGACGGACCGGGCGGCGGCAAGTTCGCGTCGGCGGCCGACCTGGCCGGCGCGGTGGCGGCGACGTGGAGCGGTGGGGCGTCGGGCGCCCTGGTGGTGTGCACCGGCGGCGAGCCCCTGCTGCAGCTCGACGCGGCGCTGATCGCCGCCCTTCACGAACGCGGTTTCGAGATCGCCGTGGAGACCAACGGAACCCTCGCCGCCCCGCCGGGCCTCGACTGGATCTGCGTCAGCCCCAAGGCCGACGCCCCCCTGGCCCAGAGACGCGGTCAGGAATTGAAGCTGGTCTATCCGCAGGCCGGGGTCGATCCCGCGCGGTTCGAGGGGCTGGATTTCGAACGCTTCTTTCTGCAGCCCATGGACGGCCCGGACCGCGCGGCGGCGACGGAGGCGGCGGTGGCCTATTGCCTGGCCCACCCCCGCTGGCGCTTGAGCGTCCAGACCCACAAATACGTGGGCCTGCGGTGAGCGGCCGGCCGGAAAGGTAAGGGCGACGATGGACAAGCGGCGCCTCGAAGCGTTCAGCGATGGGGTGATGGCGATCATCATCACCATCATGGTCCTGCAGCTGAGGACCCCGGCCGGCGCCAGCCTCGCCGACCTCACGGCGCGCGCCCCGGTGTTCCTGGCCTATGCCTTGAGTTTCGCCAATATCGGGCTGTCCTGGAACAACCACCATCATGTGCTCAGCGCCGCCGAACGGATTAACGGCCGGGTCCTGTGGGCCAACCTGTTTGTGCTGTTCTGGCTTTCCCTCGTGCCATTCGCGATCCGCTGGGTCGATGAAACCAGCTTTGCCTCCCTGCCCACCGCGACCTACGGCGCAGTGCTCTCCCTGGCCGTCATCGCCTTTGTGCTGCTCGAAGGGGCCATCATCGGTGTGGAGGGCAACGTCCGATTGGCGGCGGCCACCGGTTCGCGGTGGAAGGAAAGGGTCACCCTCCTGCTCTACGTCTCGGCCATCGGCGCGGCCTTCGTCCGGCCGTGGATCGTTATCGCGGTCTATATCGGCGTCGCCCTGATCTGGTTCGTTCCCGATCGGCGGATCGAATCGACATTGAAGAGCCGATGACCCAGCCGATTTTCGAGATCACCAAGGCCGCCGCCTTCGACGCCGCCCATCGCCTGCCCGGCGGGCCGCCGGAGGGGCCCTACACGCGCCTGCACGGCCATTCCTTCCGCGTCGAGGCGACGCTGCGCGGGCCCGCGGCCGGGCCGGTGGGCTGGGTGGGCGATCTGGCGCTCCTGGACCAGGCGCTGAAGGCGGTGGCCGGCGAGCTCGACCATTCCCTGCTCAACGATCACCAAGGCTTGGAGAGCCCGACCTTGGAGGCCCTGTGCGCCTTCTTCGCCGCCCGCCTTAAACCGGCCTTTCCCACCCTGCGCCGGGTCGCCGTCTCGCGCCCGACGGTGGGTGAAAGTTGCGCGCTGGACTGTTGACACTTCAGCCGAAGGGATCGTCGGTGGTCACCCCGTGGGGGAGAGCCTTGAGGGCCGCCTGGAACTTGGGCCACGCGCTGGCCGCCGGCTCGGCGGTCAGGGTGGCGAAAAGCTGGGCCAATGTCCCGCCTTCGCCGGCCGCCGCCATTGCCCTGGCGATCTGGTCCAGGCCGTGTCCGCGGCTCTTCAGCCAGGAGATGAAGGCCATGCCGCAACCCGTGCTGTCGGCGTTCTGATCGGTGGGATCGACCGTGTCGACGAAATCGGCCATGCCGTCCGCCGCCCATTGCGGCGCGGTGGCGAAGTCGGCCAGGGCGTTGTTCGAGGTCGCCGCCGCGCACCAACGCGACAGGGCTTCGCCGGTGCTGACCCCGCACAGGCTGCCGCCCATGGAGCACTCGCTCAGTTCGGCCTCGAAGAGGGCCGACACGCGGGCGCCCTGGCCGAAGGCGGCGCACACCTCGATCGCCGCCCCGCTGGCATAGTCGCAGCCGTCGTGGTCCGCCCCGCCGGTACCGTCGGTCGCCCCGCCCAGGGCGAAGACGATCACCGCGACCGGGCCGCCGACCGTTCCGAACAGCGCGTCGTTGGCGCTCGCCACGCGGTCGGCGTCGGTCAGCAGGGCCCGGGCGTTCTCGAGCCCCGGCGCGCCCAGCGAGGGATCGACGAAAACCTTCACCCGCCCGGACGGGCTGGTTCCCACCAGTTTGGAGACGCCGTTGTAAGTGGGCCACCGAGGCGCCCCAGGCGTACTCAGGGCCAGGATTCGCCGGTGGACCGCGGTGCTTTTCAGGGGGTGACGCATGACAATCCTCATCGTTCGGTCGGCGGCGATCGCCGCCCAGTTGTCGCGCTGACGATCTACTTCCGCTCCCGCGACCCTGGGGCGAATGCGCCGCCGCCGGTCTGGCCGCGATGGCGAAGAAAGGCGTCGGCCAGGACGCAGGCGGTCATGGCTTCGACGACCGGCACGGCGCGAATGCCGACGCACGGATCGTGGCGCCCGGTGGTGCGGACCTCGATTTCTTCGCCCGCCTCGTCGATCGCCAAACGCGGGGTGAGGATCGAGGAGGTGGGCTTGAAGGCGACGCGGGCGACCACGCTCTGGCCGGTGGAAATACCACCCAGTATCCCGCCGGCGTTGTTGGCCAGGAAGACCGGCCCGTCGGCCCCGGCCCGCATCTCGTCGGCGTTGTCTTCGCCGGTGAGGGCGGCGGCGGCGAAGCCCGAACCGATCTCCACCCCCTTGGCGGCGTTGATCGACATCAGGGCCCCGGCCAACTCGGCGTCCAGCTTGCCATAGACCGGCGCGCCCCAGCCGGCCGGCACGCCCGCCGCCTCGACCTCCACCACCGCCCCGGTGGAGGACCCGGCCTTGCGGGTCGCCTCCAGATGCTCTTCCCACCCCGCGACGATGCCGGCGTCCGGCGACCAGAAGGGGTTCTGGCCCGTCTGGCCCCAGTCCCAGCGCCCGCGATCGATCGCGTGCGGCCCGATCTGAATGAGGGCGCCGCGCACCGTCACCGCCTCGCCGAGAATGAGGCGCGCCACCGCCCCGGCCGCCACCCGCGCCGCCGTCTCGCGCGCCGACGCCCGGCCGCCGCCGCGATGGTCGCGCACCCCGTATTTGGCGAAATAGCTCCAGTCGGCGTGACCGGGGCGAAAGGCGGTGGCGATGTCGGCATAGTCGCGCGGCCGCTGATCCAGGTTGTCGATGATCAGGGAGATCGGGGTTCCGGTGGTCACCTGGCCGCCCGTCCGCCTATCCTCGAATACGCCCGACAGGATGCGGACCGTGTCGGGTTCCCGCCGCTGGGTGACGAACCGGCCCTGGCCCGGCCGGCGGCTATCCAGCCTCGCCTGGATGTCCGCCGCCTTGAGCGGCAGGCCCGGCGGGCAGCCGTCGATGACGCAGCCGAGCGCTGGCCCGTGACTCTCGCCCCAGGTGGTGACGCGGAACAGGTGGCCGAAGGTGTTGTGCGACATGGCGCTCGACCGTAGCGCATTTTCGCGGGCAATCGAAAATATGGCGGGCTTGTTCTATAGCGATGGCCATGAACGATGCGCCCCTCATTCCCGTCTCCCTCGCCGACGAGGGCGATGCGGCGCTGGCTGGGCTCGATGCGCGCGATCCCATCGCCCTTTTCCAGGCCTGGCTGCGCGAGGCGGCGGCGGCCGAACCCAATGACGCCAACGCCATGGCCCTGGCCACCGTGGACGCGGACGGTCTTCCCGATTGCCGCATGGTCCTGCTCAAGGGCGTCGATGCGGCCGGTTTCGTCTTCTACTCCAACACCCTGAGCGCCAAGGGCCGCGAGCTGGCCGCCAGCCCCCAGGCGGCGCTCGCCTTCCACTGGAAATCGCTGCGCCGGTCGGTGCGGGTGCGCGGCGATGTCGAGCCGGTGACGCCCAAGGAGGCCGACGCCTATTTCGCCACCCGCGCCCGCGGCGCCCAGATCGGGGCCTGGGCCTCGGACCAGTCGGCGGAGATGCCGGATCGCTTCGCCCTGGAAAGGCGGGTGGCCGAATTTGGCCTGAAGTTCGGCCTGGGAAAGGTTCCGCGCCCGCCTCACTGGTCGGGCTACCGCGTGAGGCCGCGGACCATCGAGTTCTGGCGCAACCGGCCGTTCCGCCTGCACGAGCGGGTGGCGTTTGAACGGGCCGGCGAGGGCTGGACCAGCCGGCGGCTCTATCCGTGACGCCAATATAAGGGGAGGGCGCCCATGCGCGGGCTGATGCAGGACTGGCCGCTGACCGTGGACAAGATCCTCGATCACGCCGCCGAATGGCACGCCGGCCGCGAGGTTGTGACCCGCTCGGTGGAGGGGCCGATCGTGCGGACCACCTACGGCGAGATACGCGAGCGGGCCAAGCGCCTCTCCAACGCCCTGCTGGGGCTGGGGATCGGGCCGGGCGACCGGGTCGCCACCCTGGCCTGGAATTCGGGCCGACACATGGAGGCCTGGTACGCCATCATGGGTATCGGCGCGGTCTGCCACACCCTCAACCCCCGCCTGTTCGCCGACCAGCTCTGCTACATCATCAATCACGCCGGCGACCGAATCATCTTTACCGACCTGACCTTCCTGCCGACCCTGATCGAGAACCGCGCCAAAATGCCGTCGATGGAGCGGTTCATCGTCCTCACCGACGAAGGCCACATGAGGGATGTGGGCCTGGAGGGCGCCGTCTCCTCGGAGACCCTGATCGAGGCCAACGGCGCCGACTGCGCCTGGGGCGGCTTTGGCGAAGAGGCCGCCTGCGGCCTCTGCTACACCTCGGGCACCACCGGCAACCCCAAGGGGGTCCTCTATTCCCACCGCTCCAACTTCCTGCACACCCTGGTCACCCTGCAGCACGATGTCATGGGTCTTTCGGTGCGCGACACGGTGCTGGCCGTGGTGCCGATGTTCCACGCCAACGCCTGGGGCCTGACCTTCTCCTGCCCGGCGGTGGGAGCCAAGCTGGTCATGCCGGGCCCGAAAATGGACGGGGCCTCGATCCTGGAGCTGCTGGAGACCGAGGCCGTCACCTTCTCGGCCGCCGTGCCCACCGTCTGGCAGATGCTGCTGGCCCACCTCAAGGCGAGCGGCGAGCGGCTGACCACCCTCAAGCGGGTGGTGATCGGCGGCTCGGCCGTCCCCGAGGCGATTATCCGCGCCTTCCACGACGACTACGGGGTCGAGGTGGTGCACGCCTGGGGGATGACCGAGACCTCGCCGCTGGGCACCCTGTCGACGCCCACCCCGGAGATCGCCGCCCTCTCCTTCGACGAGCAGATGCCCTACAAGCTCAAGCAGGGCCGCCCGCCGATGGGCGTTGAGTTGAAGCTCGTGGGTGATGAGGGGGCGGAACAACCGCACGACGGCGTGACCTTCGGACGCCTTCAGATCAAGGGGCCGTTCATCGCCGGCCGCTATTTCAAGGACGAGGGCGGGGAGATCCTCGACGAAGAAGGTTTCTTCGACACCGGCGACGTGGCCACCATCGATGCCGCTGGCTACATGCGGATCACCGACCGGGCCAAGGATGTCATCAAGTCCGGCGGCGAATGGATCAGCTCCATCGAGATCGAGAACATCGCCGCCGGCCACCCCAAGGCCCTGATGGCGGCGGTGATCGGCGTCGCTCACCCCAAATGGGACGAGCGGCCGTTGCTGCTGGTCAAGCTGCATGATGGCGAGGCCGCGACGGCCGCCGAGTTCCTGGCCTTTCTCGATGGCAAGATCGCGCGCTGGTGGATGCCCGACGAGGTGCGATTCGTCGATGACATTCCCCTGGGAGCGACCGGCAAGATCGACAAGAAACTGATTCGGCAGAGGTTGGCGACGCCGTAGCCGCCTACCGCGCCAGCCGGTACTCGCTCTTGAGGCTCGGCGCCCCCTCGCAGATCACGCGCCCGGAATTCACCAGCTCGATCGTCTGGGCCAACACCGAATGGGCCGCCGCCGGCCACAGGCGACGATCGACGGCGGCGTAGATCGCCGGGACCATGGCCTCGATCCGCGTATCGCCCGCCGCCAGGCGCGCCAGAATCTGGCGCTCCCGTTCGCGGCGGTGTTCGATATAGGCGTCGATGAAGGGCCCGACGTCGGTGACCGACGGGCCGTGGGTCGGCCAGAGGGCGGAAAATCGCCGCGCCTTGATCAGTTCCAGACTGGCCAGATAGTCGCCCATGTCGCCGTCGGGCGGCGCGATCACCGTCGTCGACCAGCCCATGATGTGATCGCCGCTGAACAGGGCGTTCTCTTCGGCCAGTCCATAACAAATGTGGTTCGAGGTATGGCCCGGGGTGGGAATCGCCTCGAGGGTCCAGCCCTTTCCCGCGATGATCGCCCCGCCGCACACCGAAACATCCGGCGTGAATTGATCGTGGCCGGCCTCCAGCTGCGTCTCGCCGCCCGTCGGCGCGGTCGCCACCGCGCAGCCGTAAATCACCGCCCCGGTCGCCGCCGCGAGGGGCCGGGCCAGGGGCGAGTGGTCGAGGTGATGGTGGGTGATGAGGATATGGCTCACCCGCTCGCCCGCCGTGGCGGACAGGATGGCGGCCAGATGATCGGCCATGTCCGGCCCCGGATCGATCACCGCCACCTCGCCGTGGCCGACGATGTAGGTGCCGGTGCCCAGATAGGTGAACGGCCCCGGATTGTCGGCGATCACCCGGCGGATCAGCGGCGAAACCTGGTCGGGGCGGCCGTATTCGAACGCGAGGTCGCGGACGTAGGGGATCATGGCGCGCCATCAGAGCCTCAACGGCGCTTGCGCCGCAAGGCCATTTCGGCGAATATGGCTCGTCCACTCGAAGAGGTGATTTCATGACGACGTCCCATTTCGCGGCCTTGGCCGCCGCCTTGATGTTCTCCATGGCCGCCGTTTCGGTGCGGGCCGCCGCCACCGACTCGCCCGCCGCGCTCCCGACGGCCCCGGCCGCGCCGCTGCGCGCCGCCCAGAACGACCACAACCCCAATCAAGTCATATGCAAGCGGGAAGATGAAATCGGGACCCGGCTCGGCGGCTACAAGGCGTGCCATACGCGGGCTGAGTGGGACAAGATCGCCCGCAATGGGGGCGATGTGGTCAATACGCTGCAGGTCACCGCCGATCATCTGAGCCCCAACGGGCGCTAGAGCAAACCCCGATCAGACGGAATCGTCTGAAGCGGGTTTGCTCTAGACGCAAAGCTGTGGAGCCTAATTCAGCGTCCGCATCTGTTCCGTGCAAACGCATCAGGCACTGGACGCATTTCTCCCCGCCGCCGTCGAGTCGGGTGAGGCCGACAACACCGCCGACAGATTGTAGTTGGCGGTCGCCGCCCGCAAGAGATCGCTCGCCTCGCAACGCCATTTCGGCGCAATTTGCCGCCTAGGTGATGGGATGAGGGTCATGAAGACTTCCCATTTCGCGACCCCGGCCGCTATCGCGCTGTTCTCCGCGCTCGCCGTCTCGGCGCGGGCCGCCGCGACCGAGCCACCGGCGCCCGCCGTGGCCCCGGCGACCCAGCCCGCGCCCATTCAGGCCGCCCTCACCGGCCGCGACCTCAATCAGCTGGTTTGCAAGCGCGAGTAACTCTCCGGCTCCCGGTTCTTTGGCCCAAAGATCTGCCAAATGCAGCCTGACTGGGACAACGTTACTCGTGACTCGCAGGATATGGCCGAAACCATACAGCGGAAATCAAAATTGGGCAGCGGCCATTAGACTTCCGGGCGGCAACCCTGGTTGGACAAGGATAGCTTGATCGATAGCGCTCCCGAGAGATCGTAACCGGCGGCGGCGCCCAGCCGCATCAGTTCGCTCGCCCCCATGGCGCCGGACGCCGCCTGGCCCAGGGCCCACGCAACGATGGACCGCGTTCCCGATCGGCAATAGGCCAGCGCCTTACCCGTCGCGCCGTCCACGGCCGCGCGCATTGCCTCCACCTGCTCGGCGCTCGGCCGTCCGGCGATGGGGACATGGATGTAGTCCAGGCCGGCGGCCCGGGCCGCCGCCTGGATGGCCGCGCCCGAGGGCTGGCCGGGGGTCTCGCCGTCGGGGCGGTTGTTGACGATAAGGGTGTAACCCCGCGCCGCCGCCACGCCCACATCGGCGGCCGATATCTGCGGGCTGACCGCGAAATCGTCGGTCACGAATCGGAACTCAGCCATGGCGGCCTCAATTGTCCCGGTGGACCCGAATCGCGAACTGGCCGTCCAGTTTCATGGTGTAGCTGCCCAGGGCGGCGCGGCGGATTTCGGCGGTCGAGCCGGGATGGGGCGACTGCTCCACCGCGTTGTCGTCGATCTGGCGCCACACCGCCCCGTCGTCGAGCTTGACGATCAATTTGCCCACAGGGTTGAACGACGCGCCGACGACCCTGGCGGTGATGCGACTCACCTCCTCGGGCTTTTCGCCGCGGTCGAGGAAGGCCAGGGAGGGCAGCGGTAGGCCGAAGGCCCGGTGACGGGCGGCCCGCCGCTGAGCGCGGTCAACGGTGACCAGATCGCCCGCCGACTCGGCCCGCGCCATCGCCGCCACTGCCGCATCAAGGCAGGCCAGACGCTGTGGGCCGTCGTCGATCTTCTGGCAGTCCAGCACCGTCTGCACCGCCGCCGCACGGCCCGGCCCCGCCGCCGCCCCCAGGGCGGGGCCGGCGATCATGGGCATCGCTATCAGGGCGAACTTCAAAATACCTCTCCCAAGGGAGAGGGTGTTTGTGGCCAATCGTGTCATCCGCGCATTCCCTTTTCGCCGCCTTTGCGGCGATCCATAGAACAAACCGCTGGCCGCCGCGACGCCGGCCAATCACCGCGCCATTTCGTCGCGGCATCTGTGACCGTAAAGTGACAGGGAGGCGGCGATCACGTTGCCGAGCCGCAATCGGCGTTGACCGAGTCGCCCCGGCCCCGCTAACAAACGGTCAACCGGGGGGCTTTTGCCCGGGACCATTCACGCTTGCGGCCCAAGCCGGCGCATCCGATGCGGCGTCTTAGGTCTGCCTGGAGGACCACCACTTGACCAATCCAACCGTGCGCGCCCGCCTGATGGCGTCGTCCATGATCACCGGTGTCGCCCTGGCGGCCCTCTCGGCCGGCGGCGCGCTCGCCCAGGCCGCGCCGGCCCCGACGGCCGTCGCCGACAACGCCGCCACCAACGTCACCGAGTTCGTGGTCACCGGCTCGCGCATCCCGCAGCCCAACCTCACCAGCATCGCGCCGGTCACCTCGGTCACCAACGCCGAACTGAAGCTCACCGGCACCAGCCGGGTCGAGGATCTGATCAACAGCCTGCCGCAGGCCGTGGCTGACCAGGGGGGCAACCTTTCCAACGGCGCCAGCGGCACCGCCGACATCTCGCTGCGCAACCTGGGCCCCTCCCGCACCCTGGTGCTGATCGACGGCCGTCGCCTGGTGCCCGGCGACCCGAGCTTCCCCTTCGCCGACATCAACTTCATCCCCGCCGCCCTGATCGACCGGGTGGAGGTCGATCTGGCCGGGGCCTCGTCGGTCTATGGTTCGGACGCCGTGGCCGGGGTGGTCAACTTCATCATGAAGCGCGACTTCGAGGGCGTTCGCCTCGATGTCAATTCCGGCATCTATCAGAACAACAATGGCAACACCGTCCAGCAGGCGGCCAATATCGCCAAGGGTTTCTCTCCCCCCACCGGCAGCGTGTTCGACGGCACCCAGGTGGACGTGACGGCGATCGTCGGCGTCAACAGCCCGGACGGCAAAGGCAACGTCGAAGGCTACGTCAGCTATCGCCACATCGATCCGGTCCTGCAGGGCGCTCGCGATTACAGCTTCTGCAACGCAAACCTCGATTCGACCGGCAAGGGCTTCATCTGCGCCGGTTCGGGCACCATCCCCGGAGGGAAGTTCACCCCGTTCGACAACAACTACAACACCAACGGCCCGTTCACCCTCGACGCCGCTAACCCTGGCAATTTCCGAGTCGCAACGGCCGGCGACGTGTTCAATTTCGCGCCCTCCAACTACTATCAGCGGCCCGATGAGCGCTACGCGGGCGGCTTCTTCGCCCACTACGACATCAGCAAGCAGTTCCAGGCCTATTCGGAATTCATGTTCCAGGACGACCATACGGTGGCCCAGATCGCCCCCACGCCGTTCGGCACCATTGTGTCGATCCCCTGCAACAATCCGCTGCTGTCGGCGCAGGAAGTGGATCTGATCTGCACCCAGAACGGCTACGGCGGGGCAGGCCAACCGGCCGCCAATCCCCACGTCGTCGTCCAAAAGCGCAATGTCGAAGGCGGCCCCCGCCAGGACGATCTGCGGCACACCGACTATCGCGCCGTGGTCGGCCTCAAGGGCGATCTGAACGACAGCTGGCACTACGACATCTATGGCCAGTATGGCGCCGCGGTCTTCACCGATGTTCACACCAACGACATCTCAATCCGCAAAGCCACCAACGCGCTCAACGTCGTCCCCGACCCGCGGCCGGGCCCAAATCAGGGCCAGGCGGTGTGCCAGTCGGTCCTCAACGGCAGCGATCTGGCCTGCGTTCCCTGGAACCTGTTCACGCCCGGCGGTGTCACGCCGGCCGCCGAAGCCTATTTGTCGACGCCTCAGTTGACGACCGGCCAGACCACCGAGCAGGTGGTCAGCGGCGCGATCACCGGCAGCCTCGGCGACTACGGGCTCAAGAGCCCCTTCGCGCATGATGGGGTTGGGGTTGCGTTCGGGGCGGAATACCGGCGCGAAGGGCTGAATTTCGTGCCCGACGAGGAAGGCATTCTCGGCGATATCGCCGGCAACGGCGCCTCGAGCCCGCCGGTCAAGGCCGCCTTCGATGTGAAGGAATTGTTCGCCGAGGTGCGGGTCCCGCTGATCGAGGATGTGCCCTTCATCAAAAGCCTCAACCTGGATGCGGGCTATCGCTTCGCCCACTACAGCACCGCCGGCGACAACAGCACCTACAAGATCACCGGCGACTGGGCGATCACCGACGACATCCGCATCCGCGGCGGCTTCAACCGCGCGGTGCGGGCCCCCAACATCCTCGAACTGTTCACGCCCCAACACAACCAGCTCGACGGCACCCAGGACGGCTGCGCCGGCGTCCCCGGATCGCAGACCCTGATCTATAATCAGGCCCAGTGCGCCAACACCGGCGTCTCCGCCGCCCAGTACGGTCACGTTACTCCCAACCCGGCGTCGCAGTACAACGGCTTCACCGGCGGCAACCCGAACCTCGCGCCGGAAACGTCCAACACCTATTCCCTGGGCCTGGTGCTGACCCCGCACACCCTGCTGCCGGGCTTCAGCTTCTCGGCCGACTATTTCAACGTCAAGATCACCAACGTCATCCAGGGCATCGGGGCCGACAACATTCTGAACGCCTGCGCCCTGACTGGCAGCCCGACGTTCTGCGGCCTGGTTCACCGGGCCCCTGGAACCGCCTCTCTCTGGTTCACCCCGACTGGCTTCATCACGGACCTGCCGCAGAATCTCGGTTTCCTGAAGACCTCCGGCATCGACTTCGCGGCCGCCTACCGGTTCAACTTCCGCGACCTGGGGATGGCGGATTACGGCGGTCTCGGCATCGACTTCCTGGGCACCTACACTCACGACTACCAGGTGTTCAATGGGCAGCCGAACTCGCCCGTACTTCAATGCGTCGGCACCTTCGGCACCGTTTGCCAAGGCACCGGCACACCCCAGTCCGGCCCCCTGCCGTCGTTCCGCTCCAAGGTTCGCCTGACCTACACCACCCCGCTGCCGGGCTTCGAAGTGTCGGTGAACTGGCGTTACATCGGTCCCTCGACGGTCGATACGATACCCAATACCCCGGCCGGCGCCAACTGCGTGGACTGCCACATCCAGGCCTTCAACTACTTCGACCTGTCCGCCCAGTACCGCTTCCGGGACCGCTACACCATGCGCGTCGGGGTCAACAACATCTTCGACCGCGATCCGCCGGTCATCGGACAGCTTCAATTGCCGGGTACCGTGGGCAGCGGCAACACCTTCCCGCAGGTCTACGACCCGCTCGGCCGGTTCATGTTCGTGGGCCTGACCGCGGACTTCTAGAACACCCGTTCACGGGGCTGTTAGCTGGGGCGGCGGACCGATCGGTCCGCCGCCCCTTCTTTTTTGGCGGAAAGGGCGATCGCCCGACGCCCCCTCCACCCCTTCGGGGTCCCCCTCCCCCGTCAGGGGACGGGGGAGGAAAGGATGAGAGCCAGCCCTGCTCTTTCCTCCCTCGCGAAGCGGGGGAGACCTTCCGCGGCGCCCCTCTCGCGCCGTGACGAAGGGGGCGCAAGGTTGCGGCCATGGGTGATAGACTGGGCACCGGCCGCTCCCTTTTTCTAGATCGGCAGGCAGGACCCGCGCCCGACCATGAATTCGTCCGTTTCTCCCCAAATCCTCCAGCGCCTTCAGGCCGGCGTCGAACACCTGCAGGGTGGCCGGCCGCTCGAAGCGGCGGCGGTCTTCCGCGCCGTGGCCGCCGAACATCGGGGACTGGGGGACGCCCACCGTCTCCTGGGGCTGGCCCTGCGAGACGCCGGCGACGCGGCGGGCGCCGAGGCGGCGTGGCGCGTCGCCCTCGCCCTCGAGCCAGGCTCGGGACCGGCCGCCGTCCCGCTCAGCGAGCTGCTGCTGAGAGAGGGGCGCGGCGACGACGCCGTGGCGGCGATCGCGCCGCTGGCCGCCGGGCCGGGCGCCGATCTCCACATCCTCACCGCCCACGGCGTGGCCCTCAAGGCGATGGGCCGGTTCGACGAGGCGCGAACCGCTTTCGAGCGGGCCTTGGCCGCCGCGCCGGCCAGCGCCGTCGCCGAACACAATCTGGCCAGCGTGCTGGGTGACCTGGAACTGTTCGCCGACAGCGAGGCGGGCGCCCGCCGCGCCTTCGCCAAGGGACTGGACGGCCCGGAAACCTGGCTCGTCCACGCCCGCGCCTTGCTCGGCCAGAGCCGCCACGACGAGGCCGAGGCGGCTTACCGCGCCGTGGTCGCCCGGCGCCCCGACCAGGTGGAGGCGCACGGCGATCTCGCGCAACTGATCTGGATGCGAACCGGCGACACAGCGATGGCCGCCGCCGCTCTCGACGCGGCGATCGCCGCCTTTCCCGCGATCGAGGCGCTTCGCCTGAAAAAGGGCGAGCTGCTGCATGCGGCCGGCGATCTGGACGGGGCCTACCAGGTGGTGGCCACCGCCCCGTCCGGCTCAGCCGCCAGCTACACCCTGCACATCGCCGCCGCCCGCTTCGCCGTTGGCAAGGCCCCGGCCCGGGCTCTCGAGCACGCCAGGCGGGCGGTCGGCGCGGCGCCCGACCAGCCGGTGGCGCTCGCCGTCCTGTGCGAGGCCTATCTGGCGGTGGGCGACGCGGTCGCGGCGGCGGCCGTGGCCGACGACCTTCACCGCCGCGCGCCGCTCGACCAGCACGCCATCGGCCTGGCGGCGACGGCCTGGCGCCTGGCGGGCGATCCGCGCTACCAGGCCCTCTTCGACTACGGCGCCCTGGTCAGGCAAAGCCCGATCGACACCCCCGACGGCTGGCCCGACCTGGAGACCTACCTTGCCGACCTGGCGGTCAGTCTCGGCCGCCTGCACACCCTGCACACCCATCCGATCGGCCAGTCAGTGCGGCACGGCAGCCAGACCAGCCAGAGCCTCACCCATTCCACCGATCCCGTTATCCGGGCCTTCTTCCAGGCCATCGACGGGCCGATTCGCCGCTATATCGAGGCCCTCGGGCCGGGCGACGATCCGCTGCGGTCGCGGCGGTCGGATGGCTATGGCCTAAATGGCGTCTGGTCGGTGCGGCTGCGGCCCAGCGGCTACCACACCAACCACGTTCATCCCAAAGGCTGGCTGTCCTCAGCCTGCTATATCGCCTTGCCGGGGGCGGTCGAGCGTGGCCGGGAGGGCTGGCTGAAATTCGGCGAACCGGGCTTTCCCACCCAGCCGCCCTTGCCGGCGGAACACTTCGTCAAGCCGGCCCCAGGCCTGCTGGTGCTCTTCCCCTCCTATATGTGGCACGGCACCGTCGCCTTCTCGGGCGACGAGCCCCGCCTCACCGTCGCCTTCGACGTCGTGCCGGCGTGAGGGGGTGGCTGGGCCAATGGGGGAGGAATTTGGGCGGTTATCGTTTAGAAGGCCGCCCATGACCGAGACGGCCGCCAGTCCCGCCCCCGCTCTCGCCGAGATCAATGCGGCGATCAGCATCGACCGCAGCCGCGCCATCGACCTGGCGATCAGGGCGTTGGGGAACGGTTCGGAGGATCCGCTGATCATGCGCCTGGTGGCCGAGGGTCTGACCGAGGACCGGCGATGGCAGGACGCCGCCGCCCTGTTGCACGCGGCCAATGAGCAGACCCCGGGCGACGTCGAGGTCCTGACGGATTTCGGCCGAATGCTGGTTAAGCTGCGCCGGCTCGACGAGGCCATGACGGCCTTCGACGAAGCCCTGGCCATCGCTCCCGATTCCTATGGCGCGCACATGGGCGCGGGCTCGACCTGCCTCATTCGCAATCGGCCCGCGGAGGCGGGCGAGCACTTTCGACGCGCCGCCGCGATCATGCCGGACGCCGCCGAACCGATCTCGGCCTTGGCGGCCGTCGCCGTGCGTGAAGACGACCCTATCCAGGCGCGCGCCCTGGCGGCGCGCGCCCTGGCCATTCGCCCCGACCTGATCAGGGCCCAGGCCGCCATCGCCGAGGCTGACCTGGCCGAAGGCGAGCCGGGGCTTGCCGAAACGCGCCTGAAACGGCTGTTGGCGCGCCGCGATCTCGATGACGATCAGCGCGCCGGCGCCTTGACCTTCCTGGCCGACGCCCTGGACGCCCTGGATCGCCCGGCCGAAGCCTTCGCCTTCTACGGGACGCGAAACGCCGCCTTGCGCCGCCTTTTCGAGCCGACCCTGGAGGCCACCGTCCCGGAGCGGCGCATCGACCATGCGCGGCGGCTGACGGAATGGTTCGAAGCGGCGCCGGCGGCGCCGTGGCGCGAATCCGCTGGTGAGGATCTGGGAGGCGCGCAGACGGTTCGGCGCCATGTGTTCCTGATGGGATTTCCGAGGTCCGGCACCACCCTGTTGGAAACGGTGCTGGCCAGCCACCCGGACGTGGTGGCGATGGAGGAAAAGATCTTCCTGAACCAGGCCGCCGGCGACTTCCTGGCCGACGACGACGGCCTGCGCCGCCTGGCGAATCTTGGCGCGGCCGAGGCCGACATCCGCCGTGGCGCCTATTGGGACCAGGTG
>JBBRQW010000021.1:0-35391 GCA_038225765.1 Caulobacterales bacterium | reverse complement strand
GGCCTGGGCGTGAACCTTGGAGACCAGGGGGCAGGTGGCGTCCAGCACCGGCAGGCGCCGCGCCGCCGCCGCGCTCACCACCGACTGGGCGACGCCGTGGGCGCTGAACACCGCGTGGGCGCCGTCGGGAACCTCCGACAGCTCCTCGACGAAGATGGCCCCCTTCGCCTTGAGGCTATCGACCACATGGCGGTTGTGGACGATCTCGTGGCGGACGTAGATCGGCGCCTGGTATTTCACCAGCGCCTTCTCGACAATATCGATCGCCCGCACCACCCCGGCGCAGAAGCCGCGCGGCTGAGCCAGGATCACACGCATACGAGAGGGCTCCGGGGGAGACAGGGGTGTCGCGGCGGACTCATAGCACCGTTCGGCCGATGTTGCACCCGCGAGATCGCCTGAGCGCGAGGGCGGCCGGGGCTGACTATCGCGCCAGACTCTCTGGCCTTTGCCTGGCCGGCGCCTAGTTCCCTGTTCCGGCGACCGAGATCTTGCCGAACAGACCATGGTTCTCGCCGCCGATGCCGGCGGTGAAGAACAGTTGGTTCGCTCGGACGCCGTCGCCAAAATGCAGCGCCCACAGGCCGGGAAGAACGATGGTTTTGCCGTCCTGGCGAAGGATGCCTCTGAACTGGCCGGTGGCGGGATCGAAGGCCGAAATGAAGGCATCCCTGGGCCCGTCATAGTAATTGCCGATCAGCACATCGTTGCTGAACTTGCCAAAGCCCGCCGGCGCGATGGCCATTCCCCAGGGAGAGGACAGCGACCCACCGGTGGCGAACCGTCGCACGAAGGTGCCGTCCATGTTGAATATGCTGACGAAGCCCAAGCCCAGCGGCGCGTTGGGGGCCCTGTGCCCGCGCGCGACGTAGGTGACCCACAGGTGGCCCGCGTCCAGGTTCTCGATATTGAACGGAACCAGCTCATGGGGGTTGGGGCCTGGATCGACGAAGGCGCCGGCCAGGGTCGCCTTGGAAAAGCTGGTGTCGAAGACGTCTATGACGCGGGTGATCAGGTTGGCCGCATAGAGATAGGTCTTCCCCCCGAGGCGCCGACCTCCAGGCTGGAATAGACCGCCAGATTCCCCCCCGCCATGAACCCCGGAATGATCAGGCGCGCCTTGCTGAAACCGTCCCAGCCCGAGATCGAGCCGTCCAGGTTGTCGAACAGATACAGGGCGGGGTTGCCGGCCGGCATCTTGAACCCCGCGCCGATGACGTTGACCACGCCGGTGGGTCCGGCAAGCGCGCTCGAACTCTGGGGTATCGAGACGGTCGATCGCGCGATCACGCCCGTGCCGCCATAGACCGTGGCCGTGCCGGGGACGAGGTCGGCCCCGCCGAAGCCGCCATCGTTGGCGACCACCCATCCGCCGTTGGGCGTCGCGGTGGCGTCCCAGGGGTTGATCAGGGCCGGGTCGGTGGTCGGCGCGGGGCCATAGGGCAAGGTCGCCAGGACCGATTGATCGTCGGTGACCAGGGGGTGAACCGAGTATCCGGCCGCCGCCGCCCCGTTGGCGCCAAGCGCGAGCGCAACCAGGCTCGCGCCGGCGATGAGCAGCGACCGTCCGGTCGCGCGAACTGTAAGCTTCTTCATAATCATAGCCTCCCATGTGACCGCGCCGGCGCATTGCCGCCAGGGGGCGGCGCGCCTTGCGGACGACCCACCGATGGGTGACACTGCGGCGCGATGAAATGGCCGGGAGCCGATCGATTGCCGATCCATCGCCGATCATCGCCGCCGGCGGCCCGGTGAGCCATCCGTCCGCCGCGGCGGGGGACATCGGCCGGAGCGATCTGGGGCGCGAGGCCGATTTCAGCCTGGGCGGGGCGCGGGTGCGGCCGGCGGCGCGCGAAGTGGTGGCCGGCGGCCAACGGATCCGCCTCCAGCCGCGGGTGATGCAGGTGCTGGTGGCCCTGGCCCGGGCCGGCGGCCGGCCGGTGTCGCGCGAGGCCCTGGTCGAGGCCTGCTGGGGGCCGTTCACCCTGGGCGACGACGCCCTCAACCGCTGCATCCAGAAGCTGCGCGGCCTGGGGCGGACGGACGCCCCGGGGGCGTTCGAGATCGAGACCGTGCCGCGGGTGGGCTATTGCCTCTTGGCGGGCCCGGCGACCGCGCTTGCGACGCCCGAGAGGGGCGTCCGCGGCCATGAACTTGGGCTGGTCGCGGCCGGCGGCGCGGCGGCTGTCGCCCTGGCCGTCGTGGGGGCGGCGGTGTGGCGTCCCGCCCCGCCGCGCTGGTCGGTGGAGCGGTCCGAGCGCCTGGTCTCGACGCCATTGGCCGAACGCCATCCGGCCATCTCGCCGGACGGCGCGATGCTGGCCTATTCCGCCGGCCCGGACGTCGTCAGCCGCCATATCTACCTGAAGCCCCTGGCCGGCGGGAACGCGATCCAGCTCACCGACGACGCGTTCGACGACGCGGCACCCGCCTGGTCGCCCGACGGCGCGCGCGTCCTCTACACCGCCTATCGCGCCGGCGAGCCGTGCCGGATCATGGTCACCGCCGTTCCCGCCGGGCCGGCGCGGCAAGTGGCCCGCTGCCAGGGCGCCGAGCGGTCGCGCGCCGCCTGGAGCGCGCGCGGCGAGGCGCTGTTCTTCGCCGACAGCGCGACGCCGGCCGGGCCGGCGCGGATCGTGCGCCTCGATCTGGCCACCGGCCGGCGCCAGGCGGTCAGCCATCCGCCGGGCGGACTGGAGGATGACGAGCCGGCGCTCTCCCCCGACGGGCGCTGGCTCGCCATTTTTCGGCACTCGGAGGCCCTCAGCCTAGCCGTCCTGCACGATCTGAAGACCGGGCGCGAGAGGGCGATCGCGGACCTCGGGGAGACCGGCGGCCTCGCCTGGAGCGCCGATTCCGGGACTCTCTTTCTAGCCGGCGGAAACGGTGTCGAATCGACGATCTGGGGGTGGCCGATGCCGGGCGGCCCTCGCGTGGCGGTGGCGACAGTGCCGATGATCGTCGAGCGGCTTGCCTTCGGCCGGGGCGGCCTTCTGGCGGCCGAGATCATCGCCGGCCGCTTCAACGCCGTTCACCCGCCCGGCCCCGGGGGGAGCGCGCCCGCGGTCGTCGATCCGGCCACCGCAAAGACCTGGTCGCCGGCCTATTCCCCCGACGGGTCCCTGGCCGTGATTTCCGATCGCTCGGGCGGGGCCGGCGTGTGGCTGTCGCGCCCCGGGGCGCCGGCGCGTTTGCTCATCGGCCTTGGGAATGGTTCGGGCCACGGCCTGAGCTGGTCGCCGGACGGCGCTTTTCTGGCCTTCTCGGCCGCGCGGGACGGAGAGGTCAGCCTGCGCGTCATCGGACTGGCCGGCGAGGCGCGGGCCGACATACCGGTTCGCGGCGTCGCGGCCGGCCGGCCGGCGTGGAGCGCCGATGGCCGCTCGCTGGTGTTTCCGGTGCGCGACGGCGGCGGCTGGCGGCTGTGGCGCGCCAACCTCGCCCGCCCCGCCCGCCCTTGGCCGATCACCGGCTACGGCTGGGCCGCCGTGCGGGCGGCCGGTGACACCCTTTACGCGGTGAGGTCCGACCGGCCGGGCGTCTGGCGCCTGGGCCCACCGCCGCGGTTGATCGCCGCCGGGTTTTCCGGGCGCTCCCGTGAGGCGTGGACGATCGATAAAAATGAGATCGTGTTCGCCGACGATGGCGAGGCGGGCCGCCGCCGGCTGCTGGCGGCGCCCCTGTCTGGCGGCCCCGCGCGCGCCGTCGCCGCCGTTCCCGGCGCGACCTTCGAAACCGACTTCGCCATCGACCCGCGTTCGGGAACGCCGACCTACATCGCCGTCGTCAACGCCGACACCGACATCGAGCTTTTTCACCTGGCGCGGTAGTAGGGGCGCGCGCCTATGCCGCCGCCTCCACCGCCTCTGGATCCACCGTCGGGCTCAGCAGTGGGCCGAAGGCGGCGCGGAAGGCGAAAAGGGCCAGGCCCGCCCCGAACACCAGGGCGGCGTGGAGGGCCCAGAATTTCGCCCCGCCCAGCGGCTCCAGCAGGCCGCCCAGCCAGCCGACCAGCATGTTGGAGGCGAAGAGGTTGAGATAATAGATGCCGATGACCATGCCGGCGATGGCCCGCGGGCCGACGCGGGAGAAGAGGGCGAGACCCACCGGAAAGATGTTGGCGAAGCCGATGGAATTGACGATGTGGAAGACCAGGCCCCAGAACAGGCCCACCTTGTGCCCGGTGGCCGCCTGCTGGAGGGAGGCGATGGTGAGGGCCAGGGGCGCGAGGCCGGCGATCAGGGCGCCGATGGCCAGCTTGGTGATTTCCTGAGGCTCGCGCCGCTTCGTCGCCCACCATCGCCAGAAGGCGACCGAGGCGACGATGAAGATCGAAGAGATGATGGCGTCCAGCGATATGAGCCAGGTGACCGGCATCTCCTGGCCGAAAAAGGTCAATCGGTAGTTGGCGTTCCCCCACACCAGATAGCTGTTGAAGATCTCCTGGTTGCCCACTCCGGAGATAGCCAGAACCGGCAGCAGGGCGACCAGGACGGCGATGGTCTTGAGCTCGCCGGGGGCCAGCTTGGGCCGCTTGACGCGCGCCGGCTTGCCGCCCTCGGCGGCCACCTTGCGGATCGGGTCGGGGGGCAGCCAGCGCCGCCCGCTCAGATAGACGGTCAGGCCGATCAGCATGCCGACCCCGGCCGCCCCGAACCCCCAGTGCCAGGCGACCTTCTGGCCCAGTGTGCCGCAGACGAGCGGCGAGATGATCACCGCCACGTTGACCCCCAGGAGGAAGATCTGGAAGGCGTCGGCGCGGCGCAGGTCGCCGGGGGCGTAAAGCTCGCCCACCTGGCTGGCGATATTGCCCTTGAAACAGCCCACCCCGACCAGCAGGCAGGTGAGGGCGAGCAGGAAGGAGGCCTCGAAGGCCATCAGGAAGTGGCCAAGGGCCATCAGGCTCGCGCCGATGGTCACGGTCAGGGTGCGGCCGAGGAACCGGTCGGCGATGAAGCCGCCGACGATCGGGGTCAGATAGACGCATCCGGCGTAGAGGCCGAAGATCGCCGAGGCCAGGGCGGCCGTCGAGAGGTGGCCGTAGACGCTCTCGATGCCGGCGCGAAAGGCGGCGAAGCCGGCGACGTGCTCCACGTGACCGGGCAGGAGAAGCTGCTGGCCCATGTAGAGCACCAGCAGCGACTGCATCCCATAGTAGGAAAAGCGCTCCCAGGCCTCGGCGAAGACCAGATAGCCCAGGCCGATCGGGTGGCCGAAGAAAGTCCACACCCGCGGCGCCTTCACCGCCGCCACGCCCACGCCCATGCCGCCTCCCGCGCGATCGTTTCCGCTGGTCGCCTCATGGCAGGTTGGCGGCGCGCGGGCAACCAGGGGGAAGCAGTTCGGCGACACGATATTAGGCCGCGTCCCTTTAGCGCCCTTTTTAGCGGGGCGGAGACGCCGTCAGGCCGGCGCGAAACCAGGCCGAGCCAGCATGGCCAGGCCCGAGCGCTCAACGTCAGGCCTCGCGCCGATGGCGCCGCCGGCGCCGCTGGCCCCCATCCCGGCCATCGCGGCGATGAAGACGTGCGGGGGCGACCTGGTGGGATCGACCAAGGTGGTTCCCCCATGCCCGTCGCTGGAAACGTTGAAGGTGGAGGCGGTGTAGTCGCCCCTCAGCTTGATGTGGGCGGAGTGGGTTCCGTCGGTGACGGTGAGCACACCCGATGTGGTCGTGCCGCTGTAGCTGACCCTGGTGGATCCGCCGAAGGCGATGTCGGCGAGATCCAGGGAGGTATCGCCGGTCCTGGAGAAACCGACGATCGCGCCCGTGTAAATTCGCGACCGGGCCAGTTCGAGAACGCCGGCGGCGCCGGTGACGAACCTGACTTTCTGATTGAAGGTCGAGGTGAAATCGGCCGTTCCGCCGTCGATGAGCACTTTCCCCGCGCCGGTGACCGCCCCATTGACTGTGAGGGTCCCGACGGTCGCGGCGAGAACCCCGGTGTTGGCGACCGCGCCGGCGATGGTGAGTCCTCCGGCGCCCGTGGCCTCGATGGTCCCGGCGTTGGCGATGGTGTTGGCGCCGGTGTCGATGACAAGGCCGAGCGTGGCGTCGCCGTCGATGACTCCGCCGGCCTGGTTGACCAGGATCATGGTTCCGCCCCCCAGTCGGCCGACGCCGGCGATGGTGTCGTTGACGTTGGTCAGGGTGGCCGTGACGCTGGCGCCGAGGAGACGGTTGGTCGCGTTGTCGCTCAAGGTGAGCCTACCGCCGCCGCTCAAGGTGGCGCCGCTCGCCGCCACGATCAGGTTGGCCGTTGTCGCGATGAGGGAGGTGGTGAGGACGATCACGCCCTGGAGGGTGACGCGGGCGGTGTCGATCACCAGGCTGGCCGCCGACAGGGTGAGGTTGTCCAGGGTGTCCGACCCGCGGGTGAAGGCCACCGTTCCGGCCCCGGTGAGCGTGCCGGAAAAGATGTCGTTGGCCCCGGTGAAGGTCATCCGGTGTCCCGCGCCCACCGCCAGCGTCCCGGCGGTCTGGGCCCAGAGCTTGGCGTAGGTGAGATCGGTGTAGACGTTCACCTGGGTGGCCGCGCCCGAGACGATGACGCCCGCCACGGTCAGTCGCGTGCCGGGGCCGAACTCGCTCACGTCGCCGTCGAGACTCACCGTCCCCGCCCCTTTGATCGTTCCGCCGAGCACCGTTTCCAGGCCGCTGACCGTCGATACGCCGCCCACGAAATCCGCCAGCCCGCCCTCGATCAGGATCTTGCCCTCGAACACTGATCCCGCCTCGGCGTTCAGCCGGGAGGTGGCCGTCGCCAGACTCACCGCGAAGCCACCCGTGCCCGACACCGTCCAGAAATTGGTCAGGGTGTCGTCGGTTTCCACGGTGGCGCCGACGTGGCCGACAATCAGCGCGGTGGTGTCGGTGGCGGACCCGTTGGTGAGGCTTCCGAGGCCGGGCGCCAAATACCCCGAAAGGAACGCCCCAACGCCGAAGTTGTCGTCCGATCCCCTGATCGTGCGGAAATTGGAGGCCGTGCTCATTCCGATCAGGACCACGCCCGCATAGCCCTGGATCAGCCGTCGTGAGGGCGCCGGCGCCGTTGGTCATCACGCCGCCGCCGTGGAGTTCGACGCCGAAGCCCCATTGCGTAGCGGCGCCGGCGATCGTTCCGTCATTGGTCACCGTGCCGGCCGCGCCCGCCACCGACACGCCGGTGAAGCCCGAGATCAGCGCCGTGGTGTCGCCGCGGCTCCCATTGGTGACGGCGCCGCCGTCCTCCAGGTAGACGCCGACGCCCGTCGCCCCGGTGGCCCAGATCGCGCCGGTGTTGATCACCGTTCCGCCCCCGGCCAGGTCCACGCCGTAGTTGGACCCGCGGATTCCACCTTGGTTGATGACCGAGTAGCGCCCCAGGCCCGCGGCCAGGAGACCGCCGCCGAGGTAGCCGCTGGGGGTGATCCGCAGGGTCGTGGTCGGCGCGGCGAGATCATAGGTGGCGGTGTAGGTTCCGCTGATGGTCTTGGTGGTCACCGGGTCGCTCCCCCCTGGCGGCTTCGTGGCGCATCGCCCCGATACGCCAGAGCGTCACCGCGCCGGGATCGTGTCAATCCCGCGCTTTCACCGCCGAGACATGATCTCATGTCCCGCTTTTGATCGACCGCCGGCGTTTTTCGCGCCGCCCCCGTCCGCATCCGTGATAGTCTCGCGCCAGGCGATGACCCTGTCGGGGACTTTTTCTTGATCCTTCTGCTCCATGCGATCGGCGATGGACTGTGCGTGCTGGCGGTGTGCGGGGGCCTCTATAGCCTTCTCGCCGCCGGGCTGGTGGCGCGGTTCATGGCCCGCCCCAGGCCTGTCGGCGCGGCGTTCCCGGCTGTCACCCTGATCAAGCCCCTGCACGGCGCGCCGGCCGGGCTGGCGGCGGCGCTGGAGAGCTTTTGCCGCCAGGACTATCCGGGCGCGGTGCAAATCGTGTTCGGCGTCCACGACGCCCAGGACCCGGCGATCGCGGTCGTGCGCGACCTCCAGCGGCGACATCCGGGCCTGGATATCGACCTGGTCATCGATTCGCGGCTGTACGGGATCAACCGCAAGGTCTCCAACCTGATCAATATCGCCGAGCGCGCCCGGCACGGGGTTCTGGTGATGAGCGACGCCGACATCCTGGTGGGCCCCGGCTATCTGCGCGATGTGGTCGGCGCCTTGGGCCGCGAGGGCGTCGGCGCGGTGAGCTGCCTCTACGTCGGGGCCGGCGGCGCGGACCGGTGTTCCAGGCTTTCGGCCATGGCGATCAACTACCAGTTCCTGCCGAGCGTGGCGCTCGGCAAGGCGCTGGGCCTGGCCAGGCCGTGTTTCGGCTCGACCATCGCCATGAACGCCGAGGTGCTGACCGAGATCGGCGGCTTCGAGGCCTTCGCCGATCATCTGGCCGACGACTATGAGATCGGCCGGGCCGTGCGGGCGCGGGGCTACGGCGTCGCCGTGCCGCCGCTGGCCGTCTCGCATCTGTGCACCGAAGCGGGCGCGGGCGAACTTATCGGCCACGAACTGCGCTGGATGCGCACCGTGAGGCAGATCGACCCGGCGGGCTATGCCGGCAGCGCCATCACCCACCCCCTGCCCCTGGCCCTGATCGGCGCCGCCCTGCTCGGCCTGCCGCGCTGGGGCCTCGTCCTCATTTTCACCATTGTCGGGGCGCGTATCGCCGCCAAGTTCATCGTCGATGCCGCGACGGGCGCGCGGGCCGGGCCCTGGTGGCTCATTCCGGCCCGCGATGTGCTATCGTTCGGCGTTTTCCTGGCCAGCTTCGCGGTGAACACCGTCGGCTGGCAGGGCCACCGGTTCCGCGTCGAGCGGGACGGCGTCCTCGTCCATCCTTGAGGGTTATTCGCCCATGCTTCGCACTCTGTTCCTCCAGGCCCCGTCGTTCGATGGTTTCGATGGCGGCGCCGGCTCGCGCTATCAGGCCAAGCGGGAGATCAAGTCGTTCTGGTATCCCACCTGGCTGGCCCAGCCCGCCGCCCTGGTGGAAGGCAGCCGGCTGATCGACGCGCCGCCCCATCGCCAGAGCCTGGCCGACATCGCCCCCCTGGCCAAGGACTACGATTTGGTGGTCCTGCACACTTCCGCGCCGTCCTTCGCCTCCGACGTCAAGACGGTGGAGGCGCTCAAGGCGGTCAATCCGAACCTCAAGGCCGGGTTCATCGGGGCCAAGGTGGCGGTGGACGCGCAGGGCAGCCTGGCCAGCGCGCCGGCGGTGGATTTCGTGGCCCGCAACGAATTCGACTTCACAATCAAGGATGTGGCCGACGAAATGCCCTGGGCCGACATCGAGGGCCTGAGCTATCGCAATTCGCAAGGGGTGATCGTCCACAATGCCGACCGGCCGATCGTCGAAGACATGGATTCCCTGCCTTTCGTGACCCCGGTCTATCAGCGCGACCTGAAGATCGAGAACTACTTCATCGGCTATCTGAAACACCCCTACATCTCGATCTACACCGGCCGCGGCTGCAAATCGCGCTGCACCTTCTGCCTGTGGCCGCAGACAGTCGGCGGCCATCGCTACCGCACCCGCAGCGTCGGCCATGTGATCGAAGAGATCGCCTGGGCCCAGAAGGCCTTTCCCCAGGTCAAGGAGTTCTTCTTCGACGACGACACCTTCACCGACAACCTGCCGCGCGCCGAGGCCATCGCCCGCGAGTTGGGCAAACTCGGCGTCACCTGGTCGTGCAACGCCAAGGCCAATGTGCCGCGCGAAAGCCTGAAGGTGCTCAAAGACGGCGGCCTGCGCCTGCTGCTGGTCGGCTACGAGAGCGGCAACCAGCAGATCCTCTACAACATCAAGAAGGGCATGCGGATCGAGGTGGCCGAGAAGTTCACCCGCGACTGCCACGACCTGGGGATCACCATCCACGGCACCTTCATCGCCGGCCTGCCGGGGGAAACCCGCGAGACCCTGCGCGAGACGGCGGCCTGGGCGGCCAAGATCAACCCGCACACCATCCAGGTCTCGCTCGCCGCCCCCTACCCTGGCACCTTCCTCTACAAGCAGGCGGTGGAAAACGGCTGGCTGGACGCCGAACACGCCGAACTGGTGGACGAGCATGGCATCCAGATCGCCCCCCTCCACTACCCGCACCTCAGCCACGCCGAGATTTTCGCCTCGGTGGAGACCTTCTACAAAAGCTTTTATTTCAGGGCCGGCAAGATCAGCTCGATCGTCGGCGAAATGGTCCGCAGCCCCGACATGATGAAGCGGCGGCTGCGGGAAGGGGTGGAGTTCTTCGAGTTCCTGCGGGAGCGCAAGAGCGCGGCGGCGTGAGAGCCTAGAGCGCTTTGTCGCAAAAGTGGGAACTGGTTTTGCGATCAGATGGCGCTCAAGTGTTTGAGATAGAGCCTGTTTTCCCGATCGGGTTGATTGAGCCCAATCGGGACAGGCTCTAACGCCATCGAGGGACCGGCGCGGGGAGCCATGCGGGGAAGGACCATCGCCTTGGCCATCGTGGCGAGCCTTCTGGCCCTGCCGGGCGGGGCGGCGGCTCAGGCCCTGCCCGACCGGGTGCGCAACGCCGGCGTGACCGTCGCCCAATGGGACGCGATCAAGCAGGAAGTGCGGCGCGCCGCCCTGGCGCGCGCCGTTTCGCAGCGGGCGCTGGCGGCGGTGGCCGAGCGGATCGGCGTCGAACTGGCGGGCGGCGGGCGAGTCGATATCGACCAGCTCCGGCGGCAGATCGACGGTCGCGCCACCCAGATCAAGGCCTTGCAGGAACGCCTGGCCCTGCTCGCGACGGGCGGCGATCCGGCCACCGCCGCCCTACTTGACCGGGCCCGCGCCGCGATCGACGCCGGCGATCTGGACGGCGCCGAACAGATCCTCGGCGAGGCGCGCAAGGCGGCGCGGGCGTCGCGCGAAACGGCGCAGCTCCGCGAGGCCGAGGTCATCGGCCTCGAAGCGCAGGTGAAGGCTCTGCGATTCGACTTCCTGGGGGCGGCGGCCCTCTATGAGGAAGCGGCCCAGACCACGCCGGAGACCCAGGCCAGGGCGCGCTGGGATTATCGAATGAAACAGGCGGCGGCCCTGCGCGAACGCGGCCGCCTGTTCGGCGAACCGGAGCCCCTGCGAGAAGCCGTTCGCCTCTACCGCGACGAGGCCCTCGCCCTCGCCCCCCGCGCCGGCGCGCCCGCCGATTGGGCGACGACGCAGACCGAGCTGGGGCTAACCCTGACGATCGTCGGCGAGCGCGGCGACCGCCAGGCCCTGGAGGGCGCCCTGGCCGCCTTTCGCGCCGCCCTGGAGGTGCGCGCCCGCGCCACCGCGCCGGCCGATTGGGCGGAGACCCAAACCGGCCTGGGGTTCGCGCTGATGAGGCTCGGCGAACGCGGAGACGACCAGGCGATGGCCGACGCCATTGCCGCCTTCCGCGCCGCGCTGGAGGCGCGCACCCGGGCCCGCGACCCGAAAGGGTGGGCGATCACCCAGGCCGATCTGGCCGCCGCCTTGATGGTCATCGGCCGAAGCGGCGACGAGGCTGCGCTGCGCGAAGCGGTTCGCGCTTATCGCGCCGTGCTGGAGATCACCACCCGCGCCGGTGATCCGCTCGGATGGGCGGGCGTCGAGAGCCGGCTGGCCAATGTCCTCGAGACACTCGGCGAACACGGCGACACGGGCGCGATGCGCGAGGCGATCGGGGCCTACAGCGCCGCCATGGAGGTCAGCACGCGCGAGGCCGCGCCGGCGCGCTGGGCGCTGATCCAGAACAATCTGGGCGCGGCCTTCAACAGCCTGGCCGAACATGGGGACGCGGCGGCGAGCCGCCAGGCGATCGCCGCCTTCCAGGCTTCGCTGGCAATCAACACCCGCGCCGCCAATCCGGCTATGTGGGCGGCGGCGCAGAACAATCTGGGCAACGCCTACACCACCCTGGCCGACCGCGGCGACGCGCGGGCCGCCGGCCAGGCGGTCGCGGCGTTCCGGGCGGCGCTCGAGGTCAATACTCGCGAGGCGGGCCCGGCCCTGTGGGCGCGGACCGAGAACAACCTGGGGAACGCGCTCACCGCCCTTGGCAGGAGCGGCGACGACCAGGCCGCCCATGACGCGATCGCCGCCTTTCGCGCCGCCCTGGAGGTGCACACCCGGGCCAGGGCGCCGTCGGACTGGGCCGACACTCAGAACAACATGGCCGCCGCGCTCATCGTGTTGGGCCAGCGCGGCGATGAAAAGGCGCTCGCCGACGCGGTCGCCGCCGCGCGCGCCGCCCTCGAAGTGCACACCCCCGCCAACGATCCGGCCGACTGGGCGGCCGCGCAAATCAATCTGGGCGAGGCCATGGAAATCCAGGGCGACCGGGGCGGCGGTCGCGCCGCCTACAACGCCGCCATCATCAGCCTGCGGGCGGCGTTGCAAGTGGACACCGCCGAACAGGCGCCCGCCGACCATGCCAACATCACCGCCAGCCTGGCGCGGGTCGAACAGAAGCTGGCGAAGGCGCGCTGAGCCGTGGCGGATGTCTTCCTTTCCTACAAGCGCGATGACGAGGCGGCGGCGGCGCGAGTCGTGCGGGCGCTACGGGCCGGCGGGTTGTCGGTGTGGTGGGACCAGGACATACCGCCCGCCGCCCCGTGGGAAGCGACCATCGAGCACGAACTGGAGGGCGCGAAAGCGGTGATCGTCGCCTGGTCGCGCGCCTCCGCCGCCAGCGAAAACGTCAAGGCCGAGGCCCGCCGGGCGCGCCACAAGGGCAAGCTGATCCAGGTCTTCATCGAACCGTGCGATCCACCCCTGTTCTTCGGCGAACACCAGGGGCTCAAGCTCGCCGGCTGGACGGGCGAGGCCCAGGACATTCGGTTCCAGATGCTGCTGACCGCCGTGCGCGCGGTCATCGACGGCAAACCCCCGCCGAGCGGGGTCGGCTTTGCGCCACGGAAGGCCCCACGATGGCGGTGGTGGGCCGTTTTCGCGGCCATCGTGGCGCTGGTAATGGTTTTTCTGATCGTCGGCGAGCTGGTCGCGCTCAATCCGCCGGCCAAGAGTCCAGCGAGGGCGGTCCTGACCGCGCGCGCCGCTCTGCTGGCCAAGGTGGCGGGGGTCTGGGGCCTGCCCGCCGAAGCCGGCCGGCCGGCCTGCCAGGCCAGGTTCGCCTACAGCGTCGAGCGGCGCGGGCCGGACGATGCGATCCGCCTGCGCGGCCTGGGCGTCGACAGTGTCGGCAAGGTGGTGAGCGCCGAGGGCGGCTCGATCTTCACCCGCACCATCACCCCAGCCTCCCAGGCCGGAAGCCAATGGGAGCTGCGGCTCGAAGGCGACCGCCTCATCCAGGTGGACGCGGCCAATGTTTCCACGACCTTGGTGAAATGCGCGGGCTGAGACTGGGTCGGGCGGCCGGCTAGCCATTCGACCAAATCAGGCTGGCCGCCATCGGCCAAGGTGATCGCTTGACGTGCTTATTCGAGCCACCGTCGGTATGAGAGCCCGATGGGCGCCGAAGCTTTGCCGACTCGCAGTCTCATCTTCACCGCCGACGACTTCGGGGCGGCGCTGGAGGTCAACGCGGCGGTGGAAATGGCGCACCGGGAGGGCGTGCTCACCGCCGCCAGCCTGATGGTCACCGGACCGGCGGCGGCCGACGCGGTGGCTTGCGCCCGGCGCAACCCGTCCCTGGCGGTGGGGCTGCATCTGGTGCTGGTGGAGGGGCGCCCGGCTCTGCCGGCGGCGGCGGTTCCGGATCTGGTGGACGGCGCGGGCCGGTTCCGCGCGGGCATGGCGCGGGCCGGGGCGACGATGTTCTTCAAGGGCGCCGCGCGGGCGCAGCTCGAGGCGGAAATCGCGGCCCAGTTCCAGGCCTTCGCCGCCACCGGCCTGACCCTGGACCACGTCAACGCCCACAAGCATTTCCACCTGCACCCCACCATCGCCTCGGCCATCGTCAAGATCGGCGCCCGCCATGGCCTCAGGGCCGCGCGCGTTCCCGTCGAGCCGCGGCGGGTGCTGGCCCTGGCCGAGCCGGCGGGCCGATATCCGGCCAATCCGATGGTCGATCTTTGGGCCGCCCTGGCCCGGCGGCGGTTTGCCCGCGCCGGCCTGCTCGTCCCCGACCAGGTGTTCGGCCTGCGCTGGAGCGGGGCGATGACGGCGGGGCGGCTGCGAGGGCTGATCGACAATCTGCCGGCGGGCCTCACCGAAATCTATCTGCATCCGGCGACGGCGGGCGGCTTCGAGGGGGCGGCGGCCGGCTATGGTTACGCCGACGAACTGGCCGCCCTGATCGCCCCCGACGTCATCGGCGCGGTGACGGCCGGCGGGGCGCGGCGGGGCGGCTTTCTCGATTTCGTGGGGGCCGCCGCGTGAGCGAAGCGCCCCGACCGCGCGTGTCCCGGCGCGCCAAGGTGTTCGTGGCCTTGGCGGCGATCGCCGGCCTGGCCCTGGCCACCGCCGTCATCGGCGCCTTCGGGCTGGGGTCGGTGCTGGCCGCCTTGCAGAGGATCGGCTGGCGGGGGTTCGCGGCCCTCACCGCCTATTCGATCCTTCCCTTCGCTCTTCTGGGGACGGCCTGGTTCGCGCTCACGCCGGGGCTGCCGCTTCGCCGCTGGACCGTCTTCGTCTGGGCCCGGATCGTCCGCGATTCGGCCACCGAGGTGCTGCCTTTCTCGCAGGTCGGCGGGTTCGCGGCCGGGGCCCGCGCCGCCATCCTGCACGGGGTGGCGCCGCTCGCCGCCTTCTCGACCACGGTGGTCGATGTGACCACCGAACTGATCGCCCAGCTCGGCTTCACCGGCCTGGGGGTGGCGATGCTGGCGGCGCGGCTGAGCGGCGGCGGCGCCCAGAGCAATCATGACGGCCTGATCGGCGCGGCTCTGGTGGGCCTTGGCCTGTCGGCGGCCGGGGCGGCGGCGTTCGTGGTCGCCCAGCGCCGGGGCATGGGACTGTTGGAAGCCCTGGCCCGCCGCTTCCTGCCGGGCGCGGTGGCCGGGGCGGGCGCTTTGGGGCGGGCCCTGAACGCCCTCTACGCGCGGCCTTGGCGGCTGGCGGCGGCAGTGGCGGTCCACCTGGCGGCCTGGGTCGCCAGCGCCGCCGGGGCGTGGATCGCCCTGCGGCTGGCCGGCGTGGCCATCGGCCTTCCCGCGGTGCTGGCCATCGAGGCCCTGGTCACCGCCGTGCGCAGCGCCGCCTTCGTCGCCCCCATGGGGGTGGGGGTGCAGGAAGCCGCCTACGCCCTGGTCGGGCCGATCCTCGGCCTGCCGGCGGAGATGGCGCTCGCCCTGTCGATATTGAAGCGGGCCCGCGACCTGGCCATCGGCCTGCCCGCCCTGCTGGCCTGGCAGGCCTTCGAGGGCCATCGCCTGGTCAAGGGCCGCGGGGCCGGTGACGACCTGGCCGGCGGGCCCGGGCCCGGTTAAGGCTTCTCCTCCCCGTTGGGGGAGGGGGACCGCGAAGCGGTGGAGGGGGCCGGGCCGGGCGTCGGCGCCGGGGGAGAAACCCCCATCCCCGGCTTCGCCGGGACTTCCCCCAGAGGGGGAAGAGAGGGCGGGAGGGCGGGCGCCGGCGAGACGGGGGACTCGTCGATGTCCGGCATCGCCGGCGCGGCGCCGGTCTCGTCGATCTCCGGCAGGGGCGGCAGCCTGGGCGCGCCGCGCGTCTCGTCGATCTCGCCCTGGCGGTATTGCAGATAGACCGAGCGCAGGGTGGCGTAGGGGTCGGCGGCGTCGGCGAGGATCGCCTTGAGCTCGTCGTCCGCCGCCGCCCGGGTGTCCAGGCCCCCGACAATCGTGTCGGCGACGCCGATCTCGGTGCGATAGGGGTAGTTGGCCCAGTGGACCGGGTCGGTGACTATATCGACCCCGGCGCCGAACAGGTCGCGCACCGTTGACGGCCCGATCACCGGGATGAAGAGATAGGGTCCGGGCTTCACCCCGTAACGCCCCAGGGTGTCACCGAAGCCGTTGTCGTGGTGGGGAACGCCATCGTAGGCGACCACGTCGATCAGGCCGCCCAGGCCCAGAGTCGAGTTGAAGGTGAAACGGCCGGCGGCCTCGGCCGCCCGGCGCGGCCGCAGTTGCAGGACATCGTTGATGAACACCAGCGGCTCGCCCAGATTGGTCACCGCATTGTGCAGGCCCTTGCCGATCGCGCCGGGGGTAAGGGCGCGGTAGATCATCGCCGCCGGCCGGATGAGCACCTTGTCGAAAAACCGGTTGATGGCGTAGCCGCGCCGGTTGAGCCCCTCCCACGGATCGCCGGCGGCCGGCGCGGCGGCGGCCGGGGCGCCGACGAGCGCGGCCACGGCGAGGATGACGGCGAAGATCGATCGGCGCACGCGCGGCTCCCTGGCCCGGCCCCCGCGTGGGGCGGCCCTGCATAGGCTGGCGTTGGACGAAGATTCAATCCAAACCGTGTCCACTCCCTCGTCCCGCCTTGGAGATCGCCCCTGTCCGACCCGCCGATCCCGCCCGCAGGCCGGCCCTCGCGCATTGCCGCACTGGTGGCGTTCTGCGCCCGGCGCGCCCCGCTGGTGGCGGCGCTCGGCGCGATCCTGGGCGCCGCCGCCCTGGCCTATGCCGGCTCGCATTTCGCCATGACCACCGACACCGACAAGCTGATCTCCAAGGCCCTGCCCTGGCGTCAGCGCGAAACGGCGTTCAACGCCCTGTTCCAGCCGCGGGGCGACCAGATCGCCGTGGTGGTCGATGGCGCCACGCCGGAGCTGGCCGAGCAGGCGGCGGCGGCGCTGGCGACCAGGCTGGCGGCCCGCGCCGACCTTTTCCGCGATGTGAGCCGCCCCGACGCCAGCCCGTTCTTCCAGAGGAACGGGCTGCTCTACGAGCCCTTCGCCGAGGTCCGCGCCACCCTTGACCAGCTCATCGCCGCCCAGCCGTTTCTTGGGCCGCTGGCCGCCGATCCTTCGCTGCGCGGCCTGATGGGAACGCTTACCACGGCGTTACAGGGCGTGACCGCCGGCCAGGCGTCGCTGACCGACCTCGACCGGCCGCTCGCCAAACTGGCGGCGCCGCTCGACGACCTGAAGGCCGGGCGGCCGGCCTACTTCTCCTGGCGCGCCCTGATTTCCGGCAAGGCGCCGGCGCCCGGCGAGTTGCGCCACGTGGTGTTGGCGACGCCGGTGCTGAATTTCGCGAAACTGCAGCCGGGGGAGGGTCCCAGCAACTTCGTCCGGGCGCAGGCGCGGACTCTGGGCCTGGACGGCGCCCACGGCGTGCGGGTCCGCCTGACCGGGGGGGCGGTGCTGCAGGACGAGGAGTTCGCCACCCTGGCCGAGCGGGCCCCCCTGATCGCCGTCCTCGCCCTCTGCGCCATCGTGTTCATGCTGCACTTGGCGGTGCGCTCAAAGCGGCTGATCGGGGCGATCCTGGCGACCACCCTGATCGGCCTGGTGACGGCCAGCGCCCTGGGGCTGATGATCTTCCACCGCTTCAACGTCATCTCGGTCGCCTTCATCCCGCTGTTCGTCGGCCTGGGGATCGATTTCGGCATCCAGTTCACCGTCCGCTTCCGCGCCGAACAGGCGGCGGGAACACCGATCGGCTTGGCCCTGGCGGCGTCCGGCGCGGGGATGGGCCGCTCGCTCGCCCTGGCGGCCACGGCGATCGCCGCCGGCTTCCTGGCCTTCGCGCCGACCGCCTATGTGGGCGTCTCCCAACTGGGAGTGATCGCGGGGCTCGGCATGTTCATCGCCCTGGCCCTCAACCTGACCGTCCTGCCGGCCTTCATCGCCCTGCTCCGGCCCGCCGCCGAGCCCGGACAAGGCGGCGGGGACCGCCTCGCGCGCCTGGATGGCTTCATCCTCGGCCACCGCCGCGCCGTGATCGCCACCGGGGTCGGCGCGGCCCTCGCCTGCGCCGCCCTGCTGCCGTGGCTGCGGTTCGACTTCAATCCCCTGCATCTGAAGAGCGCCCGCGCCGAATCGGTCTCGACCCTGCTCGATCTGATGAAGGACCCCGAACAGTCGCCCAACACCCTGGAGATCGTCGCCCCCTCGCTGGCCGCCGCCGACGCCCTGGCGGGGCGCGTCGCGCGCCTGCCGCGGGTGACCGAGACACGCACTTTGAGCAGCTTCGTCCCCCCCGACCAACCGCGAAAGCTGGCGGCGATCGGCGACGCCGCGATGCTGCTCGACCTGACCCTCGATCCGCTGGCGCTCGCCCCCCCGCCCACCGACGCCGAGACAGTGGCGGCGCTGAAACAGACCGCCGGCGACCTTCGAGCGGCCGCCGCCTCGGGGTCCGATGGCGGCGCGGCGCGGCGCCTGGCCGCCTCGCTGGACTGGCTGGCCGCCGCCCCGCCGGCGGCGCGCGCCCACGCCGCCCAGGTGCTGATGCCCGGACTGACGGTGGTCCTGGGCCAGACGCGCGCCGCCCTCCAGGCCGTCCCCGTGACCCTGGCGTCGCTGCCGCCCGATCTGAAGCGCGACTGGCTGGCCCCGGACGGGCGGGCGCGGGTGTCGGTCATCCCCAGGGGCGATTCCAATGACAACGGCGTCCTCACCCGCTTCATCGACGCGGTGACGGCCATCGCGCCGGACGCCACCGGGGCGCCGATCGACACCCTGGAGGGCGGGCGAACGGTGGCCTGGGCGTTCGCGGAAGCGGGCCTGTTCTCCTTCGTCGCCATCACCCTGCTGCTCTTCGCGGTGCTGCGGCGGGCGCGCGACGTGGCCATCACCATGGCCCCGATCGTGCTCACCGGCCTTTTGACCCTGGGGAGCTGCGTCATCATCGGCCAGCCGTTAAACTTCGCCAATATCATCGCCCTGCCGCTGCTGTTCGGCATCGGCGTGGCCTTCCACATCTATTTCGTGATGGCCTGGCGCTCCGGCGGCGGCCATCTGCTGCAATCGAGCCTGACGCGGGCGATCTTCTTCAGCGCCCTGGCCACCGCCACCGGTTTCGGCAGCCTGTGGGCCTCCAGCCATCCGGGCACCGCCAGCATGGGCAAGGTGCTGATGATCTCCCTCGTCTGGACCCTGGTCTCGGCCCTGCTCTTCCAGCCCGCCCTGATGGGCCCGCCGCCGAAGGATCGGCAGTCGGTTTAGACGAAGCCGCGAGCCCCGACGCCCCTTCCGTCACGGCGCAAACAAGAGCGCCGCGCCACCTCCCCCGCTTCGCTACGCTCGCATGGGAGGAACGAGCTAAAGCTGACGCGCATACTTTCCTCCCCTGCGCCTCTTCGCGGGGGAGGTGGCGCGCGATGCCCGCTCGCATCGCGTGACGGAGGGGGCGTCGCGCCTCAAAAAGGGGCCAACCTCACCACCGCATAGATGAGGGCGGCGCCGAGCAGGGTGGCGAGGGTGGTCCAGGCGCGGGGATGGCGATGGTGGCTGTCGGGGAGCAGTTCGCTGGCCCCGATGCAGAGAAAGAAGCCGGCGAAGGCGGCGACGACCAGGGCCAGGGAGGACTGCGGCACGGTGACGAGGCGGCTGGCGGCGATGCCGACCGTCGGCGCGGCGGCGTCGGCGATCAGCCAGCGGCGGGCGACGGCCGGCCGGCCCGAACCGGCGAGGCTGAGGTTGACGGTGTTGACGCCATCGGAAAAGTCGTGGGCGAGCACGGCGATGGCCAGCACCGCGCCCACCGCCATGGAGACCTGGAAGCCCAGGCCGATGGCCAGGCCGTCGAGCAGGCTGTGGACGGTCAGGCTACCGGCCCCCAGGTGGCCGCGATGGCCGGCGCGATCGGTGGTGGCGATCAGCAGCGCCCGATCGACCGCCAGATAGCCGAGGAAACCGGCGGCCACCACGGCGGTCACGGTGGCGACCGTGTGCGCCGCCCGACCCAGCGTCAGGGCCTCGGGGAGGAGGTCGAACAGCGCCACCCCGATCACCGCCCCGGCGCTGAAGCCGAGGATAAGATGAATCTTGTCCGCGAAGCGCAGGGCCAGCCAGCCGCCCGCCAGGGTCGCCGCGCCGGTGGCGACGCCCAGGGCGATCAGCAGCAGGTCCAGCCGATAGGGCGCCAGCCCCTCCAATGTCATCGTCGAACTCCCGGCGGGGCGCGCGCCCGACGCGGCGCTATTGTGAGCCGTATTGTCCGCCGCTACAAAATCCCACCGTTTTTTGGGGAGCTGACTTTCATGAGCCTTTCACAGCCTTCGCGCGCGGCGTGGCGCGGACTTGCCGCCAGAACCCTCATGGCCTCGGCGGCCATCGGCGCGCTGGGCCTGGGCGCCAGTCTGGCCGGCCAGGCGCGGGCCGATGAGGGGATGTGGACCTACGACAATTTTCCCAGCGCGGCGGTGAAGGCGAAATACGGCGTCACCATCGACCAGGCGTGGCTCGATCGGGTGCGGGGCGGGACGGCGCGGCTTTCCATCGGCTGTTCGTCGTCGATCGTCTCGGCCGAGGGGCTGGTGCTGACCAACCATCACTGCGTCTCCGACTGCGCCCAGGATCTGTCGAGCGCCGACCGCGACTACATCAAGCTCGGCTATTCGGTGGCCAGCCGGCGCGAGGAGCGCCAGTGCCCGGGGATGCAGGCCGACGTGCTGATCGCCATCGCCGATGTCACGCCGCAGGTCGGCGCCGCCACGGCCGGCAAGTTGGGCCAGGATTTCGTCAAGGCCCGCGACGGGGCGATCGCCGGCATCGAACAGGCGGGCTGCGCCGGCAAGGAGGCGACTCGGACCTGCGAAGTGGTGACCCTCTATCAGGGCGGCCAGTACAAGCTTTACACCTACCGCAAATACACCGACGTGCGGCTGGTCTTCGCCCCGGAACTCAGCACCGCCTTCTTCGGCGGCGACCCGGATAATTTCAACTTCCCGCGTTACGATCTCGATATTTCCTTCCTGCGTCTTTACGAGAACGGCGCGCCGGCGGCGACACCGGACCATCTGCGCTGGAATCCAGCCCCGCCCGTCGCCGGCCAGCCGGTGTTCGTGGCCGGCAATCCCGGCAGCACCAGCCGCCTGCTCACCGTGGATCAACTGGATTCCCTGCGGAACTTCGTCCTGCCCGAGGGTCTGCTGATGCTCTCTGAATTTCGCGGCCGGCTGATCGAGTTCGGCACGCTAGGCCCCGAGCAGGCGCGCATCGCCGACCGCGAGCTGTTCGGGGTGGAGAACAGCTTCAAGGCCTTTCACGGCGAATTCCAGGCCCTCTCCGAGCCCGGATTCCTCGAGGCCAAGGCCCGGTCGGACGCGGCCCTGCGCGCCAAGGTGGCGGCCGATCCGGCCCTCGCCGCCAAGACCGGCGACGCCTGGGGCGAGATCGCACGGGCCCAGATCGACCGCGCCGCCCTGAACGCGCCCTACAGCTTGCTGGAGCGTCGCCCGGGCTCCGGCTCGCAGCTTTTCGCCTACGCCCGCGACCTGGTCCGCGCGGCGGCCGAGCGGGCCAAGCCCAACGCCGAGCGGCTGCCCGACTACACCGACTCGCGCCTGCCGCTGCTGGAGAAGGAGGTGCTCGACGAAAAGCCGGTCTATCCGAGCCTCGAGCGGCTTGAACTGGATTTTTGGCTGACCAAACTCAGAGAGGCCCTCACCGCCGACGCGCCGGAGACCAAGATCTACCTGGGCGCGGATTCGCCGGAGAACCTGGCGGCGCGCCTGTCGGCCTCGACGCTCGGCGACGCCAAGGTTCGCAAGGTGTTGTGGGACGGGGGCCTGCCGGCCATCCAGGCCTCGCGCGATCCGATGATCGCCTATGTCCTGGCCACCGATCCCACCGCGCGGGCGGTGCGCAAGGCGTATGAGGAAAAGGTCAGCGGCCCCAGCGACCGGGCCGCCGAACGTATCGCCGCCGCCCGCTTCGCCGTCTATGGAACCAGCGTCTATCCCGACGCCACCTTCGCCCCCCGTCTCTCCTACGGCCAGGTCGAGGGCTGGACCTATCGCGGCCGGACCATCCCGCCCTTCACCACCTTCGCCGGCCTGTGGGCGCGGGCCACGGGCAAGCCGCCTTTCGAGCTGGCTCCCAAATGGCTGGCGGCGCGCGGCAAGCTGAACGATGCGACCATCTTCGATTTCGTCAGCGACAACGACATCGTCGGCGGCAACTCCGGCTCGCCGATCGTCAACGCCAAGGCCGAAGTCACGGGCGCCGTGTTCGACGGCAACATCCTCTCCCTGGGCGGCGCCTTCGCCTTCGACGACACGGTCAACCGCGGCGTCTCGGTGTCCACGGCGGCGGCGACGGAGGCTTTGCGCAAGGTCTACGGTCAGGACGCGCTGGTGGCGGAGTTGACGGGGCCCTAAGGCGATTTAGCCAGGTCGGGCTCGGCGATGCAGCCGCCAAAGGCCGCCCGCGCCTGCGCCATCTGCCGGCGTTTTTCATCGGCGGAAAGGCGCACGCCGAGCGCGCCTGTTTCGTGAAGGAGATACCAGGCGCCCAAGGCGGTCTCCTTGTCGAATTCGCGGGCCTTCACCAGCGCGACGAACAACCGGTCGCGCTCGGCGGGCGCGAGACGCCCGGCGTTCACGGTCAGGGTGTTGAGTTCGCTGACCGCCTGGCGTTCCGCCGGCTGGACCGCGCGCAGCATGGCGGGAAAGAAATAGGCCGACGAATAGGCGGTCAGGCGCCGCTGAGAGATGTGGCCGGCGATCTGGAGCGCGCGCGCGTTCTCCCAGGCGTCATCGAGCCAGGGGCGCAGAGGCCTCGAATAGCGCGCGATTATGGGAACCGGCGCGCCGCGATCGCGCGAGGCAACGAGCAGGGTTTCAATACGGTCGAGATCGCGCCTGGCGCAGTCTTCCGACGCCAGGCGGAAGAAGGCGTCGCGGTTGTTTTCCATGAGTTCCCGCCGCATCGAGGCTTCGGCTTCGCGCACCTTGTGCGCCCAGCGCAGCTCGTCGATGACCTGTTCGCCGCTCAAGGCGATGGCGATGCCGATCACGACGACGCCAATTTCGATCAGTAGCTCGCGCCAATCGCGAATGGGCTTTGGTTTGTGAATTTCCATGCCGCCCTCGGGGCCGATTGTAGCGGGCGAGCCATCGAAGGCAAACGCCCGCGCCGCTTGCCCGCTCGCGTGGCTTCCGATACGCCTTCGATGTCACGCGCTGACGGTGATGGGGGAATTCGAATGAGAGATGCGCGTGTCTGCTTGGCTTTCGCCGCGATCCTCGCGACGTTCACTCTCGCCGGCCGAGCGATATCCCAGCCCAGGCGGGCGGATGTCGTTTCCGCCGACCGGCTTTTCCAAAGCGGCAAATTTGCCCAGGCGGGTGAAATCTATTCGCGGCTGGCCGCGCGCAATCCCAATGACTATCGGGCCACCCTCCAATTGGGGCGCATCGCCCTGCTGTCCGACCGGCTGGACGAGGCGCGGAAATGGCTGAAGATGGCCGTGAACCTGCGGCCGGGCGACGCCGACCCCAAGGTCATGCTGGCCGAGGCCTTCTACCGCCAGGACGATTTCCAGAAAGCGGCGGCGGCGCTCAACGGCGTCGATGTCGGCCGCAACGCGCTGATCGTGTCGCAGTATCCGACGCTCAACGTCGCCAAGCTGAAGAGCTTCAGGGGCCAGACCCCCTATGAAGTCGTCGGGGCCGGCGAGGCGACCCGCCTGCCCTTCCTGAAGACCGATCCGCTGCCGCTGGTCAGCGTGCGGGTAAACGGCGGCGAGCCGGTCACCTTCTTCATCGACACCGGGGGCTCGGAGGTGGCGCTCGACACGCAGTTCGCCCGCGAGCTCGGCGCGCCGCGCTTCGGGACGGTCCAGGGCACCTTTTCCGGCGGCCAGCACGCCGATGTCCAGCTCGGGCGGGTCGACTCCCTCGGCCTCGGCGACTGGACCGTCAAGAACGTGCCGGTCGCCATGCTGCCGCTGCGCCAGCTCTCGGCGGGCTTCGGCGTGAAACGGATCGACGGGATCATCGGCACGACCCTGCTCTACCATTTCCTGGCGACCATGGACTATCTGCGCGGCGAGCTGGTGCTGCGCCGCAAGACGGCCAAAAGCCTCGAACGGTTCACGGCGACATCATCCGCCAAGCGCGTCGCGGTCCCCGTCTGGATGGCGAGCGACCACTTCATGGTCGGCTGGGGCCGGGTGGAGACGATGCCGCCGGCGCTCCTCTTCGTCGATACGGGGTTGGCGGGTGCTGGGGTGAAGCTGGCGCGATCGGTCATCGAGGGCGCCGGCATAAGGCTGGAAGAAGACAAGGCCCAGGAGGGCGCGGGGGGCGGCGGGACGCTGAAGATCGTGCCCTACACCGTGCGCCGGCTTTACTTCGGCGGCGTCCGCGAAGACAAGGTGGCCGGTCTCTACGATGGGCCGTTCCCCTGGGAAGACACGTTTGGCTTCCACTTGGCGGGCATGGTTGGCCATGAATTCTTCAAGCCGTATGCGGTGACCTTTGACTTTCACGACATGAAAATTGTTTTGCAATAGCATCTCGGTCGGACCTGGAAGATCGTATCGCACCGATCTGCCGGACGTCGGCGGGCGCGCGCCCGGTCCTTCCGCCCGATCTTCCCTCACCCGCCCCGCTTCATGGTTTCGCGGGCGATGACCACCTGCTGGATCTGGCTGGTGCCTTCGTAGATGCGGAAGATGCGCACGTCGCGGTAGAGGCGCTCAATGCCGTGGTCGGCGGTGTAGCCGGCCCCGCCGAAGATCTGCACCGCGCGGTCGGCGACCCGGCCGACCATTTCGGAGGCGTAGTATTTGGCGGCGGCGGCCTCCAGGGTGACGCCCTGGCCCGCGTCGCGCGCCCGGGCGGTCTCGAGGGTGAGGGCGCGGGCGGCCAGGGCCTCGGTCTTGGAATCGGCGATCATGGCCTGGATGAGCTGGAAGGCGGCGATCGGCTGGCCGAACTGTTTGCGCTCGGCGGCGTAGGCCACGCAATCGGACAACAAGCGTTCGGCCACCCCCACGCAGACCGCTGAAATGTGCAGCCGCCCCCGGTCGAGCACCTGCATCGCCACCTTGAAGCCCTGACCTTCCGCCCCCAGACGATTTTGCGCCGGCACACGGACGTTGTCGAAAATCACGTCGCAGATGTGGGCGCCGTGCTGGCCCATCTTCTTTTCCGGCTTGCCGATGGAAAGGCCCGGCAGGTCGCGGGGAACGAGGAAGGCCGACACTCCGCCCCCACCCTTGATGTCCGGGTTCGTGCGGGCCATCACCGTGAACAAGGCCGCCTTGTCGGCGTTGGTGATGTAGCGTTTGGCGCCGTTCAGCACATAGGCCTCGCCGTCCCGCGTCGCGCGGGTCTGGACCGCGGCGCTGTCGGAGCCGGCCTCCGGTTCGGTGAGGGCGAAGGAGGTGACGATCTCCCCCGACGCTATGCCGGGCAGCCATCGGGCCTTCTGGTCGTCCGTGCCGAACATCACCAACCCCTGGCTGCCGATGCCGACATTGGTGCCGAAGGCGGAGCGAAAGGCGGGACTGGCGCGGCCAAGCTCGATGGCCACGCGGCACTCGTCTTCCATGGAGAGGCCCAGCCCGCCGTATTCCTCCGGGATCGACAGGCCATAGAGGCCCAGGGCGCGCATCTCGGCGAGGATCGCCTCGGGCACGGCGTCGTCCTCGGCGACCTTGGCCTCGATCGGCCGCAGCCGCTCGGCGACGAAGCGGCGCACGGCGCCGATCAGTTGATCGCGGGTCTCGGCGTCCAGGGCCATTGCATGATCTTTCCCGCCGCCCCATTAGGCCGGCCAACCTTTCAAGAACGCCTTCGAGATACAAGGATTTTCAACCATGGACGGCGGCGACGCCCAGGCGCCCTGGTCACCGGAGGTAATCGCCGAGGGCGAATGGGCCGGCTGGCGGATCTGGAGCGGCGATCCCTACGAACTGTTGTCTGGCCCCTTCTATTACCGCCAGGGCGAGGACGGCGCGGCGGTGTGCGCCTTCCGGGCCGAGGCGAAACAGATGAACGGCTCGGGCTTCATGCACGGCGGCGCCCTGCTCACCTTCGCCGACTACGCCTTGTTCTGCATCGGGGCCGAGGCGCTCGCCGGGTCCGGCTCGGTCACCGCCTCCCTGAACGCCGAGTTCATCGACGCCGCCCGCGTCGGCGAGGTGATCGAGGCCACCGGCGAGGTGATCCGCGCCGGCGCTTCCCTGGTGTTCATCCGGGGCATGGTCTCCACGGCGGGCCGGCCGCTGATGAGTTTCTCGGCGATCGTCAAGAAGGTGAGGCGGCGTTAGGAGCCAGCGGCCCGCCGGCGCTCGAACATCGCCTTCAGCACCGCCGGATTTCGGCTGTGGCCGGAATGGGCCGCGATCGGATCGGCGATCAGGCCGAACCAGTCGAACTCGTTGCGATCGTAGATATTGACCACGACGGCGCCGGGCACGGGCGGCACATCGTAGGTCAGCGCGTCGCTGGGGTCGCCGAAGGCGATCACCTGACGGGGCCGGGGGGCGAGCGCCAGCTCGGGGCGGGCCGCCGGGGGCCGAGCCCACTGGCTCAGGATCGCGAACGGCGAGACCTCGGGCGCGGACGCCGCAAGCGCCGGCGTCGCCAGACCGGGCCTGGCGACGGCGGCCAGGCCGGTCACGCGGCCGAGCTCCAACAGGGCGAACTGGTTGGCGAAGAAGTAGAGATCGGACGTGGCCGCCACCACCTCTCGGGCGTTCGGCGCGTCGCCGAACCGGTCGCCGGCGGCGTCGAGAACCACGAAACTGCCCAGACTCTCGCAGACAACGACGAATTCCTGACCGGCGGCGCCGCGCCCGTCGAACGCCGCCGCGTAGCCGAACGCCTCGTCGATCGCCCGGCGGATGAGGGTCCGCGCCGGCCCAAGGGCGATCACCGCGTCGGCCAGCCCCCAGTTCATGAGCTGCCGCTTCAAAACCGCGTTGGCCCAGGCGCCGCCGCCCGAGACCCTCGGCCCCTTCAGGGCGGCGGCGTATTCGGCCGCCGTCAGCCAGGGGCGGCAGAGGTCGAGGTGGGCCTTGTCGACGCCCGACAGGCGGCTTTCCGGCGCCACCAGGGTCCGACACCTCAGGGGCATGAGCAGCGGCCACCAGTTGACCTCGTCGACGATCGCCGGCGGCGCGCCGGGACGCTCGAAGCGGTAGCGGTCCACGAACGGCCGGCTGGCCCGCCATTCCGCCTCGTCCCGCCACACCGGCGAGCCCATGACCTCGGCGGGCGGCCGGGTCCCCAGATCGATGTAATGGCGCTGGGCGGTCAGCGGCGCGGCGACGCCGGCGGGGCAGCGGATCGGGCCGTAGCGGCACAGGCCCTCCATGAACGGCCCGGCCAGCCCCGGGCCGTCGGCGCGCATGCCGTGGATGAACAGGATATGCACCGGCCGGTCTCGCGTCTGGTCGATCGCGTCTCCCAGAGAGCGGGTCCGCGCCAGGGCCGCCGGATCGTCGGCGCGCAGGGCGGCGGCGGCGGCGGCCCCGGTCGCCAGCCAGGCCAAGGCGATCAAGCCGATCACGCCCGCCGCGATCCACGGGAGCATGGGCCGCTCCCTTCAGGTTCCCGCGCTCGCCGACGGCCGGGCGCGCATGGCGGCCAGCCAGCGGGTGACATGGCTCAGTTCCTCGGGAACGGCGAATTTCACCATGCGGGCGAAGTCGATGCCGATGAAGAGCACCCCATCGGCGATGGTGACCCGGTCGGCGCCGAGCCACGGGCTTTCGCTCAGGCGCCGGTCGAAGACTTCGAGCGCCCGCTCGGCGCGCTCGCGATTGTGGGCGGCGATCTCCGGAACCTGCGTCTCCAGGGCGGCCAGGGCCGGATGGCCGTGGCGCACACTCATCATCAGCGGCGTCGCGGCCATCATCTCGGCCCGCCGCGTCCACATTTCGATGTGGGCGATTTCCCAGGCGTCGAGGCCGAACAGATTGGGTTCCGGGTAGACCGCCTCGAGATAACGGCAAATGGCGAGGGATTCGGTGAAGGTGGTGCCGTCGTCGAGGGTCAGGGACGGCACATGTGGCAGGCCGGCCCGCGCGAGATACTCCGGTGTGCGATGGTCGCCGGCGAACAGGTCCAGATCCACCACCTCGATATCCTCGATCCCCTTCTCGGCCATGAACCAGCGCACCCGGCGAGGATTGGGGGCGCGGCGGCTGTCGTAGAGTTTCATGGAGTATCCCCTGACCGTCTGGGCAATCGGTGAGCGCTATTTTTACCACGAAGCTCACGAAGGTCACGAAGTGAGGCGCGAAGGGTGGATTCAGCGCTTCGCGCGAAGGGCAAGCCCGCTTTCTTTGCGTGGTTCTTCGTGGGCTTCGTGGGCTTCGTGGGCTTCGGGGTTTAATGTCCTTTTTTCTTTCCGCCGTGATCGACCGGCCGACGATCCTCCATCCGATTGTCCTGGTCTCACGGACTTGACGCCGGCGCGCGCCCTCCCGCAAAGACCGGCGCGACTTGAAAATGAGGAGAGACCCGCATGGCCGACATTCGCTTCGACGGCAAGGTGGCGATCGTGACCGGGGCGGGCGGCGGGCTGGGCCGCGAGCACGCCCTGGAGCTGGCCAGGCGCGGGGCCAAGGTGGTGGTCAACGATCTGGGCGGGGCGATGGATGGATCGGGCGGCTCCTCCGACGCCGCCAAGGCGGTGGTGGACGAAATCGTGGCGGCCGGCGGCGAGGCGGTCGCCAACGGCTCGTCGGTCACCGACGGCGCCGGTGTCGCCCTGATGGTCAAGCACGCCATGGACGCCTGGGGCCGGATCGACATCCTGATCGCCAACGCCGGGGTGCTGCGCGACAAATCCTTCTCCAAGATGGAGATGGCCGATTTCGAATTCGTCCTGGGCGTTCACCTGCTGGGCACCGTCAAGCCGGCCAAGGCGGCGTGGGAGATCATGAAAGCGCAGAACTATGGGCGGATCGTGGTCACCACCTCCTCCTCCGGCCTCTACGGCAATTTCGGCCAGACCAACTACGGGGCCGCCAAGCTCGGCATCGTCGGCTTCATGAACACCCTCAAGCTGGAGGGCCAGAAGAACAACATTCACGTCAACGCCATCGCCCCGGTGGCCGCCACCCGGATGACCGAGACGCTCATGCCGCCGGAGATTTCCGCCCGCCTGGCCCCGCGATACGTCACGCCCGGCGTGGTCTTCCTGTGCTCCGAGGACGCGCCCACCGGGGTGATCCTCACCGCCGGGGCCGGGGCCTTCGCGGTGGCCCGCGTCTTCGAGACCGAGGGAGTCTATCTGGGCGAAGGCGGCCTGTCGGTGGAGGAGGTCCGCGACAACTGGAGCCGCATCACCGACGAGGCCGGCCAGAAAGCCTATGTCACCGGCGGCGAACAGACCCAGAAATTCTTCCGCAAGCTGAGCGGGGGCTGAGGGGCCGCCCTCGGCGTCAGGAGACAGCGCCGAATTGACTTGCGCCCGACGCGGCGGCGCGTTCTCTTGCCGCCAAGGGGTTTTGGACTTTGAGGAAGCGCCCACCGTGAAACCGGCGACCCCTGGCCCGGACCCTCAGTCGCGCCTTACCCTGCCCGACCTGCTGGCCTTCTCGACGCCCGGGCTGTGCATCGGCGCCCTGGCCATCGCCATGAGCGTCTATCTGCCGCCCTATTACGCCGGCCATTTTCGCCTGGGGCTGCCGGTGGTGGGCCTGGCGTTCATGGCCGTGCGCCTGATCGACACCCTGCTCGACCCGGTGATCGGGGTGACCATGGACCGCACCCGCACCCGCCTGGGCCGCTACCGGGTGTGGCTGACCGCCGGCGCGCCGGTCCTCATGGCGGCGGTCTTCATGCTGTTCGATCCACCCGGGCGGGTGAGCTACGGCTACCTGATCGGCTGGCTGTTCGTCTATTACATCGGCACCTCCCTGATCACCCTTGCCCATTTCTCCTGGGCCTCGGTCATCGCCTCGAAATATCACGAGCGATCGCGGGTGTTCGGGGCGATCCAGCTGGTCAGCATCGTCGGCGCGGTCATCGTCCTGGTCCTGCCCATCGCCATGGCCAAGCATGACGGCTCCAGCGGGGCCGGCGCGGTGGGCGCCATGGGCTGGTTCGTCATCCTTTGTGTCCCCGCCGGCGTCGGCCTGGCCCTGCTGCGCGTTCCCGAAAGGATCGCGCCGGAGGCGGCGGGCGAGCGGTTCCGGCTTCGCGACTATTGGGAGATGGTGTCGCGCCCGGACATGCGCCGCATCATCATCGCCGATTTCTGCCTGGCCCTGGGGCCGGGCTGGATGGCCGCCCTCTACCTCTTCTACTTCCATGACGCCCGCGGCTTCAGCATCGCCAGCTCCAGCGTCCTGCTGCTGATCTATGTGGTGGCCGGGGTGGCCGGCGCGCCGACCCTGGGCTGGGTCGCCACCCGGCTGGGCAAGCATCGCACCTTGATGGCGGCGGCGGCCGGCTATTCCCTGGGCCTGATCGCCCTGGCCTTCCTGCCGCGCGCCTATTTTCCCCTGGCCAGCGTCTTCATGTTCGTGATGGGATTTCTGGCGGCGAGCTTCACCCTGCTGGACCGGGCCATGGTGGCCGACGTCGGCGACGCGGTGCGCCTGGACCAGGGCAAGCACCGGGTCGGCCTGCTCTACGCCATGATCACCACCAGCCAGAAGGTGGCGGGCGCCTTCAGCATCGGCCTGTCGTTCACCGTCCTGGGCTGGATCGGCTACCAGGCCCAGGAAGGGGCGCACAATTCGCCCGCCGCCATCCGGGGCATGGAGTTGGTCTATCTGATCGGGCCGGTGGTCTTCGTCATGCTCGGGGCCGCCTGCTTCATCGGCTACAAACTCGATTCCCGCCGTCATGCCGAGATACGGGCGAAGTTGGACGCCCGCGACGCCGAGGTCCCCTCGGTATTGGCGGCCAAGAGCCTCGCCGCCATTCCGGCCGCTCCCGGCCAGGTCGTCGAACCGATCTAGCTAGTGGAAAAAATCTGACCCTTGGCGCCCAGTTGACATCGCGGCCCATCGCGGCGGCGAAGGCCCGCTCTTGGGCGATGTGTCAAGGACGGCAGTCGACCCGTCGCGGACGCTCGGAAGTTCCGCTGTCGGGGCGTGGCTCGTTCGGCGCCCAATCGCTAGACGGGCGAACTCATCCGCTCGTCGTTTCCCCTACCGTAGCCGGAAGGACATGCCATGCGAACGCCAATGCGCCGAGGCCCGCCAGGGCCACGACGAGCCCAGCGGCCAAGGCGTACGGTCCCCGCCGCCGTCCGAACGAATCGGGCGACCAGCCTGTCCGAACGCCCATTGTCTGGCAGTACCGGTGGTGGCTTCAGGCGCGCGCCTCGAGCACCATGTTGAACGGGCCCTCGGTCGCCCGGCGGACGCGGGTGAAGCCGCCGTCCCGGATGACCTCGCTCAGTCTTGCCTCGCCCGCCTGGGCGCCCAAGCCCTCGCCGACCTCCTGGTCCAGCGAAGTCGGGACGCAAATCATCGTCGAGGCGTTGTAGTAAAGCCGTCCGACCGGATTGAGATTGTCCGCCGGGCGGTTGCCAGCGATCGGTTCGACGATCATCCAGGCGCCATCCTCCTTGAGGATCCGCCGCATGTGACGCGCGCATCCCTTCGGATCTCCCATGTCGTGCAGGCAGTCGAAGGCGGTTACGAGATCAAATCCTGTTTCTCCAATCTCCTTGGCGCTCGACGCCTCGAAACTGACGCGGTCGCCGAAGCCATGCGCGTGGGCATGGCGCCGCGCCTCCTCCACCGAGGGTTCGTGGAAATCGTAGCCCACGAAACGGCTGTTCGGGAAAGCCTCGGCCATCAGCAGGGTCGAAAAGCCGACACCACAACCGACGTCGGCGACCTTCGCGCCTGACTTGAGCTTGTCTTCGATGCCGTCCAGGGCTGGCAGCCAGTTCTGGACGATGTTGTTGACGTAGGCGGGCCGGAAGAAAGCCCCCGTCGCGCAGAACAGGCATCCCGCGGAGTCGCCCCAGCGCACCCCCGATCCGGTCCGGAATGAATGCTCGACCTTGGGCTCGCCCTCGATCATCGCCGCCACGAGGTCGAACGCCGCGGCCAGATAGACCGGACTGTCCTTCACGGCGAACACCATGGCCTGTTCCGGCGACAGGTTGAACGCCTCCGTTGCCGGGTCGTAGCCGACATATCCGTTGGCGGCCTGGGCGAGAGCCCATTCCCGGACATAGCGTTCGGTCAGTCCGCCCGCCCGCTTGGCGAGCTGGCCGGCGGTGGCCGGACCGCCATCCTTCAACGCCTCGAACAGGCCCAGCCTGAGCCCCAGGTGAACCGTGGGCACGCTGAACGCCCCGCCGAGGTCGCCAAGCATCTTGCCAACAAGTTCATTCAGTTTGTTTTCGTCGGGTTGCGCCATTTGGGGTCCCCCAGTCGATTGGCGACGGCGACTCTCGCGCAACCGGCTCACAGGCGCAAGTTACAGGAAGGTGATTGCAGGGAGGTGATCCGTTGTCCGGTCGGGATCCGCGCGTCCATAGCGTGCTGGTTGCGCCATTACGGTCGGCCGCCGCGCCCTCGCCAGTCAAATCCCGACAGCGCTCGAGCGCCTACCGCGGATGACCGCTTTCCACCCTTCTGAGACGTTCCAAAAGTCCGCTATCCGGCATCGGCGAGCCGACAGTTTGCGAGCCTTGGGCGAGGTCCCGCGAGCGCCGGCGCCGGAGGGCCCCAGCGGGAGTTTCGGATCACGGTGATCTAGGGGGCCAACTTCCGCGCGATCTCGACAAAGGCTCGCGCCACGGGACTATCCGGCGCGGTCGCCACCAGGGGGCGGCCCTCGTCGGCGCCTTGGCGCAGGGCGATGTCGATGGGGATTTCGCCCAGGAACGGGACCTCGAGCCGCTCCGCCTCCCGCCGCGCGCCGCCCCGGCCGAAGATCGGGATCGGCGCGCCGCCGGCCGGATCGGGGAAGAAGGCCATGTTCTCGATCACCCCCAGGATAGGCACCGGCGGATGCATCTTGGCGAACATGGCGCTGGCCCGCCGCGCGTCGATCAGGGCGATCTCCTGCGGCGTCGAGACGATCACCACCCCGTCCACCGCCAGTTTCTGCACCAGAGTCAGGTGGATGTCGCCGGTGCCGGGCGGCAGATCGACCACCAGGATGTCGAGGGGATCGGCCTCGGTTCCCCACCGCACGTCCTGGATCATCTGGCGCACCGCCGAAGAGGCCATCGGGCCGCGCCAGATCATCGGCGAGCCCTCGTCGATCAGGAAGCCGATGGACATCGCCTTCAGTCCCCAGACCTCCAGGGGGGTCAATTTGCCGTCCTCGAACTTCGGCTGCTCGTCGATGCCCAGCATCTTGGGCGCGGAAGGGCCGTAGACGTCGGCGTCGAGCAGGCCGGTCTTCAGGCCCAGGCCCGCGAAGGCGCAGGCCAGGTTCACCGCGACGGTGGACTTGCCCACCCCGCCCTTGCCGCTCGCCACGGCGATCACCCGCCGCACGTGAGGCAGGCGTTCGGCGGGCGGCATTCCGCCGAGGTCGGCCCTGGGATCGGCGGCCACCTGCGCGCCCTTGCGCACGCGGGTGACCCCCGGCGCCGCCGCCTTGGCCGCCGCGGTGAGCACCACCTGGGCCTTCTCCACCCCCGGAACCGCCCGCAAAGCGGCCTCGGCGGCGTCGCGGACCGGCGCGTAGAGCGCGGTGTCTTGCGGCGCCACCTCCAGCATGAAACCGGCGCGGCCCTCCCCGAGGATCAGACCCTGGACCAGGCCGGCCGCGGCGAGGCCCCGCCCGCTCTTCGGATCGGCGATCCGATCGAGGGCCGCGAGGACCAGATCGCGGTCGGGCTGACTGGGAGCGTTCATCGCTTGATTGTTGCTTTGCCGGGCGCAGCGCCTCATATCCGGGCCCTGGCGCCGCTTTACAAGCTCCGCGCGCCGCGCCGGACCCGAAAGAAAGACCCGCTCCTCCGCCATGCCCTGGAACGACCACGCCAACCCCGGCCCTTGGGGCTCGCCGCCGTCGGGCGAGGACGGCGGCCGGCCCGACGACGCGGACGCGCCGCGCCGCGAGGAGCCGCGCCGGCGCCCGCCGCCGCCGGGGCCGCCGGACCTGTCCGAGCTGCGCCGGCGCGCCGCCGAAGCCTTCAACCGCCTGTTCCGCGGCCCCGCCGGCCACGGCGTTCGCCCGCCGGTGATCGCCGCCGTCGCGGCGGCGGCGTTCCTCGCCTGGATCCTCACCGGCGTCTATACGGTGCAGGCCTATCAGGAGGCGGTGGTGACCCGCTTCGGCGGCTACGCCCGCTCCATGGGGCCGGGGCTGCACTATCACCTGCCCATTCCCATTGAGCGCGCCGAACTGGTTTCGGTGACCAACCAGAACAAGACGGTGGTCGGCGGCGCCGATACGCCCGACGAGAGCCTGATGCTGACCGGCGACGAGAACATCGTCGATCTCAGCTTCGCGGTGCAGTGGCACGTGGCCGACGCCGCCGCCTATCTGTTCCGGGTCAGGGACCCAAAGGACGCGGTCAAGGCGGTGGCCGAGAGCGCCATGCGCGAGGTGGTCGGCCGCAGCGCCCTTAAATCGATCCTGACCAACGGCCGCGGCCAGGTGCAGAGCCAAACCCTCACCCTGATGCAGCGCATTCTCGACAACTACCACGCCGGGGTGACCATCGACGCGGTGCAGATTCAGAACGCCAACCCGCCTTCCGAGGTGGTGCCGGCCTATCAGGACATCGCCAAGGCCGGCCAGGACGCCCAGTCGGCGATCAACGACGCCAACACCTACCGCAACCGGGTGGTGAACGAGGCCAAGGGCGACGCCGCCAAGATCGTCCAGGCCGCCCAGGGCTATCGCGAACAGGTGGTGCGCGAGGCGCAGGGCCAGGCCTCGCGGTTCGATCAGGTCTACGTTCAGTACCGGCGGGCGCCGGCCGTCACCCGCGAGCGCCTGTATATCCAGACCATGCAGCAGGTGCTGTCGCACACCCACAAGGTGATCGTCGATGCCAAGGGGGCGACGGCGCCGATCATCCTGCCGCCGGATGCTTTCCGATCCGCCGCGCCGCCAGCCACGCCCGCGCCGGCCCCAGGCAACGCACCATGAACCGGCGGCTGACGATCTGGATCGGCGCGGCCTTCGTCGCCGGGGTGCTGCTGGCCAACACCTTCTTCATCGTCGATCAGCGCCAGCAGGTGGTGGTGGTCAATCTGGGCGAACCGGTGCGGGTGATCAATCCGCCCGGGGCCTACGATCCGGGGCTGAAGGTCAAGATCCCCCTGGTGGAATCCCTGGTGGTGCTGGACAAGCGCAACCAGGCCCTCGAGGCCAAGCAGGAAGAGGTGATTTCCGCCGACCAGCAGCGCCTGGCGGTGGACGCCTTCATCCGCTATCGCATCTCCAACCCCCTGCAATTCTACCGCACCCTGCGCGACGAGACGATCGCCGCCGACCGGCTGGAGCCGCTGATCAATTCGTCGCTGCGCCAGGTGCTGGGCGCGGCCACCGCGGCCCAGATCATTTCGCAGCGCCGCGACGCCCTGATGGTCGAGACCCTGAACGACGTTCGCGCCCGCGCCGCCCGCTCGCGCCTGGGCATCGAGGTGGTGGATCTGCGCATCAAGCGCGCCGACCTGCCGGCGGCCAATCAGCAGGCGGTCTTTCAGCG
>JBBRQW010000020.1:0-36842 GCA_038225765.1 Caulobacterales bacterium | reverse complement strand
GGCGTAGGGGGCGCGGCCGTCGGCGCGCACATAGATCGGCTTGGCGAATCCCTGGCCGGCCATGTCGCGCAGGGCCGGCGAGAGGGAGGCGAAGGGGATCTGGGTCTCGTTGAGGAAGACCTGGCCGCCGGCGCGCACCGAAACGGTGAGGGGCTCGGTCTGATCCTGCATGGCGGCGGCCTCGGTCTTGGGCAGCTGCAGCGGCACGCCGACGGTGAGCAGGGGGGCGGAGATCATGAAGATGATGAGAAGCACCAGCATCACGTCCACCAGCGGCGTCACGTTGATCTCCGACAGGGCGGCGCGCCGGCCGCGCCGGCCGCGCCCCCGCCGCCGGCCGGCCGAGAAGGCGTCGTGGGTGGAGAGGGCCACGGAACGGCTACTTCCGTTCGGCCAGGCGCCGCTGGATGGCGGTCACCAGATCGTCGGCGAACCCCTCCAGGCGAGCGGCGTATTTGCCGGCGTCGGTGGAGAACTTGTTGTAGGCGATGTAGGCCGGAATGGCGGCGGCGAGGCCAATGGCGGTGGCGAACAGGGCCTGGGCGATGGACGGCGCGACCACCGACAGATTGGTGTTCTTCTGGATGGCGATCGACTGGAAGGCGGTCATGATCCCCCAGACGGTGCCGAAGAGGCCGATGAACGGCGAGGCGGTGGCGACGATGGCCAGGCTCCCCAGCCCCTCCTCCACCCGCTGGCTTTCGCGAGCCACGGCGGCGTCGAGCACCCGGTCGATGCGCTGGATCAGGAAGGCGGCCTGGGCGTCGGCCTGGCCGGCGATCAGAAGCCCCTTGGACTTGGCCTCCCGCCATTCGCGCAGGGCCGCCTGGAGCATGCGCGGCAGGGCGTGGCGGGGCGCCTCGCCGGCCTCGGCGGCGATGTCCTCCAGGGAACGGCCCGAGCCCACCTCGTCCTCGAAGGCGTTGGCCTCGCGGTTCAAGGCGCTCATGCGGAACAGCTTGTCGATGATCACCGCCCACGACCACAGGGAGGCGAAGGCCAGCCCCAGCAGCACCCCCTTCACCACCCAGTCGGCGCGCAGGAAGAGGTGGATGAGGGAGAAGCTGTCGGGGGTGATCGTGGCGGCGGGATCCATCAGGGGTCTTTTTGCGGCGCCTCGGGTCGAAACTATGGCGCGAGCAGGGGCTTGAGACGGGCGACGAGGTCGGCCGGCGGCCGGCGGGCGCGGCCGTCCAGGGCGATGCAGGCGGCCTCGACCCGCGCCTCGGCGATCGGGTCGGGGCCGCGGGTGAGGGTCTGGGAAATGAACATCCGCCCGCCCTTGATGGCGTCGTAGGTGGTGCGCACCACAAGGGCGTCGTCGATCCGCGCCGCCGCCCGAAAGTCGATGCAAAGGCGGGTGACGACGAAGGCGCAGGGGTCGGGCCGCGCCAGCAGGTCGCGATGGACGATCCCGGCCAGCCGCAGATAGTCCGACCGCCCCCGTTCGAAATAGCGGGCGTAGTTGGCGTGGTAGACCACGCCGGTGAAGTCGGTGTCCTCGTAATAGACCCGCACCGCCAGCCGATGCTCGCGCCCCTCGAAGGCGCCGGCGGAGGGGGTCATGGCATGGCCCCGATGCGGCGGCCGGACGCCCCCTCCGTCACGCGACAAGAGGGTCGCGCGCCACCTCCCCCGCGAAGAGGCGCAGGGGAGGAATGAAGGGCGGCTAGCTTTCCTCTTTCCTCCCCCGCGGAGCGGGGGAGGTGGCGCGGCGCTCTTTCTCGCGCCGTGACGGAGGGGGCGTCGCGCCATCCTCCCATCACCCCTCCTCGTCGAACAGGGTCGGCTGGGCCTTCGGGGCCGCCGGCGCGGGCAGGCCCAGGTGGGCGTAGGCCTTGGCGCAGGCGAGGCGGCCTCTCGGGGTGCGCTGGATGAAGCCCTGCTGGAGCAGGAAGGGTTCGATGATGTCCTCCACCGCGTCGCGGGCTTCGGCGATGGCGTAGGCCAGGGTCTCGACGCCGGCCGGGCCGCCGCCGTAGTTGTCGATCAGGGCGACCAGATAGCGGCGGTCGAGGGACTCGAGGCCCGAGGGATCGACTTCCAGGCGGGCGAGGCCGCGGGCGGCGCAGGCGCGGTCGATGACGGCGGCCCCGTCGGCGGCGGCGAAGTCGCGCACCCGGCGCAGCAGCCGCCCGGCCACCCGCGGCGTGCCGCGGGCGCGGGCGGCGATCTCGGCCGCCCCGTCGGCGGCGAGGTCGAGACCCATCTTGCGCGCCGCCTGGCTAAGCACCCGCTGCAGCTCCTCGGGCGTATAGAACTCCAGGCGGATGGGGATGCCGAAGCGGTCGCGCAGGGGATTGGCCAGCAGGCCGGCGCGGGTGGTGGCGGCGACCAGGGTGAAGGGGGCCAGGTCGATGCGGATGGAGCGCGCCGACGGCCCCTCGCCGATCACCAGGTCCAGGGCGTGATCCTCCATGGCCGGATAGAGGATCTCCTCGACGTTGGCGGCCAGGCGATGGATCTCGTCGATGAAGAGCACGTCGCCCGCCTCGAGATTGGTCAGGATGGCGGCCAGGTCGCCGGCCTTGACCAGCACCGGGCCGGAGGTGGCGCGGAACCCCACCCCCAGCTCGCGGGCGACGATCTGGGCCAGGGTGGTCTTGCCCAGGCCCGGCGGGCCGAAGAGGAGGACATGGTCCATCGCCTCGCCGCGGGCTCGGGCGGCGTCGATGAAGACGCGCAGATTGGCCTTGGACTGCTCCTGGCCGACGAATTCGGCCAGGGTCTGGGGGCGCAGGGCCCGGTCGGCCGCCTCCGCCGGGGCCGCTTCGCCGGAGACCACTCTGGGCGTCACCGGCCCAGCTCCTGCAGGGCGGCCTTGATCAGGGCCGCCTCGGCCGCGCCTTCCCCTAGGCGCAGGGCGGCCTGATCGACCACCCGGCGGGCGACGGTCTCGGCGACGCCCAGGCCCAGCAGAGCGGCCACCGCCTCGCCGGCGGCGGTGGGCGCGGCGGGCGCGGCGCCGGCGTGGAAGGCGGCCCCGAAAGCGCCGACCGGCCCGTCGGCGATCGGCCGACCCTTCAACTCCACCACGATGCGCAAGGCGAGCTTGGGGCCGACGCCGTTGGCGCGGCCGACGGCGGCCTTGTCCTCGCGGGCCACGGCGGCGGCCAGTTCCGCCGGCGAGAAGACATCGAGCACCCCCAGGGCCGCCTTGGGGCCGACGCCCTGGATGGCCTGCAGCAGAACGAAGGCCCGCCGCTCCTCGCGGGAGAGGAAGCCGTAGAGGCGCATCCCCGCCGCCTCGGTCCACTGGCTCTCGACGTGCAGCAGCGCCTCGTCGCCGGGGGCCGGCAGGCGGGCCAGGGTGCGCGCGCCGCAGCGGACCACATAGCCCACCCCGCCGACATCGATCAGGGCGTCCTCCTCGGCCACCTCGGCCACCAGCCCGCGCAGGCGGCCGATCACGCGGGGTGGCCCGGGGGAAGGCGATTCACGTCGGTCATCGGCTTTAGGCGCTCTCGCCTGGCGAACAATGGCGGCTTGTGGCGGGTTTTGGCCATTTTGGGCGAATTTTTACGAATTTTTGCCAGCGGGCGCCTATCCTTTGGCGGCGAATGGCGACCGATGGCGAGAAATTCCGTCGGCGGGAATGAGCTAACCCATTGTATTGACAGCATTTTCTCCGTATCTGACCGACCGCCGGCGAAGCCGTCCCGGCGCGCCTCAGACATTTTCATATTGCAACTTCGCACCGCGATTCTCAAGGCGCGCTCGCGCCGTGCGGGCGTGGGCGTGGGCGATGGCGACGGCCAGGGCGTCGGCGGCGTCGGCGACGGGCGCGCCGGCGGCCGGCAGCAGGCGGGCGATCATGAAGGCCACCTGATGCTTGTCGGCCCCGCCGGTCCCCACCACCGCCTTCTTGACCACCTTGGCGGCGTACTCGGCCACCGGCAGGCCGGCGCGGGCCGGGGCGATCATGGCGGCGGCGCGGGCGTGGCCGAGCTTCAGGGTCGAGGCCCCGTTGGCGGTCATGAAGGTCTCCTCCACCGCCGCCTCATCGGGCGCGTGCAGGGCGATGATCTCGGTGATGGCCTCGAACAGGACCAGCAGCCGCGCGGCCAGGGGCAGGTCGGCCGGCGGCGCGATGACCCCATGGGCGACGTGGCTGAGGCGCGATCCCTCCACCGCCACCACCCCCCAGCCGGTGCGGCGCAGGCCAGGGTCGAGCCCCAGAATGCGAATCGCGGCGCCCATGTCGGCGGCGAGTGTCGCCGATGGGGGCGGTGGGGGGAAGGGCGGCTATTTTCGGGGCGGACTGACGACCCCTCCCCTTTTCACCGATAGTAGAAGAACACCCCGCACATTCCCGGCGAGTCCTCGCCGGTGGGTTTTCGCCGGCCGATGAAGGCGGTGACCTGCAGGCCGTCCGGCGGGGTCGGCTGGACCACGATCCAGGTCGCCGGCTCGGGGCCGCACAGGCGGTTGCCGTTGAGCAGGGGCGGATTGGTGGGGCGGGTCACGGCGAAGAGGCGGGCCGGGCGGGCGCCCTGTTCGGAGCCGAAGGCGGCAGGCTCGGCGACCAGGCGCAGGGGGAAGTTCGCGCCTTGGGCGGTGAGGCGATCCGGCGCGAGCTCGATGGGGCCGGTGATGGAGACCGAGGTGGTGCTGCTGGGCTTCCACCGCCCATCGACGCCGCCGGCGGCGGCCTGGGCCTGGCCCAGGAGCAGAACGGCGGCGGCGGCGAGGGCGATCATGGTTCCTGCCCGGCGTTGGCCCAGACGCTCTGCACGTCATCGTCATCCTCCAGGGCCTCGATCAGCCGCTCCAGGCCGGGGCGGGCGTCGTCGGCCAGGGGCGCGGCGGCCTTGGCCTTCCAGATCAGGGCGGTGGATTTGGCCGGGCCGAGGGCGGCTTCCAGGGCGTCGGCGACCGGGGCCATGTCCTCGAAGGCGGTGAGGATGACGTGGCCGTCCTCGCCCGATTCCACGTCCGCCGCGCCGGCGTCGATGGCGGCCTCCACGATCGCCTCTTCGGAGCCGGCGGCGGCGGGGTAGGCGATCCTGCCCAGGCGCTCGAACAGGAAGGCCACGCAGCCCGCCTCGCCCATGTTGCCGCCGTTCTTGCCGAAGATGGTCCGCACATTGGCGGCGGCGCGGTTGCGGTTGTCGGTGAGCACCTCGACGATCAGGGCGACGCCGCCGGGGCCGAAACCCTCGTAGCGGATCTCCTCATAGGCGTCGGCCTCGCCCCCCTGCGCCTTCTTGATCGCCCGCTCGATGTTGTCCCTGGGCATGGACTCGGCGCGGGCGTTGGCGATGGCCAGGCGCAGGCGCGAATTGGCGGCCGGGTCGGCCACGCCCTGGCGGGCGGCCAGGGTGATGTCGCGCGAGAACTTGGAGAACAGCTTGGAGCGCGCCGCGTCCTGGCGGTCCTTGCGGAACTGGATGTTCTTGAACTTGGAATGGCCGGCCATGGGGCGGCTTCTAGCCCCGGGGCCGGGCGGAAGCCAGTCGCGGGCCAGGGAACCGCCGCCGCTTTCAGTTGACATCGCGGCGATTGGGGTTTTCCGTGGCCGATTGAGGCGAAAGTTTGACCTGTATCCTAGGACGGCCCCGCGCGAGGGCCGCTGGCCATAGAGGGAGGACCGCATGACCACCCCCACCATTTCCTGGGCCCTGGACGGCGACGGCAACTGGTCGAACGCCGATGACTGGAGCCTGGCCCGCCTGCCCAATTCCACCGACGACGTGGCCATCAACACCCCTCACCTGCACACCGTCACATTCAGCACCGGATCCGCCACCATCCACAGCCTCACGGTCGGCGCCAACAGCCGCCTGTTGATGTCGGGCGGCTTGCTGAGATGGGCCTTCACGTCGAGTTTCGGCAATCTGCTGACCGTGTCGGGCGGGACGCTGGCCCCCGACGCGACGACCACGGTCGCCGCCTTCAGCCAGAGCGGCGGCACGCTGGCCGGCAGCGGCTCGATGACCGTTTTCGGCGCGGCCACCTTCACCGGAACCTCGCTGCAGACGGCGAGGGGGCAGACCGTGCTCGACGGCGCCTCGACCTTCAGCGGCTTTCAGTTGTGCCTGGACGGCGGCCGCACCCTGGAGAACCACGGGACCTTCACGGTGACCGGATCGGGCAATATCAAGCTCGGCTTCAACCCGTTCGGCGCCTCGCTGGGCGGCGCGACGCTGAAGAACGACGCCGGGGCGACCCTCAACCTCGAGGGAGTCAACTTCATCACGTCCTCTTCCGGCGTCACCGCCTTCAACAACCCCGGCCTTCTGGAGCGCACGGTGGGGACACTCGCCGCGATCGTCGATGTCGCCCTGACCAACACCGGCAAGGTGTCGGCGGCGACCGGAATCCTGGAGATCGACCGCGCCTTCACCACCAGCGGGGCGGGCACGATCGCGGTGGCCTCGGGGGCGACCCTCGACATCCACGGCGGCGGCTCGGCGAACGCGGCGGCCGTCACCGTGGCGGCGGGCGGACTGCTCGAGATCACCGGCCTCGAAGGGCTGGGCGTGGCCTTTTCCCTCGGGGCTGGAACGGTGGCCGGAACGGGCGCGGTGACCGTGGACGACGCCGCCTTGGGCGTGGAGGGAGACGTCACCCTGGCCGGCGCCTTCACGGTGAGCGGCGTCGCCGGAAGCGCCTTCGTCGACGCGGGCGACGCCCTGCACCTGCTGGGCGGCGGCTCGTCCAAGGCCAGCGGCCTGTCGGTGGCGGCGGGGGGGGCGCTCGACTTCGCCGGCGGCAAATTCCTCCTCACCGCGGGGCTGGGATCGGTGGGCGGGACCGGAACCGTGGAAGTGTCCGGCGGCCGGCTCACGGTGAAAGGCGATGTCACCGTCGACGGAAGTTTCGCCCAGAGCGGCGGCACGCTCGCCGGGAACGGCGCCTTCGCGGTGGACGGGGCGGCCACGTTCAAGGGCGCCAAGATGGCCCAGACCGGGTCGGGCGTTACCCTGCTCAAGGGATCGTCGACCCTGTCGGGCGGCAGGACCGTTCTCTCCCTCGACGGCGGTCGCGTCCTGGAGAACCAGGGGACCTTCGTCTGCGTGAACGGGGATTTCCGGCTGGGATCCAATCCCTTTGGAACCAGCGTGGGCGGCGGGACGATCCAGAACGACGCCGGGGCGGTCTTCAACCTCCAGGAGACGGCCTTCATCGTCGGGGTAAATGGAACCACCGCCTTCAACAATGCCGGAACCTTCGAACAGACGGTGACCACCGGCGACACCCAGATGGACGTGGCCTTCACCAACACCGGCACGCTGTCGGTGCAGAACGGTCAGATCGCGCTGGCCGGCGGCGGATCGTCGAGCGGGGCCATCGTCATCGCGGCGGGCGCGGTCCTGAGCGTCGGACCCATCGCCGCCGGCAGCACCTTCACCCTGGGCGGCACGGTGAGCGGCCCCGGCACGCTGGAAGTCTCCGGCGGCGTGATGGCGGTGGGGGCCGACCTCACCCTCGGCGGCGATTTGCTTCAACTCGAAAGCACGGTGGCCGGGGCGGGAAACCTGACGGTGACCGGCGCGGCGACCTTCGCCAGCGCCGGCTTCCCCGGCGCTCTGCTGCAGACCGGCTCGGGGGTGACGGTGCTGGAGGGCGCCTCCCGGTATCAGGACGGGACGGTGTTCGCCCTGGACGGCGGGCGGACCCTGGAGATTCAGAAGACCCTCATCCTGACCGGGACCGGAGTCATCGCCCTGGGGGACAATCCCTTCGGCGCCGCCCTGGGTGGGGGCGTCTTGAAGATCGACGCCGGAGCGACCCTCGACATCCAGGGCGCCAACCAGGTCGTGGGCGGGGCGGGCGCCACCGCCTTGATCAACGCCGGCACGCTCAAGAAGACGACCGGGGCGGGCCTGGCGGTCATCGGCGTCGCGGTCACCGACAGCGGGGCGATCAGGGCGGCGGCCGGCACGCTCGATCTCGCGGCGGCGATCGGCGGCGGCGGGTCGATGTCGGTGGGCTCGGGCGCGACCCTGGAGGCGGACTCCTCGGCGGCCTCGACCCTGGCCATGACCTTCAACGGCGGTGGCGGGACCCTGGCCCTGGGCGATCCGGCCAATTTCGCCGCCACCATCCGCGCCTTCGCGCCCACCGACACCATCGACCTGCTCAACATCGTGGCCGACGCCGCCACCCTGGGGGCCGGCGACACCCTGACGATCACCAACGGGGCGACGACGATCGCCACCCTGCAACTGGCCGGCAACTTCCAGGGCGACACCTTCCACGTGGCGGCGGACGGCCATGGCGGGACGAGCATAACCCTGACCACGCCCGCCCCCGTCGCCGGCGCTCCCGGCGCCGGACACCGATTCGCCGCCGCCATGGCCGGCCTGGGGACGGGCGGCGCGGTGGCGCACGGCGCGAACGGCGCCCACTTCGACGCCTGGCGGCCGATGCTGTCCGCGCCCCGGATGAGCTACGCCTGACGGCGGCTTTCTCGGCGACCCCGGTTTTCGAGCGACCGCACCTCCTCAGCCCCTCTCCCCTGGTCTGCACGCTCGGCGACTCACACATCTTGCCGCCGCCGGACGCCCCCTCCGTCACGGCGCGAGAAAGAGCGCCGCGGAAGGTCTCCCCCGCTTCGCAAGGGAGGAAAGAGGAAAAGCCGATCCTCATCCTTTCCTCCCCCGTCCTCTTACGGGGGAGGTGGCGCGCGATGCCCTCTCGCATCGCGTGACGGAGGGGGCGCAAGGCGGCGGTTCACCGGGGCGAGGGCTAAAAATCGAGGGCGCGGCGGATGCCGAATTTCGAAACGAAGTCTAAGGCCGGTACTTCCTCGGGATGGCGGCGATTTCCTCGGGGGTGAGCTTGGTGAGGGTGTCGACGATCAAGGGGGTGGCGAAACCGTTGTTGTCAGACACCCGCAGATCGAGGTCGATGGCCGAACAGATGTTGCTGCTGCCCCTGACCAGCGAATTGAGATGGACGTCCGGGCCCTGGAGCCTCGGGGAGCCGGCGCTCAGGGTGACCTTGTAGACGTCGCTCACATTCACCCGCAGATAGATGACATTGGGGCTGGGCGACTTCCACCCCTGCCAGTCGCGGGACAAAAAGCAGTTCTGCCCGGCGACCGCCGCCGGGGCGCTCGCGGCGACGAGGCCCGCCGCCGCCACGGCGGCCCACGAAATCGCGGCCCATGAAAGGGTCGATAAGGACATCTGGAGTCCTCCTTGATGGCGTCCCGCCGCCAAGAGGGCCGGGGCGGGCGCTTTTGTCAATCCGACACGGTGGCGCGGGCGGCGAGGGGTTCGGCTTGCGCCTCGGCCGCCGACGGGATGGTTTGGGCCAGGCGCCCGCCGACCCGGATCGGCAGGGCCCGCCGCGCCAGGCCGGTGGCGTCGTCGGTCTCCACATAGACGCCGCACACCGTGGCCGGCCCCTCGGCGGGTTTGTAGCGGCCGGAGGAGATGCGGGTGGTGAAGCGGCGCAGGGGCTCCTCCTTCTGGTTGCCGATGACGCTGTCGTAGTCGGCGCAGGCCCCGGCGTCGGTCTGATAGGCGGTGCCGCCGGCCAGGATCTGGGTGTCGGCGGTGGGCACATGGGTGTGGGTGCCGACCACCAGGGAGGCGCGGCCGTCGCAGAAGTGGCCCATGGCCATCTTCTCGCTGGTCGCCTCGGCGTGCAGGTCGATGACGATGGCGTCGGCGGCCTCGCCCAGAAGGCAGGCGTTGAGCTCGCGATCGACCGCCGCGAAAGGATCGTCCAGGGCGTCCATGTTGACCCGGCCAAGGAGGTTGACGACCAGGACGCGGCGGCCGCGCTCGGTCTCGAAAAGCTGGGCCCCGCGGCCGGGGACGTCCGAGAGCGGCGGATAGTTGAGGGGGCGGATGAGGCGCGGCTCGCGGGCGATGTAGGTCAGCGCCTCCTTCTGGTCCCAGGAGTGATTGCCCAGGGTCAGGCAGTCGGCGCCGGCGGCGAACAGTTCGCGGGCGGCGGCCTCGGTGATGCCGTAGCCGCCGGCGGCGTTCTCGCCGTTGACGATCACGAACTCCAAACCCAGGCGCCGGCGCAGGCCCGGCAGATGGTCGGCCAGGCCCTCGCGGCCGGAGCGGCCGACGATGTCGCCGAAGAAGGCCAGGCGCATGAACACTCCCTTTCAGAACTCGATATAGCCCCCTTCGGTCAAAATCGCGTCCAGCCGCTGGTCATGCGCCTCGCGAGGGACGGCGTCCACTTCCTGGCCGGCGAAGGCCAGGCCGATGACGAAGAGGGGGCCGGCGGCGCGCAAGGCGGCGATCGCCCGGTCGTAGAGGCCGGCGCCCTGCCCCAGCCGGCCGCCCCGCGAATCGAAGGCGAGGACCGGGGCGAGGATCAGGTCGGGAATCAGGGCCGGCGCGGACGGCGGCGGGGCGGGGACGTTCAGGGCGTCGGGGGCGAAGGCGTCGGCGGCCCCGGCGGCGCGGAAGATCAGTGGCCCCTCGCGGCTCTGGGCCGCCGGCAGGGCGATCGCCGCCCCGCCCGCCGCCAGCCGCGCCAGGATCGGGCGCGGGTCGAGTTCGCTCCCGCCTGGATGGTAGCCGGCGACGACCCGGAAGGCCGGCAGCCGGCCCAGCGGCACGAGGGCGGCGGCGAGGGTCGCGGCGCCGGGGCTGGCGATCGCCAAGGCGCGGCGGCGGCGGCGCAGGGCGGCGCGGAGGGCGGCTTTGGCGGCGGGGGGAGAGATCATCAGCCTTTCCCCGCGCCATGGTCAAAGGACTGAATAGGCCGCCTCATCGCAAAAAAGGTGGCGGGCGCCGCGGAGCCGTGAAGGCGGTTCAAATCCCCTCGGACCTGGAAGACCAGGTGGGCGCCGTGTGCCCAGGACCACGATCCTGGCCAGGGACAGCTCCCTAGGAGGGTGATTAAGGTCCCCGGGATTTAGATGCCTTCGACGCGAGCCGCAGCGGACCGCCGTCTTGCAAGGTAGGGCGGCGGGGGCCCGGGCTCAAGCCTGGAGATCAGCCGGTGGCCATGGCCTCGATCTTGTGGGCCGCCGCTTCGAGGGCGGTGACCGCCTTGGCGTCGGCCGCCCGGCGCTCGGCCTCGAGGGCGGCGAGCCGGCCCTGGGCGGCGGCGAGGCGGCCTTTCGCCTCGCTCAGTTCGTCGGCCACGATCAGGGCCCCCAGCAGCATCAGCCGCGTCTCGCCCAGCTGGCCGCCGCCCGGCGCCGCCTCGCGGACCTTCTCGTCGATCAGGGCCGCCAGGGCCTTCAGATGCGCCTCCTCGCCGTCCTCGCAGCCGACGATATAGGGTTTGCCGTTCACCTGGACGGTCAGCTGGGCCATGTCGCCTCACGCCGCCTTTTCAGCCAAAACGGCGCGGATCTGGTCGATCGCCCCGCTGAGCGCCCGCGAGGCCTCGGCCCCGGCCTCCTCCAGTTCGCGCTGGCGGCCGCGGCAGGCGTCGAGATCGGCGGCGAGCTGGGCGCGGTCGGCGTCGAACAGGCCGCCCGCCTGGGCGCCCGCCTCGGCCAGCCGATGGGTCAGCCGCTGTTCGAGCTGGGCGCTGGCCCGCTCCAGCCGGCGGATCGCCAGGTCAAGCCGGGCGCCGGAGCCCTCGTCAGCCGTCATGCGATCCCTCCACGCTATCTCAAACGCTTGGGCGCTTTCCGATCGCAAAAGCAGTTCCCCCTTTTGCGGAAAGCGCCCCGGCGCCGCGCCGACTATAGACCGGGGCCGGGGACCTGAGCAAAGCGCATTGTCGGCGCCGGCCCCGCTCCCTTGACTTCGCCGGCGCCGCCCGCGAAACCGCCCGGCCACACACAGCCTTAAGGGATTCCGCCGCCATGCCCGTCCGCGTCGCCATCAACGGCTTTGGCCGCATTGGCCGCCTCGTCCTGCGCTCCATCGTCGAGTACGCGCGGCGCGACATCGAGGTGGTGGCGATCAACGACCTGGGCTCGGTGGAGATGAACGCCCACCTGCTGCGCTACGATTCGGTGCACGGGCGCTTTCCCGGCGTGGTGAGCATCGACGGCGGGGCCCTGGACGTGGGGCTGGGGCCGATCGCGGTGACCGCCATCCGCGACCCGGCGGCGCTGCCGCACAAGGATCTTGGGGTGGATATCGCCCTGGAGTGCACCGGCCTTTTCACCACCAAGGACAAGGCCGCCGCCCATCTGGCCGCCGGGGCCGGCAAGGTGCTGGTCTCGGCCCCCTGCGACGGGGCCGACAGGACGGTGGTCTTTGGCGTCAACCATGAGAGCCTGACGGGCGCCGACCTGGTGGTCTCCAACGGCTCGTGCACCACCAACTGCCTGGCCAGCGTCGCCAAGGTCCTGCTCGACACCTGCGGCGTCGAGCGCGGCTACATGACCACCATCCACGCCTACACCGGCGACCAGCCGACCCAGGACACCCTGCATCCCGACATGTACCGGGCGCGGGCGGCGGCGATGTCGATGATCCCGACGTCCACCGGCGCGGCCAAGGCCTTGGGCCTGGTGCTGCCGGAACTGGCCGGCAAGCTCGACGGCGCGTCGATCCGGGTGCCGACGGCCAATGTTTCGGTGGTCGACCTGAAGATCGTGCCCAGCCGCGATGTCAGCCGCGAGGAAATCAACGCGGCGATGAGCGCGGCGGCGGCCAAGGGCCCCCTGCGCGGCGTTCTCGCGGTGACCGGCGATGCGGTGGTCTCGGTGGACATGAACCACACCGCCGCCTCGGCCACCGTGGCCCTGCCCCAGACCCAGGTGGTCGGCGGCAAGCTGGCGCGGGTGCTGGCCTGGTACGACAACGAATGGGCCTTCTCCACCCGCATGGCCGACGTGGCCCTGGCCATGGCGCGGGCGGGGTGAGGGTGGCGGCTTTGCGCCCCCTCCGTCACGGCGCAAACAAGAGCGCCGCGCCACCTCCCCCGCTTCGCGAGGGAGGAAAGAGGAAAAGCCACGCTTCGTCCTTTCCTCCCCCGTCCTCTTACGGGGGAGGTGGCGCGCGGCGCCCCCTCGCGTCGCGTGACGGAGGGGGCGTCCGGCGGCCGGCCGCGCCATGACCTTCCGCACCCTCGACGGCGTGGACGTGAGGGGCAAGCGCGCCCTGACGCGGGTGGATTTCAACGTTCCGATGGCGGATGGCCAGATCACCGACGACACGCGGCTGCGCGCCGCCCTGCCGACCATCCAGGATCTGCGCGCCGGTGGGGCCAAGGTTATCCTGCTGGCCCATTTCGACCGCCCCAAGGGCCGGCGGGTGGAGGCGATGAGCCTCGAGCCCCTGACCAAACCCCTGGCCGCGCTGATCGGCGCGCCGGTCGCCTTCGCCGAGGACTGCATCGGGCCGCCGGCCGCCCAGGCGGTGGCGGCGATGAAGGCGGGCGACGTGCTGCTCCTGGAGAACCTGCGCTTCCACGCCGGCGAGGAGGCCAACGACCCGGCCTTCGCCGCCGCCCTGGCCAGGAACGGCGATCTCTATGTGGACGACGCCTTTTCCGCCGCCCACCGCGCCCACGCCTCGACCGAGGGCGTGGCCCGACTCCTGCCCGCCTACGCCGGGGCGGCCATGCGCCGCGAGCTGGAAGCGCTGGAGGCGGCGCTGGGAAACCCGCGGCGACCGGTTCTGGGTATTGTCGGCGGCTCCAAGGTCTCCACCAAGCTCGACCTGCTGCGCAACCTGATCGTGAAGCTGGACGCCCTGGCCATCGGCGGCGGCATGGCCAACACCTTCCTCTTCGCTGGGGGCTGGGAGGTCGGCGCCTCCTACTGCGAAAAGGCGCTGGCCGAGGCGGCGCGCGAGATCGTCGCCTACGCCGGCGAGCAGCGGTGCGCACTGCTGCTGCCCCTCGACATCGTGGTCGCCGAGCGGGCGGCGCCGGGGGTGGCGGCGCGCGTCCGCGCCCTGGGCGAAGTGGACGAGGGCGAACGCATCCTCGACGCCGGCCCCAGAACGGTGGCGCGGCTGATGGAGGCCATGGACGAGGCGGCGACCCTGATCTGGAACGGCCCGCTCGGCGTCTTCGAGACCCCACCGTTCGACGCCGGCACCACCGCCGCCGCCCGTCACGCCGCCGAACGGGTCAAGGCCGGCAAGCTGATCGCGGTGGCCGGCGGCGGCGACACCGTGGCCGCCCTCAATCACGCCGGGGCGGCGGGCGACTTCACCTTCGTCTCCACCGCCGGCGGCGCCTTCCTGGAATGGATGGAAGGCAAGACCCTGCCGGGGGTGGCGGCCCTGGGCGCTTAGTTAAAAAGCCACGATACGGCCGCGCTTCGATTGACTTTCAACCGCTCCGCTGATCGACTGGCCGGGACGACCGATCGTGGGTTAATGCAAGGGGCCATTCCGATGTCGACCATTCGTTGGTCCGATCCCGTCAACGGTAATTTCAACGATGCCGGCGATTGGCGGGGGGGCGTCGTGCCGGCCGCCGGCGACCGCGTCGTTCTGGGCAGGCTGGACGGGACCGCCTATACGGTCACCGCCTCGTTTTTCGACGCCACCGTGCGCGCCGTCGACATCTCCAGCGCCGCCACCCTGGCGATCACCGGCCACACCTTCACCGTCAGCGGCACGCTGAACAACCGGGGCACGATCCTGCTCAACCCCCTGGGCGGCGGCGCCACCCTGGCCTTCAAGGGCGTCAATACTCTCGAGGGCGGCGGCAATCTGATCTTGGGCGACAGCAAAAGCACCCTCATCAACCCGATCAACGGAACGGCCGGCCAGTCGGGCGGCCTGATCAACGTCGACAACACCATCTCCGGGGCCGGCCGGTTCGGCGGCCACGGCTTCTTCCTGCAGAACCAGGCCGCCGGCGTGGTCAACGCCGACGGCGTCCACGCCCTGGTCCTTCGCGGCGGGCCGAACAAGGGCCATTTCGTGACCTCCAACGCCGGCCTGATCGAGGCCACCGGCGCCGGCGGCCTGACCATCAAGACCGGCATTCACAACACCGCGACCGGGGTGATCTCGGCCGGCGACGGCTCCAAGGTGCGCCTGATCGACGGGGCCATCTATGGCGGCACGCTGACCGGCGCGGGACTGTTCCTGTTCAAGGGCGGCGTCGGCATTCTGGACGGCCGGACGGCGAGCGTGAACAACCAGGCCATGGTGCTGGTCGCCGGCGGAACCACCCTCGAGCTGCTCGGCGCCATCGACAACAGCTTCGCCATCGCCCTGGCGAGGAACGCCACCCTGTCGGCGAACGGGCCTGTGGGCGCGACCCTGATCGGCGGCGGCGCCATCCATCTGAGGTTCGGCGACACCCTGGCCTTCGACACCCTTCTGACCAATGTCGACAACGTCATTTCCGGGGCCGGGCTGATCGGGCGGGACAATTTCGCCCACGGCCTGCCGGTGGCGCTGACCAACGGGGCGGCCGGGGTGATCGACGCCGACAGTTCGCGGCTGCTGACCCTCGATGTCAGCATCAACACCATCGCCAACGCCGGGACCATCGAGGCCACCGGCGGGGGAAGAATGAAGGTCCGCAGCCTGCTGGATAACACCGGCCTGCTGGCGACCGGCGGCGATGGGACCATCCGCTTCAACAAGGCGGTGACCGGAAAGGGGTCGGTCGCCATCGGCGGCGGGGCCATGATCTTCAAGTCGTTCTTCGTCGAAGACGTCGCCTTCACCGCCAGTTCCGGGGCTCTGGAGCTCTACCATTCGCAAGGCTACACCGGCGCCATCTCGGGCTTCTCCCTGGCCGGCGGCACGTCGCTCGACCTTAGGGACATCGGCTTCACGAGCGCCGACGAGGCGACCTTCAGCGGCGACGCCACCTCGGGCGTCCTCACCGTCACCGACGGGACCCGCACGTCCACCATCACCCTGATCGGCGACTACACCGGCTCGACTTTCGTCGCCAGCGACGACGGCCTGGGCGGGGTCTCCATCGTCGATACCGGCAAGGCCATGGCGCAGGCCTCGCCGCCGCACCGCTTCGTCGCCGCCATGGCCGGCCTCGGCGGCTCGGCCGGCGGCGCGATCCATACCGCCCAGCCGGCGGCCTTCCGCGCGCCGATGCTGCTTCGGCCGCGGCAGATGATCGCCTAGGGGCCGAGGCGCCGCGCGCCCGACGCCCCCTCCGTCACGACGCAAGAGGGCGCCGCGCCACCTCCCCCGCTTCGCGAGGGAGGAAAGAACGAAGGCTAGTCATTCTTAATTCCTCCCCCGTCCTCTTACGGGGGAGACCTTCCGCGCGATGCCCGCTTGCATCGCGTGATGGAGGGGGCGTCCGGTGGCGGCTTTGCAAGCCCAAGCCGCGAAGAGTAAACTAGCGGCGGCTTTTGAAATGGGGACCAGGACGGATGGCGCGGATCACGCTTCGGCAGCTTCTCGATCACGCCGCCGAGCACGGCTACGGCGTGCCGGCGTTCAACATCAACAACATGGAGCAGGGCCTGGCGATCATGGAGGCGGCGGCGGCGGCGAACGCGCCGGTGATCATCCAGGCCAGCCGCGGCGCTCGTCAGTACGCCAACGATATTGTCCTCAGCCATCTGATCGACGCCCTGGTGGAGCTGCATCCGGGCATTCCGGTGGTCATGCACCAGGATCACGGCAACAGCCCGGCCACCTGCGCCACCGCCTTGCAGCATGGCTTCACCAGCGTGATGATGGACGGCTCGCTGACGGCCGACGGCAAGACGCCGGCCGATTACGCCTACAATGTCGCGGTGACCCGGTCGGTGGCCGAGATGGCCCACTGGGTGGGGGCGTCGGTGGAGGGCGAGCTGGGGGTGCTCGGCAGCCTGGAGACCGGCATGGGCGAGAAGGAGGACGGCCACGGCTTCGAGGGCAAGCTCGGCCACGACCAGCTGCTCACCGATCCCGACCAGGCGGTGGATTTCGTCCGCGCCACCGAGGTCGACGCCCTGGCCATCGCCATGGGGACCAGCCACGGGGCCTATAAGTTCAGCCGCGAGCCGGACGGCGAGGTGCTGGCCATGGGGGTGATCGAGGAGATCCACCGGCGCCTGCCCAACACCCACCTGGTCATGCACGGCTCCTCCTCGGTGCCCCAGGAACTGCAGGACATCATCAACCGCCATGGCGGCGAAATGCCCAAGACCTGGGGGGTGCCGGTGGCGGAGATCCAGCGCGGCATCCGCCACGGGGTGCGCAAGATCAACATCGACACCGACAACCGGATGGCCATGACCGGGGCCATCCGCAAGGTGTTCGCCGACAGCCCCGGCGAGTTCGACCCGCGCAAATACCTCAAGCCCGCCATGGAGGCCATGCGCGCCGTCTGCCGCCAGAGGTTCGAGGCATTCGGCGCCGCCGGCTGGGCCGACAAGATCAAGCCCCTGCCCATGGCGGCGATGGCCAGGCGCTACGCGGCGGGGGAGCTTTCACCCCGCTTCGGCGAGACGCGGCAGGCGGCGGAATAAGGGCGCCCGGAGCGCGGGGTGTGTCAGCCCGCGAATCGCGGCGAATGAAAAGAGCGGGCAGGATGCCCGCGCTCCAAAATTGTGGAGGCGTGAATAAACGGCTTCAATCGCCCTCGCCGTTCCAGAGCGCCAATTCGTCGTCCGGCAATGGGTCGAAAAACGCGTCCGTGAGCGCGAACTCCCCCTTCATGGAGCCGAAGACGCGCTCCTTCGCGGGCGTCTCGACAGGCGTGATCTTCACCATCGGTCTGCGTCGGCGCGCGATGACGACGTCCTCGCCCGCCAAGGCCAAATCGATGAGGCGCTGAAGCTGTTCCTTGGCCTGAGTAATGGTGACGATCATCGCCCCAGCTTGGACATCCGCCATGCCGCGTCAAACCTTCGCGCCGCCGCGGTTCTTGCGCCACAGCTCCTCGGTGAGGATGTTGGCCAGGCCGATCCAGCCGAGGTAGGGGGCGGCGAGGCCGGCGGCGGGGGCGTCGATCCGGCGCGCCTCCAGGGCGTAGGCGGCGGCCGTGCCCAGGGTGGCGACGGCGGTGGTGAGCTGGCCGCCCAGGCGCCGCGGGCCGAGCGCCATCCACAGGGCGTTGAGGCCCTGGATCGCCGTCCACAGGGTGAGCGCCCGCGTGCGGGCGGCGCTGGCCGGGGCGTTCCACAGGCGAAGGCCCGACAGGGTGAGGGCCATGAACAGCGGCGGCCAGACGATGCCGAACACCGCCTTGGGCGGCTGGAAGGCCGGGCGCTTCAGGGCGCCGTACTGCGCCTGAATCTCCGGATTGCCGTCGATGGGGGCGTTGCGCCGCGCGATCGCGGCCGAGATCAGGACCGCGCCGGCGGTCAGCCCCAGGCCGGCGGCGACATGGCGGGCGGTCCGCCCGCGGCTGTTGGCGAGGCTGTCGAGGGACTGGCGGGCTTTTCCGTGCATGAGGGTCGCCTTTCGTGCGCGGGCGATTAACGGCGGTCCGAGCCGTTAAGTTCCGGCCGCGCGGCGCCGGCGAAAAGAGCGTAGACTTGCGGCCATGACCTTCGATGCGCTCCTGCTGTCGCGCCTGCAGTTCGCCTTCACCCTGGCCTTCCACATCGTCTTCCCCAGCTTCACCATCGGCCTGGCCAGTTTCCTGGCCGTGCTCGAAGCGATGTGGCTGGCGACCAAGCGCGAGGCGTTCAAGACCCTCTACCTCTTCTGGCTGAAGATCTTCGCCATCTCGTTCGGCATGGGCGTCGTCACCGGGGTGGTGATGAGCTACGAATTCGGCGCCAACTGGAGCGTCTTTTCGCGGGCCGCCGCGCCGGTGATCGGGCCGCTGCTGGCCTTCGAGGTGGCCACCGCCTTTTTTCTGGAATCGAGCTTCCTGGGAGTCATGCTGCTCGGCTGGAAGAAGGTCGGGCCGGGCCTGCATTTCGCCGCCACCTGCCTGGTGGCGTTCGGCACCCTGGTCTCGGCGTTCTGGATCATCTCGGCCAACAGCTGGATGCAGGCCCCCGCCGGATCGGTGGTTCTGCCGGGCGGGGCGCTGCGGGCGGTGGACTGGATGGGGGTGATCTTCTCGCCGACCTTTCCCGAGCGGCTCGCCCACATGGTGCTGGCGGCCTATCTGGCGACGGCCCTGATGGTGGGCGCGGCCAGCGCCTTCGCCCTCCTCAAGGGCCGCGCCCGCGGCGAATCGAAGATCGCCCTGCGGATGGCGATCGCCATGTGCCTCGTCGTCGCGCCGCTGCAGCTCCTGATCGGCGACATCTCCGGCAAGGACGTGGGCCGTCGCCAGCCGAGCAAGCTGGCGGCCATCGAGGCCTTCTGGGACACCAGGGCCGGGCAGGCCTTCCACGTCGTCGCCTGGCCGGACCGAACCGTGCAGGGCAATCGGTGGGCGATCTCGATTCCCAGGCTGGGCAGCCTGATCGCCGCCGGCGACGCGAAGGCCACCGTGACCGGGCTGAAGGCCTTCGCCCGCGCCGACCAGCCGCCGGTCGGCGTCGTCTTCTGGGCCTTCCGGATCATGGTCGGCCTGGGCCTGGCCATGATCGGCCTGGGGGTTTGGGGCGCGTGGCTATGGTGGCGGGGCGGGCCCGAACGCTCGCGCCTGTTTCTCATCGCCGCCACCGTCATGGGGCCGGCCGGCTTCGTGGCGGTGATCGCCGGCTGGACGGTGGCCGAGGTCGGCCGCCAGCCATGGGTGATCTGGCATGTCATGCGCACCGCCGACGCCGTCTCGCCGGTGACCGCGCACGAAGTTTCCGCCTCGCTGATCGCCTTCCTGATTGTCTACGCCATCATCTTCACCGCCGGCACCCTGTTCATCCTGCGCCTGATCGCGGCGGGGCCGGCGGCCGAGGGCGCGGCGCCTTCGCCCGACCAGGCGCGGGCGCCTGGAACCCCCCTGGCCGCCGCGCCGCCGGAGCCTTGACAGCCATGGCCCTCGACCTGCCGCTGATCTGGGCCGCCCTGATCGCCCTGGCGGTCCTGCTCTACGTGACCCTGGACGGCTTCGACCTGGGCGTCGGCATCCTTTTCCCCTTCGCCCGCTCGGTGGCCGACCGCGACACCATGATGGCGACCATCGCCCCCTATTGGGACGGCAACGAGACTTGGCTGGTCCTGGGCGGCGGCGGCCTCTTCGCCGCCTTTCCCCTGGCCTATGCCATCCTCATACCGGCCCTCTATCTGCCGGTGATGGTCATGCTTCTGGCCCTGATCCTGAGGGGGGTGGCGTTCGAGTTTCGCCTGCACGGCCGCACCCACGGCAAGACCTTGTGGGCCTTCGCCTTCGGCTTCGGCTCCCTGGTCGCCGCCCTCGCCCAAGGGGCGATCCTCGGCGGCTTCATCCAGGGGGTGCGGGTAGGGCGCGACGCCCTGGGGGGCGAGGCCTTCGCCGGCGGGCCGTTCGACTGGGCGACCCCCTACAGCGCCCTGACCGCCGTGGGCGTGGCTTCCGGCTACGCCCTGCTGGGAGCCGGCTGGCTGATGGTCAAGACGAGCGACGACCTGCATGGCGACGCGCGGCGATGGGCGAGGATGGCGGCCCCCGCCGTCGCCGCCCTGCTGGCGGCGGTCAGCGTGGCCACCCTGCTGGTCTATCCCGGGGTGGCGGCGCGCTGGGGCGTGTCGAGCGGCGGGGTGAATCTCGCCAAACTGGGGCCGCTGCTACCCATCCCGACGCTCGGGGCGGCGGGCCTGGCGATCGTCTTCGCCGGCCTGCGCCGAGGCTCGCACGCCTGGCCGTTCGTGGGCGCCCTGACCGTCTTCCTGTCGGGTTATCTGGGCCTGGGGGCGAGCTTCTTTCCCGATATCGTGCCCTATCGCATCGGCTTCCGAGCAGCCGCCAACGCCGACAACGCGCTTGGCCTGCTGCTGATCGGGGTGGGCGGCATGTTGCCGGTGATCGTCGGCTACACGGCCTTCGTCTACTGGCTGTTCCGCGGCAAGGTGGCGGCCGATGCCGGCTATCATTGAAGGCCCGCCGGCGCCCGGCGATCCGCCGCGCCCGCCGTGGCGGCGCCTGGCCTGGTTCGCCGCCCTGGCCGTGGGGAGCGCGGCGGCCACGGCCCTGGTCGCCTGGGGACTGGAGGCGCTGTTGCCGAGATAGCGCGAATGCGGGCATGAGAACGCCATGCCGCGCCCCCGCCGCCTCTATCTGATCACCCCGCCGATCATCGACGACCTGGCCGCCTTCGCCCGGGTGCTGGAGGCGGCGCTGGCGGCGGGCGACGTGGCGGCGCTGCAGGTGCGCCTGAAGGGCGCGCCGGACGACGCCATCGCAGCCGCCGTGGCGGCGCTGGCGCCCATCGCCCGCGCCCACGATGTCGCCCTGATCCTCAACGACCGGCCCGACCTCGCCGCCCGCCTCCCCTGCGACGGGGTTCACATCGGCCAGAGCGACGGGCCTGTTTCCGAGGCGCGGCGCATGATGGGCGCGGAGCGCATCGTCGGCGTGACCTGTCACGACAGCCGCCACCTGGCCATGGAGGCGGCCGAGGCGGGGGCCGACTATGTGGCCTTCGGGGCCTTCTTTCCCACGGGGACCAAGGCGACGTTCCACACCCCCGACCTGGAAATCCTGTCGATCTGGCAGGAAACGATGCTGATCCCCTGCGTCGCCATCGGCGGCGTCACGGCGGCCAACTGCCGCCCCCTCATCGCCGCCGGGGCCGATTTCCTGGCCGTGTCGGCGGCGGTGTGGAACCACCCGCGAGGGCCGGCGGCGGCGGTGGCGGCGTTCGCGGCGGAACTGGAGCGCGGGCTTCCAGCCCGCCCTTAAATCCGACTGGCGTCATGCGGGCTGGAAGCCCGCGCTCCGACGGCCGCCTTGCTTCGCGAGGACCCCTCCCCTAGGGTCCGCGCCCGATTCGCCGGCGCATGTGCTGGCCCAGAAAGGCGAACACGTCGGATTCCCAAACGCCGACCCGGTAGGCGATGGCGTGCCCATCTTCGGCCGTATGCCCGATCGGCGGGTAGATCTTCAGGCGATGGGGTCTGCCCAGGCGCCCAAGCGCCTCGTCCAGCGCTCTTCCCGGCGCGACGGAATAGTCGTTGGCGGCCTGAATCAGGAATACCGGCGCCCGCATGCGCGTCGCCGCGGCGAGCAGCCGCTGTCGCAGCTGGGGCGATCTGGCCCAACTGCCGGCGCTGCCGGAAAACGTCACGACCGCCCTCAGGCCCGGTTCGCGCTCGGCCATCAGGAGGGTGAGCGAACTTCCGAACGAATGCCCGATCGCTCCCACATCACGCGCATCGACGTCCGGAAGGCCGCGCAAGAACGCCAGTCCCGCCAGGGCGTCGCCCATCTCGCGGCCTTGCAGCAATTGGAGTTGGAGCGCGTTGCGCGCCCCCTGGCCACCGGCGGCGAAGGCCCTGTCCATCAGGTCGACGTCGTTCGCGCCCTGGTCGGCCGACAGCCCGACGCCGCGCCGGAACAGATACAGGAACTCATATCCATGGCGGGCGAACACCGGCCCGAGGATATAGGCCCCGCGCTCGTAGGGCCCGAGCCTAGCCAGGTCCACGGGGGTGCGCCCGCTGCCGTGATTGAAGAGGATGGCGGGAAACGGGCCGCGACCGCGCGGGCGCCAGAGCAAGGCATGTAGCGTGACCGGGCCGTTGCGTACGACGACGGTCTTTGGCGCGTCGGGCGCCAGGGCGGGGGCGGCTGTCGCGAACCCGGCCGCCGCCAGAACGAGCGACGCCAGAACGATTGCCCGGAGCTTGGCCATGGCCCCTCCCATCCGCTTGACGCCATAGCAGGGCCGCGGAGGTCGCGCCACCGCGCCGGCGCGCTCGCCTTGCCTTGCGAGAACCCCTCCACTAGGGTCCGCGCCCTTCCGGCCCCTCCCCTCGCATCGAGACCCGTGCATGAAAGTCAACGGCAACGCCATCAAGGTCGGCAATGTGATCCAGCACGACGGCGGGCTGTGGCTGGCGGTCAGGACGGCGCATGTGAAGCCGGGCAAGGGGGGCGCCTTCGCCCAGGTGGAGCTGAAGAACCTGATCGACGGGCGCAAGCTCAACGAGCGCTTCCGCTCCTCCGACACGGTCGAGAAGGTGACCCTGGAGCAGAAGGCGTTCCAGTATCTCTACGAGCAGGGCGAGGCGCTGGTGTTCATGGACCAGAAGACCTACGACCAGATCGAACTGCAAAAGGATTTCGTCGGCGAGGACCAGGTGCGCTTTCTGCACGACGGCATGGTGGTCTCGGTGGAGTTCCACGAGGAGCGGCCGATCGGCATCGAACTGCCCGAAAGCGTGGTCCTCGAGGTGATGGAGACCGAACCGACGGTGAAGGGCCAGACCGCGTCGTCCTCCTACAAGCCGGCCAAGGCGTCGAACGGCATGCGGGTGATGATCCCGCCCTATATGGGCCAGGGCGAGCGCATCCTGGTCTCCACCGAGACGGGCGAATACATGCGCCGCGCCGACTAGGGTCGGGAGTGTCCACGCCCACCGCCCTGGTCAAGGTGATGATCGGCGCCGCCCGCAAGGCCGGGCGGGCGCTGGCGCGCGACTTCGGCGAGGTGGCCGAGCTGCAGGTCTCCAAGAAGGGGGCGGCCGACTATGTCACGGCCGCCGACCTGAAGGCCGAACAGACGGTGTTCGAGGAACTGCTGCGCGCCCGGCCGGGCTATGGGTTCCTGGGCGAGGAACGGGGCCTGATCGACGGCACCGACAAGACCCACACCTGGATCGTCGATCCCCTGGACGGCACCACCAACTTCCTGCACGCCATGCCGCACTTCGCCATCAACATCGCCTTGCAGCGCGAGGGGACGATCGTCGCGGCGGTGACCTACAACCCGGCCAACTCGGACCTGTTCTGGGCCGAGCGTGGGCGCGGGGCCTATCTGAACGACCGGCGCCTGCGGATCGCCGCCCGCACCCGCTTGGCGGAGGCGGTGATCGCCACCGGCATCCCCTTCATGGGCCACGGCCAGCACGGCCGGTTTCTCAAGGAACTGCACCAGATCACCCAGCGCGTCTCCGGCGTGCGTCGATTCGGGGCCGCCGCCCTCGATCTGGCCTGGGTGGCGGCGGGGCGCTTCGACGCCTTCTGGGAGCGCGACCTCAACGCCTGGGACATGGCGGCGGGGATGCTGCTGATCGCCGAAGCGGGGGGGACGGTCACCGACGCCGACGGGGGTGAGAACCCGCTGGCGGCCGGCTCGATCTGCGCCGGCAATGCGGAGATGCACACGGCGCTGCTGGAGAGGCTGAAGGCGGCGGGTTAGGCGGGGCGGCCTTGCGCCCCCTCCGTCACGCGATGCGAGAGGGCATCGCGCGCCACCTCCCCCGTGAAGAGGCACGGGGGAGGAAAGGATAAGGCGTCGCTTTTCCCCTTTCCTCCCTCGCGAAGCGGGGGAGGTGGCGCGGCGCGTTTTATTGCGCCGCGACGGAGGGGGCGTCACTCGCGCTTACCGCCACCACCTCGATCTCCTCCACCTTCCCGCCGGCCTCGAACTCCACCGCCTCGCCGGCTTCCGCGCCGTCCAGGGCCCGGGCCAGGGGGGCGGTCCAGGCGATCAGGCCGGCGGGCGGGTCGGCCTCGTCCTCGCCGACGATGGCGATGTCGCTCACCGCGCCGGCGCGGCGGATGGTGGCGCGGGCGCCGAAGCCGACGGCGCGGGGCGCGGGATCGGCCGCCTCGACGCGCATGGTGGCGTGGCGGGCGACCCAATAGCGCAGGTCGCGGCGCAGGGCGGCCGTGGCCTCCTCGCCCGGCCCGGCGGCGAGCTGGCGTTCCAGGCCAGCGACCGCCGCCTCGATCAGCGCCGCGCCCCTGGGCGTGACTCGATTGAGGGCGGTGCTGACCGGCCGCTCCAGAAGCGGCGGCGGCGGCGCGTCGTCCATCTCCTTCACGAAGGCGCGGCTCATGGCTCATCTTCCTTAAAGAGGCGCGAATAGTCCGCGCTTCCTGGGGCCGCCGCAATGGATTTCACGCGATTTTTTTTGATGTTGCGGCCCCGCCGCGCGCGGCGCCAAGGTGGCGCTTGCCTTCGCATCACCGCCGCGCGCGGCGAGGCGGAGCGCCCATAAGGAGGGACCAGACCATGATCCATCAACTACCGCGCGCGGCGCGCGCGGTCGCCGGCGTCGCCGCCCTGGCCGCGCTGGCCGCCTGCACCGCCAACGTGACCGCCCCGCCGGCCGCCGACACCGCCAAGGATGTCGCCGCCATCACGGCGGCCGAGACCCAGTTCAACGCCGACTACAAGGCGCGCGCCGTCGATAAGCTGGTGGGCGTGGAGGGCGCCGACTACATCGGCTATATCCCGTTCCAGGCGGTGCAGAATGGCCCCGACAATCCCACGACCTGGGCCGCCGATTTCGCCAAGGATCCGGCCCAGCAGGTAACCCTGACCCCGGATCGGGTCGAGGTCGCCAAGTCGGGCGACCTTGGCTATGTGGTCGGACACTTCGCGCGAACCGCGACCAACGCCAAGACCCACGCGGTGGAAAACAACACCGGCGGCTATGTCACCGTCTACCGCAAGCAGGCGGACGGCGGCTGGAAGGTCGTGGCGGTGAGCGTCTCGCCGGGACCGCCGGCGACCGCGGGCGCCCCGCCCGCCACGTCTTGAGGCCGGTCACCTCATCGCTGAACAATTCGGTCAGAAAACTCACATGAAGGGAATCCCAATGCGACATCTTTTCCTAGGCCTGGTGGCGGCGACATCGCTGTTGAGTGCGTCGGTCGCCGCTGGCGGCGCGCAAGCCGCGCCGTCGCCACAGATCATCTTTGGCGTCGATAGAGCCGCCGACCAGCCGACCCTGGACCGGGTGCAGTTCGTCTACGGCGGGCGGAACTTCTGCTGGTACGACTCCGCCTGGCGCGGCGCGGGCTTCTATTGGTGCGGCTACGCCTGGCGCCGCGGGTTCGGCTGGGGCGGCGGCCGGGGCTGGCACGGTTGGCGTGGCGGCGGTTTCCACCACGGCGGCCGGATCGTCATTCACGGCGGCGGCCATTGGAACCATCACCGCTGGAGCGGTCACAACCACTGGAGCGGCCACCGCGGTGTCCATCACTGGAGCGGTCACCACGGCGGCGGTCACCGCCACACGCGGCGGTAATCGGAATGGGTAAATCGGCCGGCCGCCGCTAAGCCCCCGCGCGCGGTTCGCCGATTCCGCCCAGCCGGCGAGCCTCGCCCCGGCTCAAACCTCGATCAGTTGGCAAAACGCCTTCAGATCGAGGTTGCCGCCCGAGACGATGGCGACGATCGGGCCTCTCCCGGCCTTGCCGGTCAGGGCGGCGGCCAGGGGCAGGGCGCCGGCGCCTTCGGCGACGACGCGCGCCTTTTCCGCCATCAGGCGCATGGCGGCGCGGGTCTGCTCCAGGCTAACCACGATCGCCCCGTCGGCCACCGGCGCCATGCGCGCCCACATGCGCGGCAAGACGCTCCGCCCCCCCGCCCCATCGACGAAGGACGCCCGCCAGCCGGTGAATTCCCTGGGCGCGCCGGCGGCGAAGGACAGGGCGAAGGGGGCGGCCGTCTCCGGCTCCGCGCCCCACACCGTCACCTCGGGCTTCAGCGCCTTGATCGCCGCGCCGACGCCGGCGAGGAGGCCGCCGCCGCCGATGGCGGCGATGACCGCCGCCGTGTCCGGCGCGTCCTCGAGAATCTCCAGGCCCATGGTGGCATGGCCGGCGATGAAGTCGTGGTCGTCGAAGGGGTGGACCAGGGTTCCGTCCATGCCCGGGTAGGCATGGTCCTCGAGCGCCTTCCAGGCGACGTCGAAGGGGACGGGGATCAGCCTCGCCCCCAGCGCGGCCATCCGTTCGATCTTGGCCGCCGGGGCGGTCTCGATGACGACCACGGCGCACGGGACACCCGCTTGCCGGGCCGCATAGGCGACCCCCTGGCCGGCGTTGCCGGCGCTGATCGTCCACACCCCGCGCGCCCGCGCCGCCGGGCTCAACATCGCCACCGCGTTCACCGCGCCGCGTATCTTGTAGGCGTTGGTCGGCTGCAGGTTCTCAGCTTCAGCCGGATATCGGGAAACCCCGGCCCCAGCTCCAGGCGCACCAGCGGCGTGCGCACAACCACGGCGCCGATCCGCTTTTGCGCCGCGCGCATTTCGGCCAGGGCGATCGGGCGGACGGGGGCGAGGGTGGCCATGGGCGTTTCCTTGGGAAGGCGCGGCTTTCACCCCCATCCTGCTTCGGCGATGTGGCGAATGCAAAGGCGGGAGGGCGCGAACGGCCCAAGGCCTAACCGAGGTTGCCGAGCCTCTCGCCGCCATAGACCCGCACGCGGCTGTCTTGCCACCAGCCCCGGTTGGCGAGGTACCAGCGCACCGTCTTTTCCAGGCCCGATTCGAAGGTCTCCCTGGGCCGCCAGCCCAGTTCCCGCTCGATCTTGGCGGGGTCGATGCCATAGCGGCGGTCGTGGCCGGGCCGGTCGGCCACGAAGGCGATCCGATCGGCGTGGCTTCGCCCATCGCCCCTGGCCGCCAGCCGATCCAGAAGATCGCAGACGGCGCCGACGACCGCCAGGTTGGTCCGCTCGCTTCTGGCGCCGATGGTGTAGGTTTCTCCCGGCGCGCCGCCCTCGAGGACCAGAACCAGGGCCCGCGCATGGTCCTCCACATGGAGCCAGTCGCGCACCTGAGCGCCGTCGCCGTAGACGGCCAGCGGCCGGCCGGCCAGGGCGTTGGCGATCGTCAGGGGGATGAGCTTCTCGGGAAAATGGCGCGGCCCATAGTTGTTGGACGCGTTGGCGATCAGAACCGGCAGCCCGTAGGTGCGCCCCCAGGCCGAAACCAGGTGATCGGCCGCCGCTTTCGAGGCCGCGTAGGGCGAGCGCGGGTCGTAGGGGCTGGTTTCGCTGAACAGCCCATCGGCGCCCAGGGAACCGAACACCTCGTCGGTGGACACATGGTGAAAGCGGAAGCGGTCGGCGCGCTCCCCCTTCAAGCCCCGCCAGTGGCGCCGGGCGGCGCGCAGCAGCTCGAACGTGCCGACGATGTTGGTCCGCACGAAGGCCTCGGGCGCGTCGATCGAGCGGTCGACGTGACTTTCGGCGGCCAGATGGATCACCGCGTCGGGCGAAAAGCCGGCGAACACCTGGCCCACGGCGGCCGCATCGCAGATGTCGCCGCGGGTGAAGTGGAATCGCGGGTTGTCGGCGACCGGGTCCAGGGACGCCAGATTGGCGGCGTAGGTCAGTTTGTCGAGGACCAGAACCTCATGGGTGGTGTCGCCGATCAGCCGGTGAACCAGCGCCGACCCGATAAATCCCGCCCCGCCGGTGACCAGAATCCGCATGTGCGGGAAATGCGTCCGTTTCGCCAGGACTGGCAAGCCTCGCCGGCGCGCCCCCACCCCTTACGTCATCCCGGAAAGACGGCGAAGCCGGCTTATCCGGGACCCATCGCCCCACATTCAACGCCCCGTTGCGCCAGCGAAGCGCGGATCGAACCCTCGTGAGCGCGACCCACGTGGGTCCCGGACGATCCGCGCTTTCGCGCGTCTCTCCGGGATGACGGCGAGAGGTGTGGGATGACGTGGGGGGTGGAGTGGCTGAAGGCTTGGCGCTCGGGGCGGACAGCGCCCGAAGGCCGAACGATCAGGCCGGGGCGTTCTCCCGAAACGGCCGCATCTGCGCCTCCAGGGCGCGGCCGAACGCCGGGCGGGCTTCGCACCGCTCGACGTAGGCGCCGAGGCGCCCGTCGCCGACGAGCTCGGGAAGAATGCGCAGCACCGTCGTCATCATCAGGTCGCCGGCGGTGAAGCGCTCGCCGTCGAGATAGGGCTTGTCCCCCAGCGCCTTGGCCAGCGCGTCCAGGCGATGGCGGGCGAAGGCCTCCGCGCTGGGCCGGCGCAACGTGGCCCATTCCTGATCGGCATAGAAAGCGTCCAACACCGCCACGTTCATGATGTGGGGCTCAATGGAATTGAGCGCCGCGATCAACCACTGAATCGCCCGGGCGCGGGCGCCGGCGTCTGTGGGCAGAAGCGTTTCGGTGCGCGCCGATGTGCAGGACAATCGCGCCGCTTTCGAACAGCACCTCGCCGTCCTCCTCGAAAATCGGCACCTGGCCGAACGGCTGCAGCGCGCGATAGTCGGGTTTGTCCTGATCGCCCTGCCCCAGCAGGCGAGTCCCATAGGCAAGCCCCGCTTCCTCGAGCGCCCAGCGTACGCGCAGATCGCGGACCTGGCCCTGAGCGAACGGCGGGACCCAGCGAAAGGCGGAAACGGTGATCCTGGGGTCTTCTCCCTGGTTGTCGCGGCGGGCGGGGGCCGGCGGCGGGGCCGGACCCGGCGCTTTGTGTTGATATCAACCTAAGAAGTCAAGCGGGCTCGTGGCCTTGGCCCCCCCAGAGCCTGATGCGTTTGCACGGGACAGATGCGGACGCTGAATCAGGCTCTACACCTTTTAGTCTAGGGCGCCGGCGGCGGCGGTCAGCCGACGGTCGATCGGTCAATCGAAAATCGCCACCGCCCTGGTCCAGCCCGCCGAGGCGGCGCGGATCTTCACCGGGAAACAGGCGATGGTGAAGCCGGTGGGCGGCAGGACCTCCAGATTGTGCAGCTTCTCCAGATGGCAATAGCCGATGTCGCGCCCCGCCTTGTGGCCCTCCCAGATCAGCCCGGCGTCGTCGGTTTCGAGATAGCGGCGCCGGGTGTGGGCGAAGGGCGCGTCCCAACTCCAGCCGTCGGTGCCGGTCAGCCTGACGCCGCGCTCCAACAGGTAGAGGGTGGCGTCGCGGCCCATGCCGCAGCCGGCGGAGACGTAGTCGCCCTGGCCATATCGCTTTCCCGCCGCGGTGTTGACGACGACGATTTCCAGCGGCGAGAGGGTGTGGCCGATCCGTTCGAGTTCGGCGGCCACATCGTCGGCGGTCGCCACATAGCCGTCGTCGAAATGGGCGAAGTCGAGCTTGACCCCCGGCTGAAAGCACCAGTCGAGGGGCACCTCATCGATGGTGATGGCGCGCTCGCCCTGGTTCATGGTCGAGGCGAAATGATACGGCGCGTCCAGATGGGTGCCGTTGTGGGTGATGAGTTCGACCTTCTCGATCGCCCAGGCTTCCTCGTCGGGCAGGTCTCGCGCCCTCAGCCCGGGGAAGAAGCCCGCCAGGGCCGGGACCGACATCTTATGATCGATGTAGGTGATCTTCGGCTGGTACGGCGGCGGATCGGAAACGACATCGTTTTCGAGATAGATCGACAGATCGACGATCGTGCGCGCCATGGCCTTAGGAACTCCACCCCGTCGCATTGCCGAAATCGCGGTCGCGAAAAAGCGGTCGCCATTATACACGCGGCGGGCGATGGCGATCGAGCGGGCGCGGGCTCCACGCCCGGTACGGCCCATGCGAATAGTATTTCGGTCGGCTGTCCAGACGCACATGAAGCCAAAAAACGCCCAGGCCGGCGGTGCTGATCCACAGGGGGCGCTTAGACAAGGCTTCGCCGGCCCGCGTCGCGGTCAAGGCCAGCAGATCGTGTTGCTGAGCCGGCGGCGCGCCGCGCAGGAAGGCGGCGAGATGGGCGTAGGCGTCCGGCGGGCCGAGCGGCCGAGGCGCGACCAGCAGCGCGTCGCCCGAAAGGTTGGCGAAGGACGCCACCGTTTCGCCCGCCGGGGCGGCCGCCAGTTCGGCCGCGAACGGCCGCTGGTCGGCCGTGGCGGCGGCGAGGCCCGGCGCGGCGATGGTCACATATTCGAATGGCCGGGCGAGGTTTTGGCGCGCGACGGGCGGCGTCTCCCAGAAGAAGGCCGGAAAAGGAGCGGCGGCCAGTTCGGCCAGCAGAAAGGCGCGAAAATCGGCGTCGCCGGTAAGGGCGTGGAGCGCCGCCTCGAAGGAGACGGGCGCGCCGCCGCGCAGCACCGCGACCCGCTCGCCGCGATCCACCGCCGCTCGCCTCGCCCGCCACATCCAGACCGACCCTTCTCGCCGCTCGCCCCTTGGGGCCGACGCCCCGCCGCCCTATCTGGCGGCGGCAGCCCTTTTCATCGGAGAAAATCCCCTTGCCCCTTTCCCTCTACGAAGCTTCCGTTCCCGTCTATCTGCGCATGACGCGCAACCTCTTGGCCATTCTCGACAAGGCCGAGGCGCACGCCAAGGCCCATGGGATCGCCCTGTCGTCCCTGGCCGAGGCGCGCCTGGCCCCCGACATGCATCCGCTCACCCGCCAGGTCCAGATGGCCAGCGACGCCGCCAAGGGCGGGGCGGCGCGCCTCGCCGGCGCCGAGCCGCCCAGCATGCCCGACACCGAGACCACCTTTCCCGAGCTGAAGGCGCGCCTCGCCAAGACCGTCGCCTATCTGGAGACCGTCAAGCCCGAGGCGATCGACGGCGGCGAGGACCGGACCATCGAGCTGAAATTCCCCAATGGCGCCATGACCTTCACCGGCCGCGATTATCTCCTGCTGTTTTCCATGCCCAACTTCCTCTTCCACGCCACGACCGCCTACGACGTACTGCGCAACCAGGGCGTGCCGCTGGGCAAGATGGACTACCTGGGCGGGGCCGGGTAGCGGCCCGCCGGCGCCGGGAGACTTGAAACGTGGGCCGCCCGCCGCGCGCCTTCTTCCGGCCCCTGGCGCAAGGCGCTCCCGAACCCTTGCGTGAACTCCCGGCGCGCCTCGAGCGGGTGATCCACTTCCTGCCCTGCCATCTCGAAAAGCCGCGCGCCTGGGCGGCGGCGAACCTGCGTGAGATCGATGTCCTGTGCGGCAACCTGGAGGACGCCATTCCCGCCGACGCCAAGGCGGCGGCGCGGGCCGGTTTCATCGAGCTGGCGACGAGCGCCGACTTCGCCGCCGCCGGGACCGGCCTGTGGGTCAGGGTCAACGGCCCGGCGACGCCCTGGCATTTCGACGATGTGACCCAGATTGTCGCCGGCTGCGGCGGCAGGCTCGAGGCGATGATGATCCCCAAGGTCGAGGGGCCGTGGGACATCCACTACTTCGACCAGCTTCTGGCGGTGCTGGAGGCGCGCCACGGCCTGACGCGGCCGATCCTTCTCCACGCCATCCTGGAGACCGCCCAGGGCGTGACCAATATCGAGGCCATCGCCGCCGCCAGCCCGCGCCTGCAGGGGATCAGCCTCGGCCCCGCCGACCTCGCCGCCAGCCGCGGCATGAAGACCACCCGGGTCGGCGGCGGCCACCCGGCCTATCGGGTTCTGGCCGACGCCGGGGAAGACAACGGCGCCGGGGGCGCGCCGCGCGCCGCCGCCCAGCAGGACATCTGGCACTATACCCTGGCCCGCCTGGTCGATGCCTGCGCGGCGGCCGGGATCAAGGCCTTCTACGGCCCGTTCGGCGATATTTCCGACCCCGCCGGCTGCGAACAGCAGTTCCGCAACGCCGCCCTCCTCGGCTGCGCCGGCGCCTGGAGCCTGCACCCCAGCCAGATCGCCATCGCCCGGCGCGTCTTCTCCCCCGACCCCGCGGAAGTCGCCTTCGCCCGCCGCATTCTGGAGGCCATGCCGGACGGGTCCGGGGTCGCCATGGTCGATGGCAGGATGCAGGACGACGCCACCTGGAAACAGGCCAAGGTTCTCATCGACCTGGCCCGCCAGGTGGCGGTCAGGGAGCCGGAGATGGCGGGGGTTTACGGGCTGTGAGGCGGGCCGGGTCTGGTCAGGCCGCCTCATCTGGCAGCACACCTTCTCGTGCTTCCAGTGCGAACGCCCTCATGTCCTCCAGGAGTGGCCGCGCGAGTCGGCGAGCCACTAGGCGACGACCAGTTCCGCGCGGATGTAAGGCGCCAGGCGTGGGTTCAGGCTGTCTCTTGGAATCACATCGACCTTGACGCCTAGTTCGGATTCGAGGGCGCGGGCGAGGCGCGCCAGCGAGAACAAGGTGGGCCGCGCTTCCGCGGCGAAATCCACCAGGAGATCGAGGTCGGATCGGGGCCCCGCCTCTCCCCGAGCGTGAGAGCCGAACACGAAGATGGCGCTCACGCCGAACCGCTCCCGAAGTTCGGGCTTCAACGCGCGCAAGCGCTCAAGAAGCTTTTGGAGAGGCGCTGACATCGATCCACTATATCCCAAACGCGGGGGGCGCGGCTACGGCGCGACGCGGGATGTCCAACTTGCCCCCCCAACCCTTCCCGCCTAGGTTCCGCGCTTTCCACGGGCGGGAAGCGTTCAGGCATTCATGGCCGCGCACTATCTGGAATTCGAGCGGCCGATCGCCGAGCTGGAAGCCAAGATCGACGAGCTTTCGCAGCTCTCGGAGATCAATGGGCCGGGCGCCTTCGACGCCGAGATCGCCGCCCTGCACGAGCGGGTGGGCGAACTGCGCGTCGAGGCGTACGCCCATCTGGACGCCTGGCAGAAGACCCAGATCGCCCGCCATCCGGAGCGTCCGCACTTCGTCGACTATGTCTCGGGCCTGATCGAGGAGTTCGTGGAGTTGCGCGGCGACCGCAAGTTCGCCGACGATCAGGCCATATTGGGCGGCCTGGGGCGGTTTCGCGGAGCGCCGGTGATGGTCATCGGCCAGGAAAAGGGCCACGACACCACCACCCGCATCAAGCACAACTTCGGCGCCGCCCGCCCCGAGGGCTACCGCAAGGCGGTGCGGCTGATGGATCTGGCCGAGCAGTTCAACCTGCCGGTGCTCTCGTTCATCGACACCGGCGGGGCCTATCCGGGGATCGGCGGCGAGGAGCGCGGCGTCGCCGAGGCCATCGCGCGCGGCACCGAACGGTGCCTGACCCTGGGCACGCCCATGATCGCGACCATCGTCGGCGAGGGGATGAGCGGCGGGGCGATCGGCATCGCCGCCGCCAACAAGGTGCTGATCCTGGAGCACTCCATCTACGCGGTAATCTCCCCGGAGGGCTGCGCCTCGATCCTGCTGCGCGACCGCGCCATGGCCCAGGGCGCGGCCCAGGCGATGAAGATCACCGCCCAGGATCTCATCGCCCTCAGGATCGTCGATCGCATCGTCGAGGAACCGGTCGGCGGCGCCCACGCCGACCCGGCGCTGGCCATCAGCCGGGTGGGCGACGCGGTGGAGGGGGAATTGAAGGCGCTGTCGCGCCTCTCGCCCGACGCCCTGCGCGACCAGCGGGCGGAGCGGTTCTACGCCATCGGGCGGGGGTGAGGGCGGCCCGTCGCGGTTGAGCCCGCCGCCACTTACGGCTATATCCATGGCCATAATATCGCTTTGAGGAACGCCGCCATGGCCAGCTACAGCGTCGCCGTCGCCAAGAACACGCTCCCCAGCCTCATCGACAAGGCCTTGGCCGGCGAGGAGGTGGTGATCACCCGCCACGGCAAGCCGGTGGCCCAGCTTAGTTCGCCGGCCCCACAGGGCCGGCGATGCCCGGCCGCCTATCGCCGTCTGATAGCGGGTCTGGAAGGGATGGCGCCCATGCCCATGACGTCGGTGGAACTGCTCGATCTAATCTACGAAGGCGAGGAGGAGTGAATCTCTATCTCGACGCCAGCGCCTTGGTGCCCAGTGTCGTCATGGAGCCCAACACGGCGATCATCAGAGATGTGCTAACCGACGCCGAGACCGCCCAAGAAGTCAGCGGTCTGGCGGTTGTCGAGGTCTCGTCGGCCATCTCACGCCTTGTGCGGATGGGCGCGCTTTCCGAAGTGTCGGCGAACGAGCGGCTCGCGCAATTCGATGCTTGGCTCGCTCGCGACGCCAACCTTGTCCAGCACAACGAGGCCGACACCTATGCGGCCAGTGATTTCGTCCGGCGGTTCGCCTTGAAACTGCGCGCGCCCGATGCGCTGCACCTGGCGATCTGTCAGCGCCGGGAAGCCCGCCTGGTGACCTTCGACCGCCGTCTGGCGGCGGCGGCCGAGGCCCTGGACATCGCCGTGCTGTCGCTTGCCTGACGCCGCGACAAGGCCTTAGCGGGGGGAATAAACCCCCGTTCGGAGAGGCACGATGATCAAGACCCGTTTCACCGAACTGTTCGGGGTCGAGCACCCGATCGCCCAGGGCGGCATGCAGTGGGTGGGGCGGGCCGGCCTGGTATCGGCGGTCGCCAACGCCGGGGCGCTCGGCTTCATCACCGCCCTGACCCAGCCCACCCCGGACGACCTCAGCCGCGAAATCGCCCGCTGCCGCGACCTCACCGACAAGCCGTTCGGGGTGAATTTGACCATCCTGCCGGCCATCAAGCCACCGCCCTACGCGGAATACCGCGCCGCCATCATCGAGGCGGGCATCAAGATCGTCGAGACGGCCGGCTACAAGCCACAGGAACATGTGGACGAGTTCAAGCTGCACGGGATCAAGGTGATCCACAAATGCACCTCGGTGCGCCACGGCCTGTCGGCCGAACGCATGGGGGTGGACGCCCTTTCCATCGACGGCTTCGAGTGCGCCGGCCATCCGGGCGAGGACGACGTGCCGGGGCTCATCCTCATTCCGGCGGCGGCGGACAAGATCAAGATTCCGATGATCGCCTCGGGAGGCTTTGGCGATGGGCGCGGCCTGGTCGCCGCCCTCGCCCTGGGGGCCGACGGCATCAACATGGGCACCCGCTTCATGGCCACCGCCGAATCGCCGATCCACGACAACGTCAAGCAACAGATGGTGGCCAACGACGAGCGGGCCACCGACCTCATCTTCCGCACCATGCGCAACACCGCGCGGGTGGCCAGGAACGCCATCAGCCAGCGGGTGCTGGAGCTGGAGCGGGGCGGGGCCACCTTTGAGCAGGTGCGCGACCTGGTGGCCGGTTCGCGCGGCAAGGTGGTCTATGAGAGCGGCGATCCCGACCACGGCGTCTGGTCGGCCGGCCAGGTCCAGGGCCTGATCCACGACGTGCCGACCTGCGCCGACCTCGTCGGCCGCATTGTCGCCGAGGCCGAGGCGATTATTCGCGGGCGGCTGGCGGGGATGATCGGCGCGCCCGCCTGATCGACCGATGGGCGCGGCCCCTACCGGCGCTCCACGGCGATGTCGCCGGGCGTGGGCAGGCGCCCATGGCGCTCCTCGATAAGGCCGCGCAGGTCGGCGTCGATCTCGCGGCGCTGGGCGGGCTGGAAGATCGGGTAGCGGAATCCTCGATAGCGGGTCGAAGAGGCGATCTCACCGGCGTCGATGAAGATGAAGGAGCCCTGGAAGGCGCCGTCGGCGCGGGGCGCGCCCTGCACATGGATGGCCTCCAGAACGGCGGCGCAATCGTCGAGGCTGGCCACGTCCCTGGCGGCGATCGCGAAGGCCGGGCCACCACGCCCCGGCCCGGCGCGCCAGCACACCCCTGGCTGGGTGGGGGCGCCGGGGCCCCCTCGGGCCGTCAGGGCCAGGACGCCGATGGCCGCGGCGACGACGACAAGAGCGCCGACGGCCAGGGCCACGGCGATCCGAAGGGGCGGGCCATGCGGGCTTGGGGCTGTGTGCATCTTTTCCCTGTCGCCTCCCCCAACGCGCCGCCGCCCCATTGGCGCCACGGTGTCGGGCGATGGCGCGGGCGGCAAGACTTCCCGTTTGCTTGAAGATGCGCGCCCCGACCATTAGGTCTTGGGCGGCCGGGCCAAAAGGACCTCTGGACAATCGATGGCGAAAATCACCCTCGTGGACGACGACGAGAACATCGTCGTCTCGGTTTCCCTGGCCCTCGAAAGCCACGGGCATAAGGTGAAGGCGTTCTACGACGGCGCGGCGGGCCTGGCCGCCCTGGAGAGCGATCCGCCGGACCTGGCCATCCTGGACGTGAAGATGCCGCGCATGGACGGCATGGAGGTCCTGAAGCGCCTGCGCCAGAGCACCAATCTGCCGGTGATCATCCTCACCTCCAAGGACGAGGAGATCGACGAAATCCTTGGCTTCAACCTGGGCGCCGACGACTATATCCACAAACCCTTCAGCCAGCGCCTGTTGATCGAGCGGGTGAAGGCGGTGCTGCGCCGCGCCAATCCCGAAGAGGACGACGCCGGCGGCGCGACCGGCGCCGGGTCGGCGTCCAAGGCGATCAAGCGCGGCCGCCTTACCCTCGATCCGGCGCGCCACGATTGCCTGTGGGAAGACAAGCCGGTGCGCCTGACGGTGACCGAGTTCCTGCTGCTCCAGTCCCTGGCCCAGAGGCCCGGCTTCGTCAAAAGCCGGGACAATCTGATGGACGCGGCCTATGAG
>JBBRQW010000019.1:0-40429 GCA_038225765.1 Caulobacterales bacterium | reverse complement strand
TGGTTCAGGTGGTCAAGGAGGAGCGCGGCAACAAGGGCGCGGCGCTCACCACCTATCTGTCCCTGGCCGGCCGCTACTGCGTGCTCATGCCCAACACCGACCGCGGCGGCGGCATCAGCCGCAAGATCGCCGCCGTCACCGACCGCAAGCGGCTGCGCGCCATCGTCTCCGAACTCGATGTACCGCGGGGCATGGGCCTGATCGTGCGCACCGCCGGCGCCAAGCGCACCAAGGCGGAAATCAAGCGCGATTACGAATATTTGTCGCGCGCCTGGAGCACCATCCGCGACACCACCCTGCACTCGATCGCCCCGGCCCTGATCTACGAGGAGGAGGATCTGGTCAAACGGGCCATCCGCGACCTGTTCGACAAGGACATCGAGGGGGTCTGGGTCGAGGGCGAGGCGGGCTACCGCGAGGCGCGCGATTTCATGCGCATGCTGATGCCCTCGCAGGCCAGGAAGGTCCAGCCCTGGCAGGGCCCGGCGCCGCTGTTCGTGGCCCACAAGATCGAAGACCACCTGAGCCAGATCTACTCGCCCACCGTGCCGCTGAAGTCGGGCGGCTATCTGGTCATCAACCAGACCGAGGCGCTGGTGGCGGTTGACGTCAATTCCGGCCGCGCCACCCGCGAGCGCAACATCGAGGCCACGGCGCTGAAGACCAATCTGGAAGCGGCCGAGGAGGCCGCCCGCCAGCTTCGCCTGCGCGATCTGGCCGGCCTGGTCGTGATCGACTTCATCGACATGGACGAGGCCAAGAACAACCGGGCGGTGGAGAAGGTCCTGAAGGACTGCCTGGCCCGGGATCGGGCCCGCATTCAGATGGGCCGGATTTCGTCCTTCGGCCTGATGGAGCTGAGCCGTCAGCGCCGCCGCACCGGCATCTTGGAGGGCACCACCCACATCTGTCCCACCTGCGGCGGGGCCGGACGGGTGCGGTCGGTGGAATCGAGCGCCCTGGCGACCCTGCGCGCCATCGATATGGAGGCCCTGAAAGGCGGCGGCGAGATCGTGGTGCGCGTGCCGCGCGACGTCAGCCTCTATATTCTCAACCACAAGCGCGAGCATCTGACCCGCCTGCTGCACAGCCACGGCCTGTTCGTCAGCGTGGTCATCGGCGAGGCTTTGGCTCACGCCGAGTATGAGATCGAGCGGATATCGGATGTGCCTCATCAGGCCGAACACGCCTGGGAAGGCCCGTCCCCGGTCGCCTATGCCGAAACCCCCGAAGACGAAAGCGACGGCGACGAGGACGAGGCGGGCGACGAAGATGGCGACGAAGGTGACGACGACGTCGGGGGCGCCGTGGAGCCCTTGGAGGACGAGGACGGCGGCGAGCGGGCGCGCGAGCGAGCCCCCTCCGCCGACGACGAGGGCGCGCGCCGCCGCCGCCGCCGGCGGCGCGGGCGAAGAAACGACGAGCCGCGGGCCGCGGCGGACGAGGCCCCTCGCCCACCTCCCACCGAACAGGTCGAGGAGGAGGTCGAAGGCGACGGGGGCAGGCATCGCCGCCGTCGCGGCCGGCGCGGCGGGCGGCGGACTCGCGACGAGGGTCGGGCTGGGGATGTCTACGCGTGGTCCTGGCCCGCTCGCCTGAGCGGCGAAGATCCCTATGAGTGGCGGGGCCCGGTGGAAACGGCGCCCGCGCCCGCGCCCCCGATCGCGGCCGAGCCCGAGGTCGCCGCGGGGTCGGCCGTCTCCATGACCACCTCGCCACCGCCCACGCCCCCCGCCGCATCGGAGGCCGCCACGCCGGCGGAGGCGGGCGCCGCAGCGGGCGCCGAGGAGGAGATCTGGGTCGAACTGACCGCGGAGCCGGAAAAGCCCGCCCGGCCGCGCCGTCCCAGGGCGCGGAGCCGGACCAAGGCCGCTTCCCCGTCGGAGGAATCGGCGCCGGCCGAACCGGCCGATGAAGCCGTGGCCGTCGTCGAGGCCCCTCCCCCCCCGGTGATCGTCCTGGCCACCACCAGCGAGCCGCCGATGCCGGCCACGCCCGATCCGGCCGAAATCCTCACTCCCCCCGCCGCGCCCAAGCGGGGATGGTGGCGGCGAGGCGCGTGAGGAGGTTATGCACCCATTTCCAAGCGACGGCGTCACGATCGCCCCGCGCGAAGAGGGGTGCGATTGAACCTTCGGGGCTGGCGCTCTAGAGTCGCCCGCGCGGGGCGAAACGGAGAGATTTCTTGAGCGCCGCGAAACCCCTTCGCCGCCTGCGCGCCGCCGTCGGCGTTCTGGCGCTGGCCGTGGCCCAGACACCAGGGGGGGCGGCTCACGCCCAATCCGCGCCCGGCGTCTCGATCGTCCGCGACACCGAGATCGAGGAAATTCTCCACCAGGAAGCCGACCCGATCTTCGCCGCCGCCGGCCTGGACCCCAAGAGCGTCAAGATCCACATCGTCGGCGACAAGGAGCTGAACGCCTTCGCGGCCGGCGGCCAGCAGCTCTTTCTCAACACCGGCCTGATCGCCGAGACCAAGAGTCCCAACCAGTTGATCGGGGTCATCGCCCACGAGACCGGGCATATCGCCGGCGGCCACGTCGCACGCTCCGGGGCTGCCGGCCACGCTGCGCTGGGCCCGATGATCCTGGGGATCGGCCTGGGCATACTGGCCGCCGCCGCCGGCTCGCCCGAGGCCGCGGCCGGCCTGGTCTTCTCGTCCGGCTACTTCGCCGAAATCTCGCTCCTCGGCTATTCCCGCGAGCAGGAGGCGCGCGCCGACCAGGCGGCGGTCACCTATCTGGAGAAGGCCGGCGAGTCGGGTCGCGGCCTGGTCGATTTCTTCAATACCTTCCGCTATCAAGAAGTGTTCGACGACGAGAAGAAATTTCCCTTCTTCCGCGACCATCCGCTCACCGATGACCGTATCGAGGCGCTTGAGGCGCGGGTCAATCAACAGCCCCATGTCGGGGCGACCGACAGCCCCGAGGCGATCGCCGAACACGCGATCATGAAGGCGAAGCTGGAGGGCTTCCTGAACGGCGCGGGCCAGACCCTGAACGAATATCCCGACACCGACCAGTCCTTCCCGGCCCGCTACGCCCGCGCCATCGCCTATTACAAGGAAACCGAAACCGACCGGGCCATCGCCGCCATCGACGCCCTGATCGCCGAGCGGCCCACCAATCCCTATTTGTGGGAGCTCAAGGGGCAGGTGCTGTTCGAGGCCGGGCGCCCGAAGGAGGCGGAGCCGGCGCACCGCAAGTCGGTGGAGCTCAAGCCCGACGCGCCCCTGCTGCGGATCAATCTGGGCCAGGCCCTGATCGCCCTGAACGATCCGGCGCGGCTGGACGAAGCGATCGGCGACGTGCGGCACGCCCTGGGCGAAGAGCCGGACAACGCCCTCGGCTGGCGGCTGCTGGCGGAGGCCTATGACAGCAAGGGCGACGGCGGCATGGCCCGCCTGGCGGCGGCCGAGCAGAACTTCTACCTGGGCCAGCTTCTGGAAGCGAGGACCTTCGCCGTGCACGCCCGCGAACTGTTGAAAAAGGACACCCCTGAATGGCGCCGCGCCAACGACATCATCCTGGCCTCCAAGCCGACGCCCGACCAGCTCAAGTCCCTCGGCGGGGCCGGATGAGGCGGGCCGCCGTGCTTGGGCTCGCCGCCCTCACCCTGGCGGCGGTCGGCGCCTGCGGCCGCGCCGGCGCCAGCAACAGCGACGACGCCTTCGGGGCGCGGGTGCGCGCCTATCTGCTGGCCCATCCCGAGGTGATCCAGGAGGCGGCGCAGAGGCTGCAGGTGAAGGCCGACGCCGACGAGGCGGCGCAGCAGAAGACGGCGCTGGCCGATCTGCCTTTGCTTCGCTCTGCGGTCGAGCGCGACCCGCGCGATTTCGTGGCCAATCCCGAGGGCAAGATCACTCTCACCGAGTTCTACGACTACCGCTGCCCCCACTGCGCCAACGCCGCGCCCAAGGTTCTGGCCCTGATCGCCGCCAACCGCGACCTGCGCGTGGTGTTCAAGGAGATGCCGATCTTCGGGGCCACCTCGCGGCGCGCCGCCCGCGCCGCCCTGGCGGTGAAAAAGGCCGGCGGCGATTATCTGGGCCTGTATCGGACGTTCATGGCCACCCATCCCCTCGACGAGGCCGCCATTGACCGCATCGCTGTCGGCAAGGGAGCGCGGGCGACCGATCTGGCCGTCGATCCCGCCGCTGACCGCCAGCTCGCCGACACCGCCGCCCTGTTCGACAGGCTCGCCCTGGGCGGCACCCCGGCCTTCATCGTCGGCGACCAGATCGTCTACGGCGAGGACATGGACGCGGTGGCGGCGGCCATCGCCAAGGCGCGGGGGCGCGGGGCGTAGGGGCGTCCGGCGGCGGGGCCCTCTACTCTCCCCGCCCCGGCAGTTCCATGGGCGTCGCTTCGTGGCCCACCACCACCTCGCCCCTGGCCAGCTTGGAGTGGCCCATCCCATAGACGAAGTAGATCACGATGCCCACCGCCAGATAGATGAGGAAGAAGTTGCGGGTCACGGCGCCGGCCATCAGGCTCATCAACAGCACCAGGCACATGAGCGCGCCCAGGATCGGCGTGACCGGGAAGAGCGGCGTCCTGAAGGGGCGGACGAGGCCCGGGCTGGAAAACCGCAGGTAGATCACCGTGACGCAGACCAGGGCGAAGGCGGCGAGGGAGCCGACGTTGGTGAGATCCGACAGGGCCGCCAGAGACAAGAATCCCGCCGCCCCGCAGGCCGCGACGCCGACAATGATGGTGTTGATCCACGGGGTCCTGAAACGCCGGTGCACCGCGGCCAGGGACGCCGGGAGCAGGCCGTCCCGCGACATGGTGTAGAAAATGCGCGTCTGGCCGTAGAGCAGCACCAGCATCACGCTGGAAAGCCCGGCGATGGCCCCGATCTTCACCAGGACGGCGAACCAGGGCAGGCCGATCTGGTTGACGGCGGTGGCCAGGGGGGCGGGATTGTCCAGGGAGGCGTAGGGAACGATGCCCACCAGAACCGCCGAGGTGGCGATGTAGAGCACGGTGCAGATGATCAGGGCCCCCAGAATGCCGATCGGCATGTCGCGGGCCGGGTTGCGGGATTCGGCGCCGGCGGTCGAGACCGCCTCGAAACCGAGATAGGCGAAAAAGATCACCGCCGCGGCGTGAATGACGCCGCCGATGCCATAGCGCGAATGGCTGTTGCCGGTGATCACGTCCCAGAGAGCCCGGCCGATCTGGTGACCCATGTCCATGGGCGTGCCCGGCGGCGGGGCCGGAATCTGGGCCGGAATGAGCGGCGACCAGTGGGCGGGATTCACATATTGCGAGCCGATGCCGATGAAGGCGATCACCACCGCCAGTTTGATGGCGACGATGATGTTGTTGGCCGTGGCCGATTCGGAGACGCCCACCGTCAGCAGGGTGGTCACCGCCCCGATCACCACGATGGCGGGCAGGTTCATCACCCCGGTGCCGATCACCGCGCCGGCCCCATTCCTCACCAGTTCGCCCGGCGCGGCGGTCAGGGCCGGCGGTATCATGATATGCATGTCCTGCATCAGGCTCACGAAATAGCCTGACCAGCCCACCGCCACGGTGGACGCCGCCAGGCCGTATTCGAGCAGCAGCAGCAGCCCCATGATCCAGGCGGCGCCCTCGCCCATCGAGGCGTAGGTGTAGGAATAGGCCGAGCCCGACACGGGCAGGGCCGAGGCCAGCTCGGCGTAACAGAGCGCCACCAGGGCGCAGAGAATGCCGGTGATCACGAAGGAGATCATGATCGCCGGCCCGGCGAACTGCGCCGCCGCCCGGCCGGTGAGCACGAAAATGCCGGTGCCGATGATGCAGCCGATACCGAGCAGCACCAAGTTCAAGGCGCCCAGCGACCGCTTCAGTTCGCTGTGCTCGAGCTCACTCTGGATCTGGGCCACGGACTTGCGCAGGAAGATGCGCCCAAGGCCCATGCCAACCCCTGAAACACTCGCCATCCGGCTTTTCCCGCCCCACCCTCGGACATTTTTCCGAGCGACCGGAAGCTAGCGGCTGGATCGCGATCCGGCAATGGCTACCCGCCCGCCGAGGCAATCGGGCGAACGCCTCGTTTCAACCACGAACTTCACAACCGTCACTCAACCGCCCCGCGGCGCTTGGCGAGGGCGTCATAGTCCAGCAGTTCGGCCACCAGGGCCTCGAAGTCCTTCAAGGGCACCATGTTGGGACCGTCGGACGGGGCGTGGTCGGGGTCGGGGTGGGTTTCCATGAACACCGCCGCCACGCCAATGGCGACCGCCGCCCGCGCCAGCACCGGAACGAACCGGCGCTCGCCCCCGGAGCGATCCCCCTCGCCGCCCGGCTTCTGGACCGAATGGGTGGCGTCGAACACCACCGGGCAGCCGATCTCGGCCAAGATCGGCAAGGCGCGCAGGTCGGAGACCAGGGTGTTGTAGCCGAACGAGACGCCCCGCTCGCAGGCCATGACATTGGGATTACCCGCCCCGGTCGCCTTGGCGATCACGTTCTTCATGTCCCACGGGGCCAGGAACTGGCCCTTCTTGATGTTGACCGCCCGCCCCGTGCGCGCCGCCGCCACGATGAGGTCGGTCTGGCGGCAGAGAAAGGCCGGAATCTGCAGGATATCGACAACCTCCGCAGCGGGGGCGCAGTGGTCAATTTCGTGCACGTCGGTGAGCACCGGCAGGCCGGTGACCTCGCGGATCTCGGCGAAGATCGGCAGAGCCTGGCGCAGGCCCAGGCCCCTCTCGCCGCTCGCGGCGGTGCGGTTGGCCTTGTCGAACGACGTTTTATAGACGAGCCCGATCGCCAGCCGCTCGGCGATCTCCTTGAGGGCATGGGCGGTCTCCAGGGCGTGACCGCGGCTCTCCATCTGGCAGGGGCCCGCGATGATCGACAGCCGCTCGCCGTTGCCGATCCGCGCCGGGCGGCCACCGCATCCCACCTCGACAACCGCATTGGGTTGCATGATGTCGTTCGCTCCTTGATCCGCAAGGCGTTTGGCGGCGTAGAAGTGAGCGCAAGGCAAGTTCGGCGCAAGGCCGCAAACGCCGCAGCGAGAGCGCCATGTCCACCGATCCGCCGATCGACGGAACCTTCCCAGCGCCATCCACTTTTCAGCGTACGTAATAGCATGGCGCCGACAATGACACGTGAGAGTCCTCCGGCGGCCCAGAATGCCGCTGATCCGATCGCCCTGAACGATCCGGAACTTCGCAAGGCGCCGGGCGCCTTCCGCGCGGCCCTCTCCATCGCCCGGGAAAACTGGGAGGCCGGCTCGCTCACCTTCATTCTGCCCTCGGGCCGCGAGGTGCGAATCGACGGCTCCGAGCCGGGCCCGGACGGCGTGCTGATCGTGCGCGACTTCCGCTTCGTCGGCCGGGTGCTGGCCTCGGCCGACATCGGCTTTGGCGAAGGGTTCATGGCCGGCGAGTGGGACACACCGGATCTTTCCGCCCTGCTGGAGGCGTTCACCCGCAATTTCGACAAGCTGGAGCGGCTGGTCGAGGGCAACCCCTGCATGCGGGCGGTGAACCTTCTCGCCCACGTCTTCCACCGCAACAGCCGCCGCGGCGCGCGCCGCAACATCCACGCCCACTACGACCTGGGCAACGCCTTCTATTCCCGCTGGCTCGACGCCGGCATGACCTATTCGTCGGCCCGCTACGAAAGCCCTGGCCAGTCCCTGAGCGCCGCCCAGCACAACAAATACGCCAGCCTGGCGCGCCAGATCGCCCTGGAGAGCGGCCACCACGTGCTGGAGATCGGCTGCGGCTGGGGCGGCTTCGCGGAGTTCGCGGCCCGCGAGATCGGCGCCCGGGTGACCGCCGTCACCATCTCGCCGGCGCAATACGAATTCGCCCGCAAGCGCCTGTTCGACCAGGGTTTGGCGGATAAGGCCGACATCCGGCTGATGGACTATCGCGACGTGCAGGGCCGCTTCGACCGGGTGGCCTCCATCGAGATGTTCGAGGCGGTCGGCGAGGCCTATTGGCCGGCCTATTTCGGCAAACTTCGCGAGGTGCTCTCGCCCGGCGGCCGGGCCGGCCTGCAGATCATCACCATCCGCGACGAGCTGTTCTCGGTCTATCGCGGCCGCTCCGATTTCATGCGCAAATACATCTTCCCCGGCGGCATGCTGCCCAGCGAAACGCGCCTGCGCGAGGAGACCGACCGGGCCGGCCTGGAATGGAAGGCCATCGTGCGCTTCGGCCAGAACTACGCCGACACCCTGGCGGAATGGACGCGCAGCTTCGAAGCCGCCTGGGAGGACATCCGCCGCCTCGGTTTCGACGAACGCTTCCGCCGCCTGTGGCGCTTCTATCTCAGCTACTGTGAAGCCGGCTTCCGCGCCGAACGGACCAACGTGGTGCAGTTGAGTTTGGTGAGGGCGTAGGGGTGAAACCAAGAGCTTGGTTGGTGCTGCTGAATATCGGATTTGGCTAACCGCAATTTTTGCGGACCCGCTCAGATCAAACCACGGAGCCAAGCTGGGGATGCCACGTCAGGAGTTGTTGTCCCCACCGAGCCGCTACCTGCTCCGCTCGATGTCGCACCCCCTGCGGTGCGTCCAGGAGGAAGAACGCCCTGGCAGAGTAGGCCGACGCTCGAAGGGCATCCACGGTCAGGAAACCTGCGCGGCGCAGCCGTTCACCCCAATGTGCCAACTCGAGACGGTGACCGCCTTTCATGCGCGTCTGATGGTGATAAACGATCAGAGTGCGTTCAGGGCTTCTGAGTGCTTGAAGCTCGCCTAGGCTGACGCTTTTACAAGCCTTCGGCGCCCCTGGTTTGAAGCGCTTGGTCTCCAAGCCATTGTCGGGATCAATGAACACCAGATCGCAGCCGTTCACTGTTGATTTGACGCGTTGAAGCCATTGTTCCCGCGCGAGGATACGCTGACCAAACGTACCTCCCGTGGGAATGCGGTCGTCGCAATAGACCGCACCAGGGAGCACATCCGCATGTTGGAGAGCTTCCACTCGTCTTTCGCCCGCCGTCACGACTTTTCTCAGGCGGTCAAACAAATCCGGATCAAAACCTCGCCACCGATCAGCTTGGTCAAGGTAGGCAATATGGCGACCATCAGAATTATGAGTTTCGTCGGGAAAGAGCCACCAGGCCACGCCCAACCGCCGTCTCGGCATGATGACCCTCAATATTGAAAGCTTCACGTAGTCCCCGATATCGCCAACGTAGCGATCCTGCATGGTGCTCCCCAATCCTGGATCATATACAATGCGTTGTAGCGAGGGTGTGCGGCGGGGGCGATACCGATTTCCTCGCCCGAGCAGATTGGCCTTGCCCCCACCCGTCGTCATCCCGGAAAGACGGCGAAGCCGGCTTATCCGGGACCCATGTGAGTCGCGCTCACGGGCGTTTCGGTTTCGCTTCTTCCCGGCGTCCCGTGCGTTGGATGTGGGGCGATGGGTCCCGGATAAGCCGCGCTGACGCGCGCCTTTCCGGGATGACGGATCGGGGGGTCAACCGAGATGTCGGTGTTCTCATACCCCACCCCCTCCGCCTTCCCCCTTGCGCCCGCCCCTCCGGCTGGCGATCTAGCGGCCATGCTCCGCTCCCACGTAAGGGCCGATGTCCTCGCCGCCATCGGCGATACGCCGCTGATCCGGCTCAGCCGGGCCAGCGCGGCCACGGGGTGCGAGATACTGGGCAAGGCGGAGTTCATGAATCCGGGGCAGTCGGTCAAGGACCGGGCCGCCCTCTATATCGTCCGCGACGCCGAGCGGCGGGGGCTGCTGCGGCCCGGCGGTCGCATCGTCGAGGGGACGGCCGGCAACACCGGCATCGGCCTGGCCATGGTGGGCGCCGCCCTGGGCTATCGCACCACGGTGGTCATCCCCCGCACCCAGAGCCAGGAAAAGAAGGACGCCATCGCCCTGGCGGGCGCCGAGTTGGTGGAGGTGGACGCGGCGCCCTATGCCAATCCGGCCAATTACGTCCGCTATTCCGGGCGCTTGGCGGAGGAACTGAACGCGGCCGAGCCGGCCGGCGCGGTGTGGGCCAATCAGTTCGACAACCTGGCCAACCGCGCCGCCCATGCCGAAACGACCGGGCCGGAGATCTGGGCTCAGACCGGTGGCAAGGTGGACGGCTTCATCTGCGCGGTTGGGTCGGGGGGAACGTTGGCGGGCGTCGCCGAGGCCTTGCGGGAGAAGAACCCCGCCGTCGCCATCGGCCTCGCCGACCCCCACGGCGCCGCGCTCTACAACTGGTATGCGCATGGTGAGCTGAAGTCGGAAGGCGCCTCGATCAGCGAAGGCATCGGCCAGGGGCGGGTGACGGCCAATCTGGAGGGCTTGACCGTCGATTATCCCTACCGGATTTCGGACACGGAAATGTTGGAAACGCTCTACGATCTGGCCCAGAATGAGGGCTTGCTGATGGGCGGGTCCACCGGCATCAACGTCGCCGGAGCGATACGGCTTGCCCGCGACCTCGGACCCGGCCACACCATCGTGACCATTCTCGCCGACCACGGCTCGCGCTATCAGAGCAAGCTGTTCAACCCGAAGTTTCTGCTGGAGCGCGGTTTGCCGACGCCGCCGTGGCTTTGACCCTCATCGACCCGCTCGTTTCCACCGACTGGCTGGCGGCCCGTCTCGGCGATCCCGGCGTCGCCCTTCTCGACGCCACTTGGTTCATGCCGGCGGCGGGGCGGCGCGCGGAGGCCGAATATGCCGAGCGCCATATACCGGGCGCGGTGTTCTTCGACATCGACAAGGTATCCTGTCGCGACACCGCCCTGCCCCACATGCTGGCCGATCCGGCCGATTTCGCGGTGGCGGCGCGGCGGCTCGGCGTCAACCCGGAGTCGCTGGTCGTGGTCTACGACGCCCTGGGCCTGTTCTCCGCCCCTCGGGTCTGGTGGAATTTCCGCGCCATGGGCCACGCGCGCACCGTCGTCCTCGATGGCGGCCTGGCCAAATGGCTGGTCGAGGGCCGTCCGGTGGAAAGCGGTTGGCGCGAACCCACCCACGGCCACTTTAAGGCCCACGCCAGACCCGATCTAGTCCGCGACCTGGAGGCGGTGCGCGCGGCGCTAGCCGCCGGCTCGGAACAGATCCTCGACGCCCGCCCCGCTGACCGCTTTTCGGGGCAGGCGCCAGAGCCTCGCCCCGGCCTTCGATCCGGCCACATGCCCGGCGCGCGCAACCTGCCCTGGTCATCCTTGGTCCAGGCCGATGGTACGCTCCTTCCCGCCGATAAATTGCGCGCGGCCTTCGAGGCCGCCGGAGTCGATCCGGCCGCGCCCGTCGTCACCAATTGCGGCTCGGGGATCAGCGCCTCGTTGCTGGCTCTGGCCCTGGCCCGCCTGGGCCGGGACGATGTCGCGGTCTATGACGGCTCGTGGAGCGAATGGGGCGGCCGCGCGGACACCGCGGTGGTCTCGGGTTCGATTTGAATGAAGGCGATCCGCCCATGAATCCGCCGCGCAAAGAGGAGACCCGACTGGTTCACGCCGGCCGCGCTCCCGCCGCGCTGCCGCGCACCGTGGGTCCGGCGATCGTCAAGGGTTCGACCGTCCTGTTGCCGGACGCCGCCGCCCTCTACGACACCGGCCAACTCACCTATGGGCGCGGCGGCCTCACCACCCAGGCCGCCTTGATGAGCGCCCTGGCCGAGCTGGAGGGGGCGGCCGAGGCGCGCCTCTTCCCCTCGGGCCTGGCCGCGATGACCGGCGCCATGCTGGCGGTCCTCAAGGCCGGTGACGAGATCCTGATCACCGACGCGATCTACAAACCCACCCGGCGGTTCTGCGACCATGTGCTGCGGCGCTTCGGCGTCGGCGTCCGCTATTACGCGCCGCGCGCGACCCCCGAGGCGCTGTTCGCCATGGCCGGCCCGGCCACGCGCCTGATCGTGCTGGAATCCCCTGGCTCCCTCACCATGGAGTTGCAGGACGTTCCGACCATCGCCCGCCTCGCCAGCGCCCACGGCATTCTCACCTTGATGGACAACACCTGGGCGGCCGGCCTCTACTTCAAGCCCCTGGCGCATGGGGTCGATATTTCCGTCCAGGCCCTGACCAAATACGTCGGCGGCCACGCCGACGTCTTCATGGGCTGCGCGGCGGCGGTCGATCCGGCGCTCTGCAAGGCCCTCGACCAGGCCATCTGGGACTTCGGCTGGGCCGTAGCCCCGGAGGACGCCTATCAGATGCTGCGCGGCCTGCGCACGCTTTCGACCCGCATGGCGCGCCATCAGGAAAGCGGCCTCGCCGTCGCCACCTGGCTGGCGGGCCAGCCCGCCGTCGCCGAGGTCCTGCACCCCGCCCTCCCCGCCTCGCCCGACCACGCTCTGTGGCGGCGCGACTACACAGGCGCGGCGGGCCTCTTTTCGCTGGTCCTGAAACCCTGCCCCACCCGCGCCGTCCACGCCTTCCTCGACGCCTTGGAGGTGTTCGGGCTGGGCTTTTCCTGGGGCGGTTTCGAAAGCCTCGCCCTCGACGCGGGTCCCCAGTTCGGGGTTCGCCAGCGGGGCTCGCCCTTCGCCGGCCCGGTGGTGCGGCTGAACATCGGGCTCGAGGACCCGGGCGATCTCGTCGAGGATCTGCGGCGGGGCTTCGCCGCCCTCGCGGCGGCGGACTGACCGGCCGACCCCCCTTCTTAAATTCGCTCGATGATCATCGCCGGGGCCATGCCGCCGGCCGCGCACAGGGTGACGAGCCCGGTCTGCAGGCCGCGTCGCTCCAACTCGTCCAGCAGGGTTCCCAGGATGATCGCCCCGGTCGCCCCGATGGGATGGCCCAGCGCGATGGCCCCGCCGTTGACGTTGACGATGGCCGGATCGACATCCAAATCGCGCATGAACTTCAGGGGCACCACCGCGAAGGCCTCGTTGACCTCGAAAAGGTCGATGTCGCCGACCTCCATCCCCGCCTTGGCCAGCGCCTTGCGGGCCGCCGGGACCGGCGCGTTAAGCATCAGCGTCGGCGAATCCCCCGCCGTCGCCACCGAGCGGATGCGGGCGCGCGGCTTCATGCCGTGCGCCATGGCGTACGCCGGCGAGGCGACGACCACGGCGCCGGCCCCATCGACCACTCCGGACGAATTGCCGGCATGATGCACATGATTGATCGCCATGCCCGGATAGGCCTGTTCGACCAGGCTCTTGTAACTCAGCCCGTCTTCGTCGAGAGGCGCATCGTAGAGGGCCGCGAAGGCCGGCTTCAGCGCCGCCAGGCCTTCCAGCGTGGTGGCGGGGCGGGGATATTCCTCATGGTCGAGGGCGATCGAGCCATCCTCGTGCCTGACCGTGACCAGGCCGCGGTCGAAATAGCCGCCCGCGATGGCGCGCGCGGCGCGCTGCTGACTCTCGAAGGCCAGGGCGTCGACGTCCTCTCGGCTGAACCCCTCCAAGGTGGCGACCAGATCGCCGCAGACGCCCTGGTGCGGCTGCGGATGAATGGAGCGCAGATGGGTGTTGCCGGAATCCAGCGTCGCCCGCCCGGCGCGCGGCAACGTCGAGCCATAGGACATCGACTCCACGCCGCCGGCCACCACCAGATCCTGCGCCTCCGACATCACCCCCATGGCGGCGAGACCCACCGCCGTCAGGCCCGACCCGCAGAACCGGTCAAGCGTCATTCCTGGAGCGCGGGTGTCGTAGCCGGCGTCGAGGGCGGCCATACGGGCGATGCACGCCCCCTGTTTGCCGAACTGCGTCCCGCAGCCGGCGATCACGTCATCGATATCGGCCGTCTTAAGGTGATTTCGCTCGGCCAGGGCGCGAAAGACGGTCGAGAGAATTCGCTGCGGATGCACCTCGGACAGGGCGCCCTTGCCGACCTTGCCCACCCCGCGTGGCGTACGCGCCGCGTCGATGATCCAGGCTTCGGCCATGTCGGTTTTCCTGCTGGTGATGGCACCGGATTTCCACGCCATCGAGAGGAAAAGCGTAACACGCTGTCCGCCACGGCGCTCCAGGCTTTTTCGCACGCGGCGTCGCGCGGCGCATTGCCATCCGCCGCGGCGCCTGAGTCAGACTCTCAGGAAATGTAGGGGCGATAGCCCAGGTGATCGAAAAAGAACCATTCGCGGGCCTGGACGCGCGCCACCAACTCCGGCGACAGGGCCTTCAGGTCGACGCCCGGATTGGTCGAGCTGTTTGCCTGTTTGTCCTTGTCCAAAAAGCGGTCGGCCCGGTTCGGGTCGTAGAACAAGGCGGCGTGCTCGCCCATGACGAGGTTTCTCAGGTCCTCGGTCAGCGTCTCGGTTTTCACGATCACGTCGTAGAGTCCTTCGGACTTCAGACGCTCGGCCACATCAGCCTTGTCATGGAGGGTTTCGAACACCGCCTTGGAGGAGGCGAAGGCCAGGGTCAGAAAGCGCAGGGTCTGCAGCCCCACAAAATCGAGGATTCTGTCGTTATCGACGCCCGACAGATGCCGTTGGCCCGCCACCGGATCGAGAAGCAGGTCCAGCCAAGCCGCGAAGCCTTCGTTGGTCCCGTCGTAGAAATGGGCCATGTCCGCCTTGTTCAGCCGCGCCCGTAGGCCGCCCTTGTCGGAATGGCCGTGCAGGTAGAGCGACAGATACTGTTTGAGCGGGTCGCGGCAGGAAATGATGTAGAGCTTGCCCGGATCGCGGCGCTCGACCGGCTTGTGCTTGTCGTCGTGGACGACCCGGGTTCGCGAGAACCGGTTCAGGAACCGCCGGATCGTCGTCGAGCCGGTCTTCTGAACGTCGAGATAGACGAAATCCTCGAACTCAAGCATTTTTATTAAAAATCCCAAACCTTGCCGCCCCCGGGGGCGGACGTTCAAACGAGGCGGTTCGCGCCCCGGCGGCCATCTAGCCGGGACGGCCGGCCGGCGCAACGGCGCGCCGAGGCCCTCCGGTCGCCCGCCCTCTCGCCTATTCGACCTGTTCTTTTTCGGGCGCCTTCTCCAGTGCCTTGCCCGCCGCGCCGGCCTGCTCATGGATCAATGCCCGCATCACCGCCAAAAGATTGCGCGACACCAGTTGCATCTTGTCATCTTCGCCATCGCTAATTGCCGCCATGGTTGTCGAGAGAGCCTTAACGTAGTTCTTGTTGGCCAAGTAGATGTTGAAAAGATAGTTGAGGCGGCGTTTGGCGAACAGGTCGTCTATATCGACGCCGTTGGCGCGGGCGAATTCCCGGTGTGTTTCCCGGAGGATTTTCTGGGACTTCTCCACCGCCGCGCCCTTGGCCCCGGCCATCGAGTGGTGATAGATGGCCAGCCCCCGCTCGGCGGGATGGGAAATGATTTGCGAACCGTGCGACAGCAACCGAAGCGCGATATCGATGTCCTCGGACCAGTTCAGTTTTTCGTCGAACCCTCCGGCGTCGATATAGACCGACGCTGGGCCGAAGGTGGCCTGAAGCTGGAACGGGCATTTGATGTATTCGTCACTCAGGACAAACGCCGTGTCATAGGATTCCGGCGGGGTGTGTTTGGTGACCACGTCCTTGCCGGCCCGCTTGACCACCCGGTTGAAGGTGGAGATCATCACCGTGTTGGCGGGATCGATTTCCCGATCGGCGAAGGTCTTGTAAAAAGCGAGCTGCGTCTCGAGTTTCGAGGGATGCCAGGTGTCGTCGGCGTCCTGCCAGGCGACGATGCCGTCCTGAGCCGCGTCCAGGAGGCGATTCCTGGCCGCGCCGCGGCCGACGTTTTGATCGCCATTGAGGAGGGTCACTCGGTTGTCGCGCGCGACAAACTGGCTTACGATCTGCGCCGTGCGGTCCGTTGACCCGTCATCGTAGACTAGAACCCTGAAATCTTCATGCGTTTGCTGGAGCACGTTCTGTAGAGTTTGGCGAATCGTGCGCCCGCCATTATAGACCGGTATGGCGACGTAAATTGGAACCGTCATGTCTTCCTCTCGTTGGCGAGCGCGCCTTCTAGCAATTCATCCCCGGAGGCCGCAAGGGTGAACGACGCCCAGATCGAGCGCCAATGTGTGCTGGTGGGCGGCGCCGCGCGCAGCGGCACCACCTATGTCCAACTGCTCCTCTACGCCACCGGCCAGTTCGCCAGCTCTCAGGAAACCCACCTTTTTCCGGCCTTTCTGGCCCGGCTGGATGAGATATGGGAGCGCTTCGAGGATCGCTCTCTCACCCACCGCGACGTCGGCCTGCCGGCGGTCATGTCCAAGGACGTGTTCGACGACATCTTGCGCACGGCGGCCCGGCGGGTCCTGGAGGTCATCGCCGCGAGCAAGCCAGACGCCCCGTGGATCGTGGAGAAGACGCCCGAAAACGTCCTGGTCTGGCCGCTCATCGTGCGCCTTCTGCCGAAGGTGCGGTTCATCGTCGTCGTGCGCGACCCGCGCGCCGTGGTCGCCAGCACGGTCGCCGCCCGCAGCTGGGCCGGCGACTGGGCCCACCGCGAGATCGGGCAGATCGCCGAAAGCTGGATCCGCAGCGTCCGCGCCGGCATGGCCCTGGAAGCCGCCCATTCCCATGTGACCCGTATCCGCTACGAGCGGCTACGCGCCCAGACCGCCAGCGTGCTGACCGGAATCCTGCAGAATTTCCAATTGAAGTTGGGGCCGGAAAACATCAGCAGGATCATCGACAGCGTGTCGCTCCAGTCCCTGAAGAAAAAGCATTTCGAGGCGCCGTGGCCGCTGGCCGGGGAACCGCCTGATTTCTTTCGCAAGGGGAGCCAGACCGCCTGGCGGCAGGAACTATCCATCGCCGATATCGCGCTGATCGAAGATTTGGCGAAAGATGAAATGAGAATACTGGGGTACGCCCCGCTGGTCGAATTGAGAAAGAGCGCCGATGACTGAGTGCGTGCTGCATATCGGGGTGGAGAAGACGGGCTCGACCAGCATCCAGTTCAGCTTGGCCAAGAGCCGGCCCAAGCTGCTGGCCCGCGGCGTTCTTTATCCCGAGGCCCTGGGGGAAAGGAACCAGATCAAGGCCTACGCCTACGCCTCGCAGACCGGCGTCGATGAGCTCAAGTCGCCGTTCGGCCTGAACGACCCCGCCGCCGTCCAGCGCTTCCGCGCCGCCGTCGAGCAGAACCTGGCGCGGGAGATCGCCGCCAAGAAGCCGAAGCTGCTCTGCGTCTCCAACGAACACTGCTCGTCGCGGCTGCTGCTGGCGGCCGAGATCGAGCGCCTGGCCGGGCTGCTCAAGCCTCACTGCGCGTCGATCAAGGTGGTGGTCTATCTGCGCCGCCAGGCCGACGCCCTGCGCAGCGCCTACTCCACCTATGTCAAGACCGGCGGCGCCGGCCCGTTCCGCGCCCCGAGCGGCGAGGAGATCGCGAAGAAGTACGCCTATGACCTCATTCTGGAGCGCTGGGCGGCGGTGTTCGGGGAAGAAAACATCGAGGTGCGCCTCTTCGATCGGGACCATTTGACCGACGGCGACGTGGTCACCGACTTCTTCACCAGGCTCGGCGTCGGGGTCGAGGGCATGACCCTCGAGCGCGAAATGAACAAGAGCCTGGGCTGCCAGGGGATGGAGTTCCTGCGGCAATTCAACGGCCACGTCCCCTATACCCTGGGGGCGGAATTCAACGCCCTCCGCGGCAACATCCAGGAGATCGTCGAGGAGCTGCCGGGCGACACGCCGTTCGATGGCGACGCCGAGGTGCTGGAAACCTTCGACGCCGCCATGGCCCCCGGCAACGAGCGGGTGCGGGCGCGCTATCTGCCCAAGATGGCCGGGCCGCTGTTCGCGCCGCCGGCTGGGCGGGCGGCGGCGGCGGCGGCGGTGACGACGGGAGACATTGTGCGGGTCATGGCCCACGTCTGGGAAGCCAAGCAGAAACAGGTCATCCGCCTGCGTACCCGCCTGGAGAAGGTCGGCGGGCCGAAATAGGGCGATTGACCCGCCAAACCGCCTTGGCGTTTCAAGGCGCGTCCAACGCCGTCAAAGAGCAACCGCCCGCAGGGGTGCGGATGGGGCGGGGGCGCGGGGGGCGCGGCCGACGCCATGGACGGTGAAGCCGGCGGCCAATAGCCGTTCGACCTCGATCAGGTTGCGCAGGTCGATGAAGACGCGGCCGCGGGCCGCCCTGGCCAGGGCGTGGAAATCGAGGTCGAGGAACTGCGGCCATTCGGTGGCCAGGACGATGCCGTCGGCGCCGGCGCAGCACTCGGGCGCCGAGGCGCAATAGTCCACGTCGCCCAGCAGCTCTCGGGCCCTGGGCATGCCCTGGGGATCGTAGACCCTGACCCGCGCCCCGGCCAGGCGAAGGCTTTCGACGATGGCGATCGAGGGGGCGTCGCGCATGTCGTCGGTGTTGGCCTTGAAGGTGAGGCCCAGCACGGCGATCGTCGCGTCCTGAACGGCGCCGCCCATGGCGTTGATGACCCGCCGGGCCATGACCCGCTTGCGGGCGTGATTGGCGTTGATGGCGCTTTCGACGATGCGCAGATCGACGGCGTGATCCTGGGCGGTGGTGAGCAGGGCGGCGCAGTCCTTGGGAAAGCACGAACCGCCGTAGCCAGGCCCGGCGGTCAGGAAGGCGGCCCCGATCCGCCGATCCAGCCCCACCCCCCGCGCCACCTCGCGGATGTCGGCGTCCACCGCCTCGCACAGGTCGGCGATCTCGTTGATGAAGGAGATCTTGGTGACCAGGAAGGCGTTGGAGGCGTATTTCACCAGTTCCGCCCCCCGCCGGCGCATGATGAGCAGAGCGGCGCCGCGCTCGCGCAGAGGCGCGTAGAGCCGCTCCATCGTTTCGCGCCCCAAATCGTCCTCGGCCCCGACCACGATCCGGTCGGGGGCCATGAAGTCGATGATCGCTTCGCCTTCGCGCAGGAATTCGGGGTTGGAGACCACCGAGACGCGAAGGTTCGGGGCCTTGGCGCGGACGATCTGCTCCACCGTGTCGCCCGTGCCCACCGGGACGGTGGATTTGACGACCACGACCAGAGTCCCCGAGGCGTGCTCGGCCACCTCGGCGGCCACCGCGAAGACACTGGATAGATCGGCCCCCTGGTCGCCGGCCCGCGGCGGCGTGCCGACGGCGATGAACACCGCGTCCGCGCCCTCGTCGGCGAGGGCGGCCAAATCGGTGTCGAAGCACAGCCGTCCGGCCGCCACGTTCCTGGCGACGACGGCCTCGAGGCCGGGCTCGTAGATCGGGACGACGCCGGCCCGCAGGCCCTCGATCTTGGCCCGGTCATGGTCGATGCACGTCACTTCGTGGCCCAGTTCGGCGAAACAGGCCCCCGACACCAAGCCGACATACCCCGATCCGACCACCAGCAGCTTCATGGATTCGTCAGACCCCATCCCGATCCCGCCGGCCCAAGGCCCGCCGCTCGTCATAGTGAGTGAACCCTGGCCTTGTCCATACGAAGGCGGGGCGAGGGGCAATCTGGCGAACGCCCTGATTCAACCACGAACTTCACGAACCTCACGAACAGGGAGTGGCCTTTGCCCGAAACGCGGGCGCTTCCTGTCAAATCGCGCCCGTTCGTGTAGTTCGTGAAGTTCGTGGTTGATTTTATTGGCCTTTGGCAAGACCGCTTGGCCATGGTTCATTCGACCGATTGCCTGGAGACGACGAAAGGTCGCCCTTAACCCGCCGGCAGATCCATCGAATAGCCGAAGGTCTCGAAATCGCGCCGGTAGATTTCCCGAATCAGATCGCATTCCCTGGGCCCCAAAAGCTCATGCAGGCGCGAGCCGGCGTCGGTGCGGTTGCGCCGGGCCGGCCTGGGAATGTCGAGGGTCGATACGTTCAGGTTGACCATGATCCGCCTGAGGTCCGCCTCGAACGTCTCGTAGCGGACGATATCGTCGTAGGCGACGGCGCCGATGTGGGTGAGGTCGGTCATGGCGCGGCAATGGACGTCGCGAAACAATGGCGGCTGGCCCGCCACCACCTCGAGAAAGGAGAGCAGGGTATCGACGCCCAAACCCTTCATGTGGCGGCCCAGATGGTCGTCCGTGTCATAGCCCACGATCTTGTTCAGATAGCACGACACCGCCCGCTCGAAGGGATTTCTCACCGAGGTGAACCGGAAGGTCGCCGCGCTGGTCAGCAAGGCCTGACGCTCGGCCTCCGGCAGATGGCTCCAGCTCGCCTCCCGGTCACGCCACGCCTCGTGGATGCCGGGCCGGGATCGGCGCGTCAGCGCCTTGGGGTCGAGCATGCCCACGGCGGCGGCGACGATGGTCTTGACGGTGGTGCAGCCGGTCTTGGGAACCGCCACGTAGAGGGCCGACCGGTCCGGCGCGAAGATCATCCGCGGATTGATCCGCGCCGCCGGCTCGCCCAGGTCCACCCCGCCGCCGATCGACATCCGCCCCTCCTCGTCTCTACGCATTGACCGCCCGCGCCTTCCGCGGTTGAAAATCGCCGGCTTCGCGCGCCGGGCAGAAGGTGGGGTATTCGGCGCGGAAGCGGGACGCCCAGGCTTCATTGAGCCCGGTCGCCTGCCTTTTCAGCGGCGCGGCGAGGAAGCGCGGGTCGGTCACCGGCGGGCCGCCGAGTCCGAGGAAGGCCGCGGGCCGGGCGGCGACGGCCGGCGGGTCGGCGGCGATCTGCCCGCCGATCGCGGCCAAGCGCTCGCGGTAGAGATCCTTGAGAAGCTCACGCCCCTACCCGTCCGCCGCCGATTGCATGGTTTCCAACAGCCGCGCCACGGTTCGGTCGAAGGCCTGGGTGGTGTGGGCGCGGGCGACATAATCGCGACCGGCCCGCGACAGGGCTTGCCGGGCCGTGGCGTCGCCGAGCAATCGGTCCAGGGCCGCGACATAGTCGGCCGCCGGGGCGAGCGCCGCCACCAGCACACCTCGGCCGTGGGCCATCAGCGCCGGAATACCGCCCACGGCGGAGGCCACGCACGGCAGGCCGCGCGCCATGGCCTCGATGAGCAGATTGGGCGCGCCGTCGTAGGCGCTGGTGTAGAGCAGGGCGCCGACGGTGGTGGTGTCGATGGCCGCGAAACCCTCGAAGGCGCCGCGATAGACGATGTTGGGCTGGGCGGCGAAGGCGTCCACCATCGCGCCGTCGGAAAGCACCGGCGTTCCCCACGCCTCGTAGATCAGGTGCGGGCTCGCCCTGGCGATCTCGAGGAGGAGATCGGGCCGTTTCTGGGCGTCGAGCCGCCCGGCCCAAAGCACATTGGTCCCGCTGGGCGCCGGTGCGTCGCCTACCGCCTCGGGGAGGGCGAGGACGACCGCCTGGTCGTAGAAGGATTGGCGGGCCAGCCGCTCGGCGATGGCGTCGTTGTCGGTGAACAGGGTGACGCCGGCGTCGATCAGCCAGTCGGCGACATGGATGCGGCCCTCGCTGGCCCCGCCGGCCCCCACCGAGACGAAGAACAGCGCCGAGGCGGCGGCGATCGCCTCGGCGCGCGGGGCGTGGTCCAGGAGCAGGGCGTTGCCGAGCGAACTGTTGATGGAAATGACCCTGGGCACGCCCATCAGGGCCAGCAGGTCGCGCAGAGCCTCCACGCGAACCTCCCTGGGTTGGCGCAGGAAGGGTTCGCCGCCAAGGGTGGTGTTGGGCAGGCAGATGGCGCCGGGCGGCAGGGCGGCCGGATCGACCTGCCTGTCGGCGATCACGATCAGGCACGGCAGGCCGGTCAGCCGTTGGATCGCCGCCGCCATCTCCCGCGTGACCTTCTCGGCGCCGCCGATGCCGCAGCGCGGCGCGACGATCGCCGCCGCATAGGGCCCCGAATAGGACCACGGCGGCGCATCGGGAGCGGGGCGCGGCGCCAGCCCATCCACCGATCGCCAGCCGCCCTTTCCCTCATTCGGGGTGGGCAGGGCGCCGGGCATCCCCCGCCCGCGCTCGATCCACAGCTGTTCGAGCAATCCCATATCCAGGTGCGGCAGGAATTCGGCGAGCCGATCAAGATAGGGTGTCTGGGATCTTTGGCAACGCCAGAACCCGTCGCCCCCGACCCGGTTGTAGAAGGGGAATTTGATCCTGCCATCGAGATAGCCGGCGCGGGCGTCGTCGTCGAAACCCATCAGCAATTCCTGCGAGAAATCGGCCGGACTCGACTCGGGGTGATCGTCGCGGCGCCGGCAGGCCTCGATCGCCGCCGCCGCCTCGTCGCGGGTCGGCTGGGGGAGGCGGGGAAGGAGGCCCAGGCCGCGATAGCGTTCGCCAAGAAAATAGTCGGCGGCCTTACCCATCCGAGGCCCTCCACGCCGCCGGCCAGCTTCGCGCCAGGCGCGCCTTGTCCATGAGCCCGAGGTCCGCCGCGCTCACCGACACGATCGCGGTGGGGGCGAACAGCGCGACGCGGGCCACGCCGGCCGCCAGCGCCCTTCGAACGGACGCCGCGATCAGGGTTGAAAAGGCGAACCCGGCCGGAAAACGCGCCAGCACCGCGCGCAGGCAGGCGCAATCGACGCCGATCGCCCCCGCCGTGGCCAGGTCGGGCGGAAACCGGCCGGCCCGCAGTTCGCGCTCGTAGGCGTCCGGCGCGTGCCGCACATAGAGCGTCGGGCCGCCTTCCTGGTCGACGACGGTCAGGGCGGGAATGCGCAGGCCGGGAGGCCTGGCCCCGCTCGCCTCGCCGAACGCCATCCCCAGGAACGCCGCGCCGCAGACGAAGACGCACTCGTCCTCGCGCGCCGCCAGTCGCCGCAACGGCTCGGTCACCGCGATCGTCGCCTCCATCCCGGTCGCGGCGGCGGCGGTCGCTCCGGTCAGCCGGTAGACCCTCGCCTCCGCCGGGGACGGCGGCGTCGGCGTGGCCGCGGCCGGCCACGGCCGGGGATCGAGCGCCCGCGAGCCCAGGGACCGGGCCACATAGTCGGCCTCCAGGGCGGCGTCGTATCGCAGGGCCACGCCCCGCGTTCGCCAGGCTTCGCGCGCGGTCTTTTCAAACACCGCGATGTCCTCGCTCTCCAGTCCCGCCGCCCTGAACCGGTCCAGTTCGTCGAACGCCCGTGAAAGAGGGTCGAATCCGTATTCGGTGACTACGTTGATCCATCGGCCGACACCGCCGCGCGTGGCCCGCGAGAAGGCCAGGGCCGCGGACGGGGCCCTGGGCGAGAGCAGGTTGACCACCGTGAGGCCTTTGAACTGGATCATGAAGCGGGCGACGAGGCGCTCGATCTTGGCCTCGTTGAGGCCGGCGGCTCGGAGCTCGCTCACCGCCACCAGATGGCCGTCGGCGCGGCCTTGGCTTTCGGGGCCGTCGCCGTCGACGATGTAGAGGCGCGGCGCGGCGCCCGCCCCGGCCTGGGCGCTTGTCGGCGCGCCCGTGAGCGCGCCCGTCATGGCCTCGGCGGCGGCCAGGCCGCCAGCCAGCCGCTGCCGGTCGGCGAACACGATCGTCGAGCCGTCGCCAAAGCCGCTCGCCAACACCTCGCGCACGACTCTCCCGACCAGCGGCGGCGTGTGGGGGGTGAAATGCCGGACCGTCCGTGCGCCCGCCTCCACGGCCCGCAGGTAGGATAAGCCGACCTCGAAGGTCTCGATCTCGCGGGCCTGGGCGAAAAACGCCGGCGTCAACGCCTCGACCGGGATCGGATCGACCGACGGCCGCGCCGGCGGCGGCGGCGCCGCGGCGCGGGTGAATAGTGGGGACGCCATATGAATCAAGCCTCCCACCCGCCCCAGGCTGAACCGACGAGGCTTGACGCGATAGTAGTAGGCCGTGCCCGGCGCCGAGGCGCGACCGATGCCGGCGGCCAGGCAGTCGCAAGCCCAGCGCCAATCCTCCGAGCCGAAGCCGCGCGCGTGATCGTAGGGCTGTATGGGCATGGCCGCGAACACTTCGGTCTGGACGGCCACGTTGGCGCTCCAGTACCAATCCACCGCCAGCGACAGGGGATCGAACGACGGGTGACTCGATTCCATCGTCTCGCGGACGAATGCCTGGTCGCCGAAGCCGACCATGAACTGGGTGTGAAGCACCTCATCCCGGCGGCCGGACGAGAAGTGATCAAGAGCGCATTCGAACCAGTTCATCGAAAAGAAGTCGTCGCCGTCCATGAAACAGACGACGTCGCCGCGCGCCGCCTCGACCCCATGGGTCCGCGCCCTGCCGAGATCGCCAAAATCGACCCGGTGGAGGCGCGCGCCGTCGATGGATCTGGCCGCCGTCTCGATCTCTCGGTGGGTGAGATCGTCGGGGCGATCCAGCACGAATTCGACGTTGAGCTGGATGCCGCGGCTTCGCAGATGGGCGTGGACGGCGCCGATGAAGTTCGCCGTCTTGCGGCCGATGCGCCGTTCACGGTGATAATTGGCGACCATCGCCAGCGTCCTCACGGGGACGCCTCTATCATCCGTGTTCTGACGGCATCGAGCGGTGCTGGAAGCACGGCCGTCGGTGCAATGATGAATGCCCGGCCAACGCAGGCGTCCCGCCGCGCGCCCTGGCCCAGTTCATGGCAGGCCGAGGCCAGATCGATCCAATCCCGCGCCACATGGGGATCGCTCTCGAGGATGCCGGCGAGCAGCTCGGCCGCCTCCCCGAATCGCCGAAATCGCAGGTGCAAACGCGCCGCCAGCCGGCCGACGTCCGCATCAGAAGGATCCACCGCCAGAAAGGCGGCGGCAATTCGGCCGAGGGCGGTCGGATCGACCGATATCCTTGGGCCGCGCATGCGGCGTTTGGCGGCGGCCAGCAGGTGGGAAAGCGCGCCGGATGGCCAGGCGCGAGGCGCGATCCACGGGATCAGCGCCGCGACCATGGTCAGCCCGGCCTCGCCATCGCCGTCGCGCGCCAGGGCCTCCAGCCGCTCGCGCAGTTCGGCCAGGATCGGCATTCCCGCGCCTGTCACTTCCCGCAACGACCGTATCGGCGGCGTGCGGGCCATCAATCCCCCCAGAACGTCCCAGCGCCCGCTCGCGCGGGCGGCCTCGGCGGCGGCCATGAGAGTCGCCTCGGTCGGCGCGAGGCGGTGAATTCGCAGCAGGGTGTCGAGATGGCGATCGGGGCGGCCGGCGGCGGCGGCGGCCTCGGCCAGCGACCGCAGAACGCCCAGGTCCTCCGGCCGCAACCGACCCGCCTGGATGAGGTGGTCGGCGGCGGCGGCGAAATCGCCCCGCGCGAGATCGTCCGCGCCCCGGTCGATCAGGAACAAGGCCGCCCGCGTCGTCGCTTCGGCCGCCCACGCCGCCTCGGGGCAAAGAATTTCCAGAGCCCGGACGGCGTCGGCGTAGGCCGGCGGCGCGCTGTCGAGGCTCGTCATGGCGGCGGATCGTCGCGCCTCGGCGATCACCGCCTCGCGCGCCGGGCCCACCGGATGGCCCCTTTGAATGGCCGCCTCCACAAACAGCGCGGCGGAAGTCAGGGCGCGACGGGCGAGGAACCGATCGGTCAGGCCCGTCGCCGGCGCGTGGTCTTGGGCGAGCGCCTCCAGGAGGGTGGCCACCGCCTGCCTGTGGCGGCCCAACGCGAGCAAGGCGTCGGCGCGGACCAGCGATACCCGCTGGGCGGCGAGCAGATCGCCGCGCCGATCGAGCGCCTGGAGAACATCTTCCCATCGCTCGGCGGCCGACAGTTCGTCGATGGCGCTCCATACCCCAACGCTGGACGTTCCCGCGCACAACGCCGCGCGCGAGAGGATGTCCAGGCGCTCGCCGATCCGGCCCGCCTTGGCGTAGACTTCCGCCAGGACGGTCAGTCCGATCAAATTGACGGCATCCAACCGCAACGCTTCCAGAGCGGAAGCTTCGGCTTCGTCGGCCCGGCCCAGCCGAAAGAGAACCCGCGCCGAGAGCGCCCGGCCGTGCGCCGATCGCGGCGCGGCGGCGACGATTTTTTCAAGACCGGCAAGAGCGGCGTCCAGCCTTCCCTCCGCCTCCTCGAGCATGGCGCCGGTGAGCAGGACATCGGCGATCGGCCCGGCGCGGCGCAGAAGGGCGCGGTAGAGCTCGCCCGCCGCCGCCAGATCGCCCGCCGCGATCCGCGCCCGGACGCCTGGCACCGTCGGTTCGGGCTGGACGCCCGCCGTGTGCGTTCCGGCCGCTGGCTTGCGCATCTCCACCCCTTCCAGGCGCGGCTTTAGCCCATCTGGACGCGGCGAAGGAAGCGGCGGAGCTATTGCGGCTCCCCCTTCTTGCGCCGAGCGGCCGGGCGGGGCCGGACGAGACCGACCCGTCGGCGCTCGAAGCCCGCGCTGGCGCCCAGCAAGATAAGTTCCGCGCATGGCGGAAACGCCACCGTGAAGCCGGCGTTGGCGCTTCTGGGATTGCCGGCGTGAAGTTCGCCGATCCGAGATGTCGGGGTCGAGCCGGCGATCTCGATCGCGCTCGCCCCCGCCGCCAACCACAGTCGGCAGGCGGAATCGACTGACGGCAGGACTATGCCGGTCGCCAGACCGCCTTCGGATCCCGCCTCGGCCTCGATGCGGAACTCATCCAGGTTGGCCCGCCACCAATCCGGCTCGCACAAGACGACATAGGGCGAGCGTCCGGCGAGGTATTGGGTGAGCGCGCGGTTCTGGTAGCTGTGAGCGCCGGCGAAGACCGCCTCGATCGCCGCCTCCGATAGCGTCTCGCCGAGAAAGGCCAAAAGGCGGCTGGCCTCCCGGCGATCGGGATCGATCAGCCGTTCGTATGTCAGGTGAATGGCGTGATCGCCGTTGGCCCGCGCGTAGGCGGCGCAGAACGCGCCGAAATCGGCGAGGCCGCCGGCCAGATCGGGGGCGCCATCGTTGCGCCACCAGCCGCTCTTGAGCACATCGCCGATATCGCGGGTGTTGAAGACGACGGCTGACCGGGGATAGATTCGCCGTATGAACGCGAGCAGCCTGGAAAGCTTATCGTCACCCAGTTCGAGATGGCGGATTTCCTTGAATCCGTACACCCGCACCGCCGGATCGGCGTTCGGCCGGAACAGCGTTTCGTCCACGAACCGGCGGAACCCGGCGTTCAGACTCTCCAGGTCGTAGCGGGAGCCGCCGAACCATGGATTGCTGGGCCGATCGTGGACCGGATTGGGCAGATGGGCGTGCGCATCGGCCAGCGCTTCGTAGGCGTCGTGAAGTTTGGCGAGAAACCCCCCGTTTTCGCCGTAGACGCGGTATCCGTCGATCGCGTTCAGCAGGCCTTGCAGAAGGGTCGAGCCGGATCGGCCGTAGGTGACGACAAAAAGCCGGTCAAATCGCGAAGCCATGCTCTGCCTCGGTCCAAACAGCCCGGACGGGGGGTTGGGAAGCGAGGCCCGGCGCCCTTGAAGCGCCGTTCCAAACCGGCCCCCGGGGATCCCGGCCCTTCAGCGACCCGCCCCCCGGGGGCCCCGGCGTCTAGCCGTTCGAAAACGCCCGAGGGCGTCCGGTCAGGTCGCCTTCGGGGGCGCTGCCGGGCGAAGAGTCTTCAATTCAGCGTCCAGCTCCGCCTTGCGAGCCTTGGCGTCCTGGATCGTCTTGGCGATGGCTTGGCGCTCGACCTTGATCTCGCGCATGCGCAACTTATGGGCCCGACCCTCCTTGTTGGCCGGCCCCTTTTTGTCCGCTCCCTGCCTGCTCGCCTTCTTTGCGGCGCGCTGCTCGGCGGTCAACGGCGTTTTGGTCTCATTCATGATTATGGCCTTCTGTGGTTTGAGCCGCCTGTCGCGCACGGCGGCTGTTGGATGTCAACAAAAAACCGGCGATTCACGGCGGATCGACCGCGAGCGCCGGAGAGCGATTCGCGAGCTATATCAGCCCCGCCATGGGCGATGAAGCCTCCGCGTAAAGGCGCCTGGGCATCCGCCCCGCCAGCCACGCCTGACGCCCGGCGATCACCGCGTGTTTCATCGCCCCGGCCATGCGCACCGGATCGCGGGCCTGGGCGATGGCGGTGTTCATCAGCACCCCGTCGCAGCCCAGTTCCATGGCCACCGCCGCGTCGGACGCCGTGCCGACGCCCGCGTCCACCAGGACCGGCACCTTGGCCTGCTCGACGATGAGGTGGATGTTGAGGCGGTTCTGGATGCCCAGGCCCGATCCGATGAGGGCGCCCAGCGGCATGATGGCCACCGCCCCCGCCTCCTCCAGCTTGCGGGCGTAGACCGGATCGTCGTTGCAATAGACCATCGCCGAAAAACCGTCCGCCACCAGCAGTTTCAGCGCCCGCAGCGTCTCCTCCATGTCCGGGTAGAGGGTCTTGGCGTCGCTCAGCACCTCGAGCTTGACCAGATCCCAGCCGCCGGCTTCGCGGGCCAGGCGCAGGGTGCGCACCGCCTCCTCGCCGGTGAAACAACCAGCGGTGTTGGGCAGAAAGGTGAAGCGATCGGGCTTGAGGTAGTCGATCAGCATCGGCTGGCCGGGATCGGAGAGGTTGACCCGGCGCAGGGCGACGGTGACGATCTCCGCCCCCGCCGCCTCGGCCGCCGCCGCGTTCTGCGCATAGTCACGGTATTTGCCGGTGCCGACGATCAGGCGCGAGCGGAAGGTTCGCCCAGCCACGGTCCAGGTGTCGTCTTCGAGGCGTGAGGATCCGTCCATGGGCTAGCCGCCTCCGATGAAATGCACGATCTCGATCTGGTCGCCCTCGGCCAGAGCCGTCGCCGCGTAGGCCGATCTGGGCACGATTTCGAGGTTGCGTTCGATCGCCACCTTTCGACAATCGAGGCCCAGCCTCGCCACCAGGCAGGATAGGGCGGCCGGCCCGTCGAATTCCCGCTCCTCGCCGTTCACGCTCAAGCGCATGAGGCGAGCTTGTTACCCCGCCCGGCGGACGTTACAAGGGATTGGAGCGTGGAGAGCCCGATTCAGACGCCGGATCTCTCCGGTCCGACGTCATCGGGCTCTCGGAGCGGCCGGCGGGGCGGAATGTTGAAACCGATCTACGTGTTGAGCGGCCCCAACCTCAATCTTCTGGGCGTCCGCGAGCCGAACCTCTATGGGCGTCGGAGCCTGGAGGACGCGCGCGCCCTGTGCGAGGCGCGCGCCAAGGCGCGCGGCGCGACCGTCGTTTTTCGCCAGACCAATCACGAGGGCGAGCTGATCGACTGGGTGCAGGAGGCGCGGCTGGAGGCCGGCGCCCTGGTGATCAATCCGGCCGGCTACGGCCACACGTCCATCGCCCTGCTGGACGCCCTCAAAACCCTCGCCATACCCGTGATCGAGTGCCATCTTTCCAACCCGGCCGCGCGGGAGGGATTCCGCCGGCGATCCTATGTGTCCCTCGCCGCCACCGGCGTGATAAGCGGTTTCGGCGTGGTCAGTTACGAACTGGCCGTCGAGGCCGCGTGCGCCCTGGCTTCGGCGGATGAATCCCCGCGACCTCAACAACAAGGCTGACCCCACTTTCATGCCCAGTCCCAAGGCCCCCGCCGATCTCTTCGACGCGCGCCTGGTGCGCGAACTGGCCGCCATTCTGGGCGAGACCGGCCTCTCGGAGATCGAGGTCGAACGCGAGGGCCTCAAGGTCCGGGTGGCCAGGACCCTCGCCGCCGCGCCGACCGTGTTCGCCCAGGCCCCGGCCGCCGCGCTTCCGGCCCCGCTCGCCGCCGCGCCCGCGCCGGGCGCCGCGGGGGGACCGCCGGCCGAGCCGGTTCATTTAGGCGACGTCGTCAAATCCCCCATGGTCGGCACCGTCTATCTGCAGGCCCAGCCCGGCTCTCCGCCCTTCGCCGCCGTCGGCGACAAGGTGACCGAGGGCCAGACCCTGCTGCTCATCGAGGCGATGAAGACCATGAACCCCATCGTCGCTCCCACGTCCGGGACGATCGTGGAATTCCTGGTCGCCGACGCCCAGCCGGTGGAATATGGCGAACCCCTAGTCGTGATCGGCTAGAACGGACCATGTTCGACAAGATTCTTATCGCGAACCGCGGCGAGATCGCGCTTCGCGTTCATCGGGCGTGCAAGGAGATGGGGATCTCCACCGTCGCGGTGCATTCGCAGGCCGACACCAGCGCCATGCATGTGCGGCTCGCCGACGAGAGCGTGTGCATCGGCCCCGCCCCGGCGTCCAAAAGCTATCTGAACATTCCCTCGATCATCGCCGCCTGCGAGATCACCGGCGCCCAGGCCGTTCACCCCGGCTACGGATTCCTGTCCGAGAACGCCCGTTTCGCCGAGATCGTGGCGGCGCACGGCTATACCTTCATCGGCCCCAAGCCCGAACATATCCGGGTCATGGGCGACAAGATCGCCGCCAAGCGGGCGGTGGCCGCGGCGGGCATTCCGGTTGTCCCCGGCTCCGAGGGGGCGCTGACCAGCGAGGCGAAGGCGATCGCCGCCGCCGACGCCATCGGCTATCCGGTCTTGATCAAGGCGGCCGCCGGCGGCGGCGGACGCGGGATGAAGGTGGCCCAAAGCCGCGAGGAGGTGGCCGAGGCCTACGCCACGGCGCGGGGCGAGGCCAAGGCGGCGTTCGGCGACGACGCGGTCTATATGGAGCGCTACCTCTCCACCCCTCGCCATATCGAGTTGCAGGTGATCGCCGACGCCTTTGGCGCCGTTTGTCACCTTGGGGAGCGGGATTGCAGCCTGCAGCGCCGCCACCAGAAGATGATGGAGGAAGCCCCCTCTCCAGCCATCGACGCCGCCACGCGCGAGGCCATCGGCACGGTCGTCGTCGATGCGGTAAAGGCGATCGGCTATCTGGGCGTCGGCACGATCGAATTTCTCTACGAAAACGGCGAGTTCTTCTTCATCGAGATGAACACTCGCCTGCAGGTGGAGCATCCGGTCACCGAGGCGATCACCGGCATCGATCTGGTGCGCGAACAGATACGCATCGCGGCCGGCCTGCCGCTGTCGTTCACCCAAGGCGAGGTCGTCTTCGAGGGCCACGCCATCGAATGCCGGATCAATGCCGAAAACCCGCGCACCTTCATGCCTTCGCCGGGCCTGGTCACCGACTTCCATGCGCCCGGCGGCCTGGGAGTTCGGCTGGATTCGGCGCTCTACGCCGGCTATGTCATCCCACCCTATTACGACAGCCTCGCCGGCAAGCTGATCGTTCAGGGCCGCGACCGCACCGAGTGCATCGCCCGCCTGCGCCGCGCTCTAGGCGAGATGGTGGTCGGCGGCGTCGAGACCACCATTCCCCTCTTCCAGGACCTCCTGAACGAGCCCGACATCCTGGCCGGCCGCTACGACATCCACTGGCTGGAACGGTGGATCAAGGCGCAGGGGTAGGGGCCGGACCTGCCCCGTTTCACCGCCGACGATCTGATCGAATGCTATCGGCGCGGGGTGTTTCCCATGGCCGATTCGCGGCGCGACGCGGCGATGTTCCTGGTCGATCCGCCGCGGCGGGGAGTGATCCCGCTCGAGGGCTTGCGCATTTCCCGTCGCCTGGCGCGGACGGTGCGCTCCGAGCGATTCGACATCCGGGTGGACACCGTCTTCGAGGCGGTGATCGAAGCCTGCGCCGCGCCGGCCCCCGGCCGCCCCGAGACCTGGATCAACGGCGCGATCCAGGCCCTTTGCGCCGAACTGTTCACCCGCGGCGAGGCGCACAGCGTCGAGGCGTGGCGGGAGGGACGCCTGGTTGGGGGCCTCTATGGGGTCGCCATCGGGGGCACCTTCTTCGGCGAGAGCATGTTTTCAGCCGAGCGCGACGCCAGCAAGGTCGCCCTCGCCCATTTGGTCGCCCGGCTCCGGACCGGCGGCTATCGCCTGCTCGACACCCAGTTTCTTACCGGCCACCTGGCGTGGCTGGGGGCGGTGGAGATTTCGCGCGACGACTATGGCCGCCGCCTCGCCGGCGCGCTGGCGACAGCGGGGGATTTCTTCGCCGCCGGCGCTCAGCTTACCGGCGCGGCGGCGCTGCAGGCGACCAGCCAGGCGTCGTAGATGGGGTGTTCCAGGGGATGCAGGCCGGGCCCCTCGGCGAACATCCAGCCCCGGTAGACCTCCTTGGCCGCCGCCGGCGCGCGGCCCGGCAAGGTGGGCGCTTCGGAATCGATCACCACATAGGCCGAGGGCCTCGGTTGCGGATCGGACGCCCCTCGGGTCTCGCAGACGCGAACGGTGAAAATCAGGGTCTTGTAGCGAATCCGCCGCCCGACCGGGGCCTCGAACTTCAAGGTCTCGGCGGTCACCTTGTCCAGGACCTGCAGAATCGCCGTGGGGCCGCGAACGGGCGGCGGCGGGCCGGGCGGCGGCGCGGGAGGCGGCGGCGCTTTCGCTTCGGGACTCGGGCCGGCGGCTTTGAGGGCGGGAGGCGGCTCCCGCAAAGGGGCGGGCGGGATGGTTTGCGACGGCGGGGGGACGGCTTGCCCGGCTGCGTCGGGAACCGGGACGGCGGCGTTGGTCGCCGCTGGCGCCGCGGTGGGGATCGGCGGGGACGCCCGCTGCTCCAGAACCGACGGCGGGACCGACGGCGGGGGACCAGGGCCGCTTTGGTCGGGCTGGGCGCGCGCCAAGTCGCCGGCGCCGGCCAGGGCGGCGAGCGACGCCAAGGCGATCGCGGCGTGGCCTAGTCGGGGGTCCACGGCTGATAGTCTCCCGAAGCCCTGGCGCGGTCGCCGCCCCTGGCGATGGCGCCCTTGGGCCGCCAAGCCCGCACGGTGCCGGTAAGGTTGGGCTGGTAGTCCCTTTCCCAGACGCGGCGCTCGAGCGGCGCGCGGGTGGGCGGCTCGGCGAAGGTGTGGTGCAGCCAGCCATGCCAGTCGGGGGTGACCCTGGAGGCGTCGGCATAGCCCTTGTAGATGACGAACCGGCGGTTGCGGCCATCATAGTCCCGGCGTTTATCGACGGTCTCGAAATAGCGGTTTCCCACCTCGTCCTCGCCCACGAAGGCGCTGCCGCGGCCGATCTGCAGGCGCGCCCCGATGGTGGCGCCGGTCCACCAGGTGAAGATCGCTTTGAGCGCGTCCAGGGCTTGATCCGATCTTTATCCGACGGGCGGGTCGGCCGCTTATAGGGTCAAGGCCACCCGGCGTCCAGGAGACCCGCCGCTCCCAATATCTGGTGGCAAGTCAGTTCGAACACACAACATCTGTTGTGATCAGGGGCAAGCCGTCATAGCGTCGGCGGGATCGACGGAGCGACTCGATGCGTTTCCAGACCCGGGCCGGTTTTCACGCTGAGCCATTGGCGACCCTGACCCGCCAGATCGAGCGCGGGGCCGACCTCGTGGACGTCTTGGTCCCCCGCGATTGGACCGGGGCGCGGATCGAGGCGTGGCTCTCCTGGGCTGACAACCTGCCCCGGGACTATCCAAGTGCGGATTTGCCACCGGGTCTCGCACCGGAGGCGCCGTGCGATCCGCTGCTGGACGCCGGCCCGGATCGCTACGCCCGCCGTTCGGCCGCCTGGGGTTGGGCGCTGGGCCTCTTCGACACGGCGGCCGACGCCGAGGCCTTTCGCGGCGACCTGTTCGCCCTGCTGGCGCGAGGCCTTGTCTCACCAGGTCCGTCCCTGGCGTTCGGGGCGCGAGTCCATCCCTTGGCCGACGACCCGGCGCGCGGCCCGCCCCTCGCCTTCCTCGACATCGCCTCCGCGCAATTCGCGTCCCCCACGATCTCCCCCGCGCCGAGCATGGCCGCCGCGCGTCTGGCCGCCGTGGCGGATGCCGTCCTTCGCCGCGAAGGTGACGAGGCGGCCCGCGCCGATCCGACGGGCAACCCACCCCTCGCCCGCGCCGTGCTCGCCGCCCGCGCCGCCGGCGTTCCCGAAGCGGACATCGCCGACGCCATCGCCTTGGCCCGCGCCGGGTTCGAAGGCGATTGGGACGCCGTGTCAAGTCTCGGCCCGATCGTCACCGCCGATCGCGAGGCCGTGGCCGGCGAGGACGAAGCCGCCGTGCGCGCGGCGCACATGGGCTGGCGGGGCCGCGATCTCACTCTGGTCTTCGACCCCGCCGACGCGGCGGCCCTGGCGCGGGCGCGCATCGCGCCCCGGGCGGCGGTGAACGTGCCCGCTCTTGCCGAGGATGACGACCTCGAAGCGGTCATCCGACTGGTCACCGTCGCCCTGGATATCGAGTCCTCCACTGGATTCAGCGCGGCGGCGCAAGACGCCTATGCGAGACGGGATCACCGTCCGCTGGCCATCTGCCTCGCCGGTATCGGCGAGCATCTGGTCGCGCGCGGGCTGGCGTTCGGCGAGGCGCCGGGGCGCCGGCGCACGGTCGAACTGCATGCCCTGGCCGCCGCCTCGGCCCTATCCGCCTCGGCCGATCTGGCCGCGACGGCCGGCCCCTACCCCGGCTTCGACGCCGAGCGCGAGGCGCAATTGGCCGGCCTCGCCCGCCGGCTCGAGGCGGCGACGACCCTGGAGGACAGCCCCACGACGATCCGCGCGCGCGCGCTCCTGGCTCGGGCCCTCGACGCCGCCCAGGCCACCGGCTTGCGAAACGCGCAGGTGATCGGCGCCGTCGAGGATCGCGAGATGGCCCTGCGGCTTGGCGGCCTTTCTCTTGGCCCCTCGCCCTGGCGCGGCCCGCTCGCCCTGGCGGAAAGCGCCGACGGCCGGCCGTTCGGCCTGCTGTCGCCGTTCGCGGTCCAGGGGCTCGCCCATCTGGGCGCCGACATTGCGGCGGCGCGCCGCCATGTCCTGGGCCATCGCACTTTGGAAGGCGCGCCCGCCATCGACCGCGAGGGCCTCGCCGCCAAGGGCTTCACCGACCATGAAATCGGCGCCGTGGAGAGCGCGCTGGGCGAAGCGGCCACGCTGAAGGCCGCCTTCGCGCCTTCCGTGGTCGGGGCCGGCTTTGTGCGCGATGTGCTGGGCGCTTCCGAAGACGCCCTCGCCGACGCCGCCTTCGATACCCTTACCCTGGCCGGGTTCACGCCAGGGGATGTGGCCGCCGCCGAAGTCTTCGCGCTCGGGACCGACAGCCTGGCCGACGCGCCGTTTCTTTCACCGGCCGGGCGCGCGGTGTTCCTCGGCGACGCCGAGACATCCGCCGCGATGAATCTGGCCATGCTCGACGCCGTCCAGCCCTTCGCCTGCGCGCCCCTGCCGGCCGACGTCGCCGTCGCCTTCACGGCCCGGCCGGAAGAGGCCTCGCCCCTGCAGGCGACCGCGGCGCGGGCCGGCGTGAGCGCCCTTCGCCTGCGGCGCGCCCCCGCCCCAGCCGGATTCTCGCTTGAGCCGTCGCTCGCCACGGACGCCCAAGCCCGCCCATCGCCGCCGCCTCGCGAACGCGTCGTCGAGCGCATCGTCGAGGTGAACCGCAGCCGCCGAAAACTCCCCGACCGCCGCAAGGGCTATATCCAGAAGGCGGCCGTGGGCGGACACAAGGTCTATCTGCACACCGGCGAGTACGACGACGGGGAGTTGGGCGAAATCTTCATCGACATGCACAAGGAAGGCGCCGCCTTCCGCTCACTGATGAACAACTTCGCCATCGCCATCTCCATCGGCCTGCAATACGGCGTGCCCCTGGACGAGTTCGTCGACGCCTTCGTCTTCACCCGCTTCGAGCCGGCCGGACCGGTCACCGGCAACGGCGCCATCGCCTCGGCGACCTCCATCCTGGATTACGCCTTTCGTGAGTTGGGGGTCTCCTATCTGGGTCGCGCCGACCTTGCCAACGTCGATCCGGCCGAGTTCGACGCCGACGGGCTGGGCGCCGGAGCGGCCGACCAACCCCAGCCGGCGTCGCGCTTCATCTCCAAGGGTTTCTCCCGCGGCGCGGCGCCCGACAACCTGGTCTTCCTGCCCGTGCCCGGCCGCCAGGGCGGCGCGCCGCGCGGCGCCGATGTCTGCCCCGCCTGCGGCGACCTGGCCCTGGTGCGCAAGGGCCAAAGCCGCGTCTGCCAGACCTGCGGGGCGCGGGCCGCCCGATTGGGCGACACGGAAGGTTGAGGCGGGGCGCGGCCCCCGACCTTGCGGCGATTTAATTGGCGCCGCGCGGGGTCATGGCCCACTTAGAAGGTTTGATGCCTGCGGAGGTAATGCCATCCCCGTGCCCGCCCGCTCCTGGATCGAACGCATCGCGCTGATTTTCGGCGCCTGCGGCCTTTTGGCCGCGGCGGGCCAAGCCTGCGCTCTGACCGCCGCGACGAACGTGCCCAGGTTGGTGTCCTTCGGCGGCGCCTGTCCCCATTGCAACCTGACTGGACGCAAGCTCACCGGCGCGAAGTTCATGGGCTGCGATTTCGCCGGGGCCTCTCTGGTCGGCGCCGATCTGCGCGGCGCGGCCTTCGTGGGTTCGAACTTCACCGGCGCCGATCTGTCCCACGCCGACGTCCGCGGCGCCTCCATGACCGGCGCCCGCTTCATGCTCGCCAACTTCTCCGAGGCCACGCTGGCCGGCCTGGAAGCGGCGGGCGCGAACTTCACGAACGCCGACCTCACCGGGGCCAACTTCGACGCCGCCGAAATGGTGGGCTCCAACCTCACCCGCGTGAAGGCCGCCGAGGCCAGTTTCAAGGACGCCAACTTCACCGGCGCCGATCTGGCCGACGGCGCCTTCTCCAGGGCCGACTTCAAGGACGCCCAACTCCTGCACACCTCCCTGTCCGGGGCCGACCTGTCGCAGGCGCGCAACCTGACCCAGCATCAACTGGACGGCGCCTGTTCCGACGCCAGAACCCGTCTGCCATCCGGTCTGACCGGTCGCGTCTGCGGCGGCCGGCGGTAAAGCGACCTCCTTACGCCTTCGCCGGCGCCAAGCGGATGTGCAGTTCCTCGAGCTGGGCGGCGCGGGCGGCGGAAGGGGCGTTCATCATCAGATCCTGGCCCTGCTGATTGAGGGGAAAGGCGATGACGTCCCGAATGGCCTGCTCACCGGCCAGCAGCATGACGATGCGGTCGATCCCCGGCGCCAGGCCGCCGTGCGGCGGCGCGCCGTGGCGAAAGGCGTTCAGCATGCCGCCGAACTCCGCCTCCACCGTCGCGGCGCTGTAGCCGGCGATCCCGAAGGCCTTCAGCATCAGGTCGGGACGATGGTTGCGGATCGCCCCCGAGCACAGCTCGTAGCCGTTGCAGACGATGTCGTATTGCCAGGCCAGGATGTCGAGCGGATCGCGGGTCTCCAGCGCCGACAGCTCCCCCTGCGGCATCGAGAACGGGTTGTGCGAGAAGTCCACCCGGCCCGACTCTTCGTTCATCTCGTACATCGGATAATCGACGATCCAGCAGAAGGCGAAGCGGTTCTCGTCGATGAGAGAGAGTTCGCCCCCGACCTTGGCGCGGGCCAAGCCGGCGAACCGGTGGAAGGTCTTGGGGTCGCCGCCCGCGAAGAAGGCCGCGTCGCCAATTTTCAGGCCGAGTCGTTCACGGAGCGCCTCGCAGCGCTCCGGCCCCAGGTTGCGGGCGATGGGGCCCGCCGCGCCGCCCTCCGCTCCCTCGCCGTCACGCCAGAAGATGTAACCCAGGCCCGGCTGACCCTCGCCTTGCGCCCAGGCGTTCATGCGGTCGCAGAAGGCGCGCGAACCGCCGCCCGGCGCGGGAATGGCCCAGACGGCGTTGTTTTCGCTCTCCAGCATGCGTGCGAACAGGCCAAAGCCGCCGCCCCTGAAATTCGCCGAGACATCAGAGATGATCAGCGGATTGCGCAGGTCCGGCTTGTCGGTGCCATAGCGGGCGATGGCGTCGCGGTAAGGAATGCGCGGAAAGGGATAGGGCGTCACCGGCTTGCCCGCCGCGAATTCCTCGAACACGCCGTGCAGCACCGGCTCGATGGCCGCGAACACGTCCTCCTGGGTGACGAAGCTCATCTCCACGTCGAGCTGATAGAATTCCAGCGAACGGTCGGCCCGGGCGTCCTCGTCGCGAAAGCAGGGAGCGATCTGGAAGTAGCGATCGAAGCCGGCCACCATCAACAGCTGCTTGAACTGCTGGGGGGCCTGGGGAAGGGCGTAGAACCGGCCCGGATGGGCGCGCGAAGGAACCAGAAAGTCGCGCGCCCCCTCGGGGCTGGAGGCGGTGAGGATGGGGGTCTGGAACTCGGTAAATCCCTGATCGACCATCCGCCGACGGATGGAATCGATGACCTTCGAGCGCAGGACGATGTTGCGGTGCAGGGTCTCGCGGCGCAGATCGAGGTAGCGGTGCGCCAGGCGGATCTCCTCGGGGTAATCCGGCTCGCCGAACACCGGCAGCGGCAGTTCGGCCGCTTCCGACAGGACGGCGACATCGGCCACGCCCACCTCGATCTCGCCGGTGGGCAGGCCAGGATTAATCGTCTCGGGCGCGCGCGCCACCACCACGCCATCGACGGTGACGACGCTCTCCGCGCGCAGCCGCTCCAGTGTCTCGAACCCCGGCGCGCCTGGGTGAGCCACAAGCTGGGTCAGGCCGTAGTGATCGCGCAGATCGACGAACAGCAGCCCGCCGTGGTCGCGCTTGCGGTGGATCCAGCCCGACAGCCGCACGGCCGCGCCCTGATCGGCGAGCCGCAGCGCGCCGCAGGTGTGGGTGCGATAGGCGTGCATCGTGAAGTCCTCGAAAGGCTCGGATTTGGAAAGGCGCGGAAGGGCGCATGGGGCCTTGGCCATGTCAAGGCGGGCAAGGATTGTTGCGACTCACGGAAAATCGCGCTTATATCGCCTTCCCTGTCTCAACAGCTGAAAGGAGGTGGTCCAGTGTCTCATTGTCTCCAACCGCGGTCGCAAGCGACCTGGAGCCTTAGGATAGAGGTTCGCTCCTGACGGCGTTCTGACGCCTGAAAGGACTTCAAGGTCGCGGTCGATCGGGCAGGGCCCGAGACCGCCGCGGTCACGACGATGGAAGGGCCGTCCGGGCGACCGGGCGGCCCTTTGCTTTGGCCCCTGCCTTGGATCGAACCGATGCGATGGCCGAAAACCGCGCGCGGCGGCGTCCGGACCGCCCTATGGAAGGCGATGCCCTCAACGGAGACTGCCCATGAGCTTCCGCATCACCGGCCTGCCGCCCGAACCCTTCCAACACCTCTTCGGTCTCGCCGATGCCGACCTGGCGGCGCTCGGCGCGAAACGCTACATCGCCGACGCCAAGCCGGGTTTTCCCGACCGGATCGAGGTGCGCGACGCCGAGCCGGGCGAAAGCGTGCTCCTGGTCAATTACGTCCACCAGAACGCCGACACCCCCTATCGGGCCAGCCACGCCGTCTTCGTCCGCGAAGGCGCGACGCGCGCCTACGACCGCATCGATAGGGTTCCCGAGGCCTTGCGATCACGCATCCTCTCCCTGCGCGCCTTTGACGCGGCGCACATGATGATCGACGCGGACCTCGTGGAGGGCGAGGCGTTGGAGGGCGGCATCGAGCGGTTCCTGGTCAATCCCGAGGTCGCCTACGTCCACGCCCACTACGCCAAGCGCGGCTGCTACGCGGCGCGGATCGAGCGGGCTTGAGCGGCTACGCCCCCACCAACTCCCGGCCGATGAGGAAGCGGCGGATCTCGTTGGTGCCGGCGCCGATGTCGTAGAGCTTGGCGTCGCGCAGCAGGCGTTCGACGGGGAATTCCTTGAGGTAGCCGGCCCCGCCCAGGGCCTGGATGGCTTCCAAGCTCGTGCGGACGGCGTTTTCGGAGGCGAGCAATATCGCCCCGGCGGCGTCGAACCTTGTGGTGTGGCCGGTGTCGCACGCCCTGGCCACGGCGTAGACATAGGCCCTGGCGGAATTGAGGGCGACATACATGTCGGCGATCTTGCCCTGCATGAGCTGGAAGGTTCCGACCGGGCGGCCGAACTGTTTGCGCTCGCGCACGTAAGGCAGGACGGTGTCCAGGCAGGCCTGCATGATCCCCAGCGGGCCGCCGGCCAGCACCGTGCGCTCATAGTCCAGGCCGCTCATCAGCACGCCGGCGCCGCCGTTTTCCGGGCCGATGACGTTTTCCTCGGGGACCTCGCAGTCCTCGAACACCAGTTCGCCGGTGTCGGAGCCGCGCATGCCGATCTTGTCGAGCTTCTTGGAGCAGGAGAAACCGGCGAAATTCTTCTCGACGATGAAGGCGGTGACGCCCCGGCTGACGTTCTTGGGGTCGGTCTTGGCATAGACCACCACCACGTCGGCGTGGGGGGCGTTGGTGATCCAGAACTTGGCCCCGTTGAGCACATAGCCCTCGCCGCGGCGGTCGGCGCGCAATTGCATCGAGATGACGTCCGAGCCGGCCCCCGCCTCGCTCATGGCCAGGGCGCCGACGTGCTCGCCACTGATCAATTTCGGCAGATAGCGGCGTTTCTGGTCGTCCGACCCCCAGCGGCGGATCTGATTGACGCAGAGGTTCGAGTGGGCGCCGTAGGAAAGGCCCACCGAGGCCGAGGCGCGGGACACCTCCTCCATGGCCACCACATGCTCGAGATAGCCCAGGCCCAGGCCGCCGAAATCCTCCTCCACGGTAATGCCATGCAGGCCAAGCGCGCCCATTTCCGGCCAGAGCTGGCGGGGAAAGGTGTTGGAGGCGTCGATCTCGGCGGCCAGCGGGGCGATGCGGTCGGCGGCGAAGCGGGCGGTGGTCTCGCGGATGGCGTCGGCGGTCTCGCCCAGGCCAAAATCCATCGTCGGTCCGTGGTTGGGGATCATAGCGGGCGATCTAGCACGGCGACGCCGCACCGGCGAGGGCGGGCCGTCGATCTGGTGCGGTCGAGAAGACTCGAACTTCCACGGGAGTTACCCCACAGCGACCTCAACGCTGCGCGTCTACCAATTCCGCCACGACCGCGACGAGAGTGGCCGGCGGGCGTAGCAAATGGCCTTCGACTTGTGAAGGGCG
>JBBRQW010000018.1:0-41398 GCA_038225765.1 Caulobacterales bacterium | reverse complement strand
ATGCCGGTGAACCTGCAGGCCTATTTCATCGCCGCGACCATGGTCATCGCGGTGCCGACCGGGGTGAAGGTGTTCTCGTGGATCGCCACCATGTGGGGCGGCTCGATCGACTTCAAGACGCCCATGCTGTGGGCCATGGGTTTCATCTTCCTGTTCACCGTGGGGGGCGTCACCGGGGTCGTCCTGGCCAACGCCGGCATCGACTATGCCCTGCACGACAGCTATTATGTGATCGCCCACTTCCACTATGTGCTGAGCCTGGGGGCGGTGTTCGCCATCTTCGGCGGCTTCTACTACTGGTTCGAGAAGATGTGGGGGGTTCGCTACAACGAATTTCTCGGCACGGTGCACTTCTGGCTGACCTTCGTCGGCGTCAACATCGTCTTCTTCCCGCAGCACTTCCTGGGCCTGCAGGGCATGCCCCGGCGCACGGTCGATTATCCGGTGGCGTTCAGCTACTGGAACCACGTCTCGTCGATCGGCTACGCCATCACCTTCGTCGGCCTGCTGGTCTTCTTCGTGGTGCTGATCGAGGCGGCGGTGCGCCGTCGCCCGGCCCGCGCCAACCCGTGGGGCGTGGGGGCGACCACCCTGGAATGGACCCTCCCCTCGCCGCCGCCGTTCCACCAGTTCAACGAGTTGCCGGTCATTCGCGCCGACAGCCACTGATGGGCGGGCTTCACCGGAACCGGGCGACGCGGACATGACCGATCGGGCCGCTTGCGCCATCGAGCCCATGGCCAGGGCCGCCACCTGGCGGGACTACGTCGCGCTTCTGAAGCCCAGGGTGATGTCCCTGGTGGTGTTCACCGCCTTGACCGGGCTAGTCTGCGCGCGCGCGCCGATCAATCCGATCCTGGCGGCGGTGGCGGTCCTCTGCATCGCCGTGGGGGCGGGCGGCTCGGCGGCCCTCAACATGGCCTATGACGGCGACATCGACGCGATGATGCGCCGCACCCGAGGGCGCCCGGTGCCGGCCGGGCGGGTGCGGGCGGCCGACGCCCTGGCCCTGGGCGTCACCCTGTCGCTGTTTTCGGTGGCGCTCATGGGTCTGGCGATCAACTCTCTGGCGGCGGCCCTCCTGGCCGCCACCATCGCCTTCTACGCCGTGGTCTATACGGTCTGGCTCAAGCGCCGGACGCCGCAGAACATCGTCATCGGCGGCCTGGCCGGCGCCCTGCCGCCCCTGGTCGGCTGGGCGGCCGCCAGCGGAACCGCGCCGCTGAACGCGTGGCTGCTGGTGGCCATCGTCTTTTTGTGGACCCCGCCGCATTTCTGGGCCCTGTCGCTTTACACCCGCGAGGACTACGCCAAGGCCGGGGTGCCGATGATGCCGGTGGTCAGGGGCGCCGCGGCGACCCGCCGCCAGATCCTCGCCTACGCTCTGATCCTCGCGCCCGTGGGCGTCGCCCCGGCCTTCACCGGCCTGGGGGGAGCGGCCTATCTGGCCGTGGCGGCGGGTGGCGGGGCGATGTTCGTCGCCCTGGCGGCGCGGCTGGCCATGAGCCGGGCCGGCGATCTGGCGGGCGAGAGGACCGCCGACGGCGACCTCTATGCGGTCAAGGCGGCCTCCGCGCCGGCGCGCAATCTGTTCGCCTTTTCCATTCTCTACCTTTTCCTGCTGTTCGCGGCCCTGCTGGGCGAACACCTGCTGAATCTTCCCCCTCTGGGCGGATGGCGATGAGCGATCCCAAGTCCGAGGACCAGCCGGCGGCCAGGGCGCGGCGGGGGCGCAACATCCTTCTGGCTCTGGCGCTGGGCGCCTTCGTGGTCGTCGTCTTCATCGTCACCCTGGTCAAGTTGAGCGCCAATGGCCCGCAGGGGTTCTGACCGCCGCTCGCCGGCCGCCCCACGCAACACTCGGCTGGCCGTGATCTGCGCGGCGGTGTTCGCGGTCATGGTGGGAGCGGCTTTCGCGGCCGTGCCCTTCTACCGCGCCTTCTGCCAGGCGACCGGCTTCAACGGCACGGCCAGACGAGCCGCCGCCGCGCCCGCCGCCACCTCCGAGGCGAGCGTCACCGTGCGCTTCGACTCCAATGTGCGGGGCCTCGCCTGGCGCTTTGAGCCGGTCCAGGCCAGCCAGATCGCCAGATTGGGTCAGAGCAAGCTGGCCTTCTTCCGCGCCACCAACACCGGAAGGGCGGCGGTGACTGGCCGCGCCGTCTACAACATCCTCCCCGAATCGGCCGGGCCGTATTTCTCCAAGCTGGAGTGCTTCTGCTTCAAGAACCAGACCCTCCAGCCGGGCGAGACGGCGGAGTTCCCGGTGGTCTATTTCGTCGATCCCCGCTACGCCCGCGACAAGGACGCCACCAGTTCGGGCCAGATCACCTTGTCCTACACCTTCTATCCGGCCACGAGCGGCCCGGTTGGTAAATTCGGCAGCTAAGGTGATGGTGTGGACGACGCACGTCGTCACCCCAATCGATTCTCGTCGATGCCCGCCCAGCTCCAACGAGCCTCGGTTCACAGTGCTTGGATGTCGTGCCGGCCAATTCGCTGGACGACATTCGCGCCCGGTCGTATCCTTAGGGAATGATGCTTCTGACCGTCGGCGTCACCATCGAGGGGTGCGATGAAGCTGGCGCCGTCTCCCGGCGTTTCGGCGAGACCACCGGCGGTGATTGATCGGCGCGAGTTTTTCACCTGGACCGCTGGCGGCGTCTTTCTTCTGACGACGAGCGTCGCGGCCGCCGCCGCGAGTGACGGGACAATCACCCCTTGGATTCGCATTGGCTCCAACCGCCGCGTGACGCTTATCTCGACTGTAAGCGACATGGGCCAGGGCTCGCGCACGGGCCAAATACAAATTCTCGCGGACGAACTCGACGTCGCTTGGGATATGGTGTCTGTCGAGATGGCGCCGGACGCCGAGCCCTACTTGGATGAAGGCGAACTGCTGACCGGCGGCAGCCGATCGATTCGGATCCGCTACGACCTTCTGCGCCGCGCCGGCGCCACCGCGCGCACCCAGCTCATTGAAGCGGCCGCCCGCCGTTGGGGCGTTCAGGCCAGGGAGTGTCAAGCGAGCCTGGGCATAGTGCGACACGAGGCCAGCAGACGCCAACTCACCTTTGGAGACCTCGCCGCCGAGGCAGCCAGCCTTCCACCGCCGACGGATCCCCTGCTCAAGCCGATTAGCGCCAGAACATTCATCGGTAAGTCCATGCCGATGCTGGGCCTGGAGGACAAGGTATGCGGCCGGGCGCAATACGGCATAGACCTGCGCCTTCCGGGTATGAAGCGGGCCTCCTTGCGCCAGTCTCCCGTATTCGGCGGCCAGCTGCTGGCCGTCAATGAAGCGCCTGCCCTCTCGGTCGTGGGCGTTCGGAGCGTCATCAGACTGCCGGATGCGGTCGTGGTCGTCGCGGACAGCACCTGGGCCGCGATCAATGGTGTCCGAGAGCTCCGGCCATCGTGGAGCACCGCGGCGCCCCTCCTCGATACGGCGAACATTACCGAGCGATTGCGCGCCGCCTACGACGGACCGACCGCGGAGTCAGCGCCGAAAGAAAACGCCGCCGCGCTCAAGGGGTCGCTTCGGCATGACTTTGCGTCGTCGCGGCGAAGAGTCGAGGCCACCTACGAACTGCCCTTCCTCTCGCATTGCGCGCTCGAGCCGATGAACGCGACGGCCTGGGTCACTCCCGCCAAGATCGAGGTATGGGCGCCCGCGCAGGCCCAGACCGCCGCGCGCCGGGATATCGCCAAGGCGTTGAGTCGCCCCGTCGGCGACGTCATTCTTCACACCACCTTGCTCGGAGGTGGATTTGGGCGGCGGCTCAAGACGGACTACGCGGTCCTTGCCGCCGTCGTGGCGAGCAAGGTCGATGGGCCGGTTCAATTGGTGTGGACACGCGAGGAAGACCTTACCCATGATTTCTACAGACCCGCCGGCCTTCTGACATACCGCGCGGCCCTCGATTCCACCGGACTCCCCACTGGCTGTGAAGCAATTGGCGCGACAATCAACGATACCGCCTTCGGGGGTTCCGGGCCGGCACCCTATACACTGGGCCCCTTCGTCGCGACCCAGACAAATGTGGGCGCCAACATTCCGATCGGCGCGTGGCGATCGGTGGATGCTTCGATCACGGTTTTCGCGAAGGAAAGCTTCATCGACGAATGCGCGACCGCAGCGGGCTCGGATCCCCTGGACTACCGCCGACGCCTTCTTGGCGACAATCACCGAGCCCTTCGAGTTCTCAACGCCGCGGCCGAGACGATCGGTTGGTCTCACCCACATCAACCGGGGCATGGGCGCGGCCTTGCGATGCTGGAAGCCTGGGACACGATCGTGGCGCATGCCATCGAGGTACACGTCGTCGATACAAGGCTCCGGATCGTCAGGATCGTGGTCGCCGCCGATTGCGGAACGGTGGTTAACTCTGGATTGGCCCGGGCTCAGTTTGAAGGCGGCTCGCTGATGGGGCTTAGCGCCGCGGTCGGCGAAGCCATCACGATTTCCGGTGGCCAGGTCGTCCAGAAGAACTTCGACAGCTATGACCTGTTGACCATGCGCCAGGCGCCGCCGGTCGAAGTCGTTCTGTTGGAAACGCCGGAGGCAAAGATCGGCGGCGTGGGAGAACCGCCGGTCCCAGGTGTCGCCCCGGCGCTTGCAAACGCGATATTCGCCGCGACTGGTCGCCGCCTTCGCAAGCTGCCTCTGAGTTCCCAGGGCCTGAGCCTGTGAGGAGAGCCCGCTCGAAGTGGTCGCAAGGAGGCGGGGAATGACGAGTTTTTCCGTCAACGGTCGCGCGGTGCGGGTGGACCGCGATCCGCAAACGCCGCTTTTGTGGGTGCTACGGGACGAACTTGGCCTGACCGGAACGAAATACGGATGCGGAATTGCCGCGTGCGGCGCCTGTACGGTGCATGTGAACGGCGAGGCGGTGCGATCCTGCTCCTTTCCCTTGCGAGCCGCGTCCGGCAGAACGATCACGACCATCGAAGGCCTCTCCGCCGAAAGGTCTCATCCGCTCCAAAAGGCCTGGATCGCACAGCAGGTCCCACAGTGCGGTTACTGCCAGTCGGGCATGATCATGGCCGCCGCGGCGCTGTTGAAGGCCGTGCCGAAGCCGACCGACGCCGACATCGACGCCGCCATGACCAACCTTTGCCGGTGCGGCACCTACGGTCGGATTCGCAAGGCCATCCATCAGGCCGCCGGGGACAGGGCGTGAGGGTGCGCGGTCGCGCCTGGGGCGTCGGCGCCCTCGCGTTCCTGGGTGCGCTGGCGTTCGCCGCCGCAGTGGCTTCCCAGGGCGGCGAGCAGCAAACAGTGTCGTTGGCGGCCTTCGAGCGCCTGGATTCAGTCCTCGTCGGGCCGAGGTGCCAGAACTGCCACACGCTGACCAACTTCCCGCGCCAAGGCGACGACCGCCAAGCCCATCGCCTCGGCGTGATTCGCGGCCCGGACGACCACGGCGCGCCGGGGTTGAAGTGCGCCGCGTGTCATGGAGAGGCCAACAATCCGGCCAGCGGTGTTCCGGGGGCGCAAGACTGGAGTCTCGCGCCTCTCAGGATGGGTTGGGAGGGTCTGACCGCCTCCGATCGCTGCCGCCACCTGAAGGACGTCGCGCGCAATGGTGGCCGAAACGGCGCCGCCGTGATCGATCACCTCAAAACACCTATCGTGACCTGGGCATGGGCGCCAGGCGAGGATGCTCATGGGCGCCGACGGGCGACGCCGATGCTGAGCTACGGCGAGTTCATCAAAGCCGCAACGACCTGGGTGAGAACCGGCCAAGCCTGTCCAGGGTAGCCGGAGTCCCCGTCGTGCAAATAGGCGCCCGGCCCTGGCCTGGCCGCATGCGCGGCGGGGGCGCATCGCCCCTTGGCGGACGGCGCCCGGCGGGGCTATAGCATCGGCCAATCCGCCGACGGGGTCGATCTGTCCGGCGGGCTCCGAGGGCGGATAAGGGTATTCATCGCGACATGGCTCACGAAGGCGTCAAACACGACTACCACCTAGTGAACCCGAGCCCGTGGCCGCTGATCGGCTCGATCTTCGCGGTGCTGATGGCGCTGGGGCTGGTGGCGGGCCTCAAGGGGTTGGTCGGGGTGCCCAAGGGCAACTGGTGGCTGCTGGCGGTGGGCGTCGCCGGCGTCCTCTTCACCATGGCCAGCTGGTGGACCGAGGTGGTCAAGGAGTCCAACCGCGGCGATCACACGCCGGTGGTTTCCATCGGCCTGCGCTACGGCATGATCCTGTTCATCGTCTCGGAGGTGATGTTCTTCGTCGCCTGGTTCTGGATCTTCTTCGAGATGGCCCTCTTCCACCATGTGCGCACCCTCTCGCCGATCGACGACGTGCGCGCCGCCTGGGCGACCTGGCCGCCCAAGGGGATCGAGGTGGTGCCGCCGTTCCAGCTTCCCCTGGTCAACACCATCACCCTGCTGCTGTCGGGAACCACGGTCACCTGGGCCCACCACGCCCTGCAGACGGGGGACAGGCGCGGGGCCAAGATCGGCCTCGTCCTGACCATCCTGCTGGGCTGCCTCTTCACCGGCATCCAGGCTTACGAATATCACCACATCCTGACCGACCACCTGTTCTATTCGCCGGAAGCGGCCAACGCCGGCCTCTACGGCTCGTCCTTCTTCATGGCCACCGGCTTCCACGGCTTTCACGTCATCATCGGGACAGTGTTCCTGATCGTCTGCCTGATCCGGCTGATGAACGGCGGCTTCACGCCTCGCCAGCATTTCGGCTTCGAGGCGGCGTCCTGGTACTGGCAGTTCGTCGACGTGGTGTGGCTGTTCCTGTTCGCCTTCCTCTATCTGATCTTCGGCGCCGGCTGGGGCCATTGAGGACGCGGCCCCGGCGCGATGGCGTCTGAAGGCGAGCGGCGGGGCTGGCGCGCCTTTCCCGTCGGCCTGACCGTCGCCGCCGCCCTCGGCTTTTCCGTCCTTATCGGCCTGGGCGCGTGGCAGCTTCACCGGCTGAAATGGAAGGAAGGCCTGCTGGCCAAAATCGCCGCCCTGCGCGGCGCGGCGCCTCGGCCCCTTGGCCCGGTGCTGGCCCGCGCCGCCCGGGGCGAAGCCATGGAATTCACCCGCGTGAGCGCCCGCTGCGCCCCTCCCGACGCCCCTTCGCCCATGGTCTTCCGCTACGCCCTGCGCGACGGCCGGGTCGGCTGGCGGGCGATGACGATGTGCCCTCTGGCCGAAGGGCCTTACGGCGCCATCCTGCTGGACCGCGGGCTGGTGGCGCGTTTCACCGGGGCCATGGCCCCCGCGCCGGCCCGGTTCCCCGAGCCTGTCGCCGTCACCGGGGTGCTGCGCGCGGTCGGCGGCGACTCGCCGCTCGATCCGGCGGTGCCGCAAAGCCAGAACGGGGTCACTGTCGTGCGGGTCGTGGACGCCCGTGCGCTCGCCGCCGTGACCCGCCAAAGCGGCGTTGCCCACCCGGCGCCCTACATTCTGGCGGTGGAGGTCGAAACGCCCGCGCCGGCCGGGATCGACCCCGCCGCCTTGCCCCAGGACATCCCCAACAACCACTTCGTCTACGCCCTGACCTGGTTCGCCCTGGCCGGCATTCTGGCTTGGTTCTACATCGCCCTGGTCTGGCGACGGCTGGCCGGCCGATGAGATACATCTCCACCCGCGGCGAGGCGCCGGAGGTCGGCTTCATCGACGCCCTGCTGGCCGGCCTGGCCGCCGATGGCGGCCTCTATGCGCCCAAGGCGTGGCCGGTGCTGGCGGCCGATGAGATCGCCGCTTTCGCCGGCGCGCCCTATGCGGCGGTGGCCGCCGACATCCTGGGCCGGTTCGCCGGCGAGGAGATCGCCCCCGCCGCCCTGCGCGCCCTGTGCGAGGAAGCCTACGCCGGCTTCAGCCATCCGGCGGTCGCGCCGCTCGCCCAGTTGGCCCCGGGGCGTTACCTGCTGGAGCTGTTTCACGGCCCGACCCTGGCCTTCAAGGACCTGGCGATGCAGGTGCTGGCGCGTCTTTACGATCACGCCCGGAAAGGGCGTGGCGGGGCGGTTCGCGGCGAGGCGACGACCATCGTCTGCGCCACCTCCGGCGACACCGGCGGGGCGGCGGTGGCGGCCTTCGCCGGGCGCCCAGGCGTCCGGCTCGTCGTGCTCTTCCCCGAGGGGCGGATATCGGCGATCCAACGGCGCTTCATGACCACCTCGGCGCATGACAATGTGCGGGTGGCGGCGGTGGCCGGCGATTTCGACGACTGTCAGGCCATCCTCAAGGCCCTGTTCGCCGACGCCCCCTTCGCGGCGGCGGTGAACCTGACGGCGGTCAATTCCATCAACATCGCGCGCATCGCCGCCCAGTGCGTCTATTATTTCACCGCCGCCGTCGCCCTGGGCGCGCCGCCCCGCGCCGTCGCCTTCGCCGTTCCCACCGGCAATTTCGGCGACGCCTTCGCCGGCTGGGCCGCGAGGCGCATGGGCCTGCCTATCGAACGCCTGATCGCCGCCACCAACGCCAACGACATCGTCGCCCGCGCCCTCGAGACCGGGGTCTATGCGCGCCGCCCGGCCCGCGCCACCCACAGCCCGGCCATGGACATCCAGGTCGCCTCCAACTTCGAGCGGCTCTATTTCGAATGCGCCGGGCGGGACGGCGCGGCGACCGGCGCGGCCTTTCGCGGCTTCGCGGCCGGCGGGTCGCTGGACATTCCGCCGGCCGTCCACGCCGTTATGCGGGAGACCTTCGAGGGCGTCTCGGTCAGCGAGGCGCAAACCGCCGAAGCGATCGCGGCGACCTGGAGGCAGGCCGGCGAACTCATCGACCCGCACACCGCGGTCGCCGTGGCCGGGGCCGATCTCGCTTCGCCGGGTAACGAGGCGACGCCGCTGATCGTGCTTTCCACCGCCCATCCGGCCAAGTTTCCGCAAGCGGTGGCCGCCGCCACCGGGGCCGTCCCCGCCCTTCCCGCCGCCGCGCGCGCCGTGGCGGACCGGGTCGAGACCTTCGACCGCCTGCCGGCCGACGCCGAAGCGGTGAAGGCCTATGTCCGCGCCTTCGCCCTGCCATGACCGCGCCCGTCCCCGCCCTGCCCCGCCTCCACACCCTCGCCAACGGGGTGACGGTGATCTGCGACGCCGCCCCCGGCTTCGAGACCCTGGCGCTTAGCGTGGTCGCGGGGCGGGGGGCGCGGCAGGAGGACAAACCCCGCGCCGGCTGGTCGCATCTGCTGGAGCACATGGTGTTCAAGGGGGCCGGCGCGCGCTCGGCCCGCGACATCGTCGAGTCCGTCGAGGCGGCGGGCGGCCAGATCAATGCCGCCACCGGCCACGAGCGCACCAGCTTCCAGGTCCGCGCCCTGGCCGGCGGCCTTCCCCTGGCCGTGGAGGTGACCGCCGATCTTGTCCAGCGCCCGGCCCTGGCCGCCGAGGATCTGGCCCGCGAAAAGCAGGTGATCGGCCAGGAAATCGCCGAGGCCGCCGACCAGCCCGACGATCAGGTGTTCGAACTGGCCCAGGCGGCCGCCTTCGCCGGCCAGCCGCTGGGCCGGCCGATCCTCGGCACGGCGGCCGGCATCGCCACGGCGGACTCCGGCAGCCTGGAAGCCTGGCGGGCCGGCCTCTACGCCCCCGACCGCCTGGTGATCGCCGCCGCCGGCGCGGTGGACGAGGACGAACTCCTCATTCTGGCCGAGCGGGGCTTTGGGGCCGCGATGGCGCCGCCGCCCCGGCCGCCGGAGGGCGCCGTCTTCACCGGCGGAGCGGCCCGCGAACGGCGTCGTCTCGAACAGGCCCATGTGGTGGTTCTTCTCCCCGCCCCGGGCGTCCTGGACCCCGATCACTGGGCGGCGCGCCTGTTCGCCGAGGTGCTGGGCGGCGGCATGTCCTCGCGCCTCTTTCAGGAAGCGCGCGAGAAGCTGGCCTTGGCCTACGCCATCGACGCCTACGCCGACGCCTATGCCGACGCCGGCGTGCTGGGAATCTACGCCGGCTGCTCGGGTCCCGACGCGGCGCGCCTGGCCGCCGTGATCGCCGGCGAGGTGAAGAGCCTGGCCCGCCGCGCCGAGGCCGGCGAGCTTTCCCGCGCCAAGGCCCAGCTCAAGGCCTCCCTGTTCATGGGCCGCGAATCCCTCCTCGCCCGCGCCGAACAGGCCGCCGCTCAGCACCTGGCCTTCGGCCGCCTGCTCGGCCCCGCCGAACTGGCCGCCGCCATCGACGCCGTCGGCCTGGACGACCTGGCGCGGTTCGGAAACCGCCTCCTTAACCCCCGCCTGACGACGGTGAGCGTCCTCGGCCCCAAAAGCGCCATGGACGCACCCCGTGCCTTCGAGGACGCCCTGTTCGGGTGAATCGTCGGCCTCTTGGCGGGCCGGGCCAATCGAGGCAAGATCGCCGCCATGGCCCTGCTCGACTGGATGGCCGCCGATCACGACCTGCGACTGGAGGGCGCGGGGGTGCGGCTTCGACCGCACCGCGCCTCGGACTACGCCGAGTGGGCGGCCCTGCGGTCGGGCTCGCGCGCTTTTCTGCAACCCTGGGAGCCGACCTGGCCGCTGGACGACCTGGGTCGCGCCGCCTGGCGCCGCCGCCTGGCCGCCTACGCCCAGGACATCGAACGGGCGTCAGCCTATCCGTTTTTGATCTTCCGCCAGGGCGACGGGGCCATGGTCGGCGGGGTCACTCTCTCCAACGTGCGCCGCGGCGTCGCCCAGATGGGCTCGCTCGGCTATTGGATCGGCGAGCCGTTCGCGCGGCGCGGCCACGCCGCCGCGGCGGTGGGCGCGGTGACCCGCTTCTGCTTCGAGCGCCTGGGTCTTCACCGGGTGGAGGCGGCCTGCATCCCCGCCAACGAGGCCTCGCGCGGGGTGCTGTTGAAATGCGGCTTCAGGCAGGAAGGGCTGGCGCGCGGCTACCTGAGAATCAACGGCGTGTGGCGCGACCACCTGCTGTTTGGCCTCATCTCGCCGGCCGCCGCCGACCCGGGGCGCCCGAGCAGTCGGTCTAAACGGCCGAACTGAACGGTCAGGCCCGCCCCGCCTGGGCCGACAGGTTCTCGGCCGCGATGCCGATCTTGGCCAGCGACCTCGTCCACTTGTGTTCGTGGTCGTCGTCGAACAGCAGGCCTTCGTCGGGCTCACAGGTCAGCCAGATGTTGTCGCGGATCTCGCGCTCGAGCTGGCCCGGCTGCCAGCCGGCGTAGCCCAGCGCCATGACGGCGCGGCGCGGACAGCCGTCGCCTTCCGCCATCGCCTCCAGCACTTCGCGGGTGGCGGTGAGGGCCACGCCACCGGCGATGGCAAGGCTGGAAGGCTCGCAGGCGTAGTCGTCGGTGTGCAGAACAAACCCTCGCTCCGGCTCGACCGGGCCGCCCATGAGGACAAGGTCGTCGAGGGCCTTTGCCGGCGACTTCACCCCCAGCCGGCCGAGCAGCTTGGCCACGGTCAGGCCCTCTACCGGCCGGTTGACGGTCAGGCCCATGGCGTGTTCAGCGTCGTGAACGCACACGAACACCACCGCCCGCTCGAAGCGGGGATCCTCGATCCCCGGCATGGCCACCAGAAGCCGGCCGCCAAGGTACGGGTTAAAGGCGTGCGCCATGCCTCGATGATCGGCGGAGACGGCGCGCGATTCAAGCCCCGCCTCGCCGCCTTGCCACTTGGCGACCCGCGCGCGGGTGTCTATCTGCAGCGCGAAACTCAACCGGAGATTTAAATAGCATGGCCATCGACGTCGGCGACAAGGCTCCCACCGCCACCCTCACCACCTTCGGCCCGGACGGCCCGGTGCCGCTGACCACCGAAGATCTCTTCAAGGGCAAGACGGTCGTCCTGTTCGCCCTGCCGGGCGCCTTCACCCCCACCTGCTCGGCCAAACACCTGCCCGGCTTCAAGGCCCACGCGGCGGAGCTGAAAGCCAAGGGGATCGACACCATCGCCTGCGCGTCGGTGAACGATGTGTTCGTCATGAAAGCCTGGGGCGACAGCCAGGACGTGGGCGACGACATTCTGATGCTGGCCGACGGCAACGGCGAATTCACCCGCGCCATGGGGTTGGAACTGGACGCCAGCCGCTTCGGCATGGGGCCGCGCTCGCAGCGCTATTCGGTTCTGGTCAAGGATGGCGTGGTCAAGGAAATCAACGTCGAACAGGGCGGCGAATTCAAGGTCTCCTCGGCCGAATACATGCTGGCGCGCCTTTAAGGATCTCGCCCGCCGCGCCCCCTTCGCGCACAACGATTTTTTTCCGCGCGCGGCGCCGCCATGTGTTAGCTTGGTTCCAGGGAAAACAGAGGAGGCTCCGATCATGCTCAATACGCGTCGTTCGCTTATGGCGACCCTTACCGGCTTGGCGATGACCGCCACATTCGGGCTTGCGCCCCTGGCCGCCCACGCCTCCGCCCGGTCGCTGAGCGCGGACGGTGCGCGGGCCCTGTCCACACTCTACGCCAGCGATCCCGACGCCCGGCGTTTCGGCGCCCGCGCCCACGCGATCCTGGTGTTTCCGACCATCATCAAGGGCGCCTTGGTGTTCGGCGGCGAGACCGGCAACGGGGTGCTGCTGGTGCGCGGGCGGGCCGAGCGGTTCTACAACATCAGCGCCGCCTCGTGGGGCCTGCAGATCGGCGGCAAGTCGTTCAGCTACGCCTTGTTCTTCATGAACGACCACGCCCTGAACTATCTGCGCAGGAGCGCCGGATTTTCGATCGGCGCGGATCCCAACATCGTGGTCGTCGATGTGGGCGCGGCGGCCAACGTAAATACGACGACCCTTAGCCAGGACGTCTACGCCTTTCCCTTCGCCGCCAAGGGGCTGATGGCGGGCATCAGCATTCAGGGATCGAAGATCACCCCCATCCATCCGAGGTAGGTTCCCTTAACTCCCCAGGCTCTCCGGCGAGGCGCGGAAGAGGTCCACCGCCCCCTGCGTCACCGCCTGGGTGAGGCCGGGGCTTTGGCTGAGGATCTGTTCGGAATAGACGCGGGCCAGGCCGATGCGGGTGCGCCAGTAGTCTTCCGGGCCCTCGCCGGCGGCGAGATGGGCGGCGGCGGCCAGGGCCTGTTTGCCCAGCATCCAGCCGCCGACCACGTCGCCCAGCAGTTTCAGATAGGGCGTGGCGCCGGCCAGGGCGTCGGGCTGGGCGTGGCCGCGGCGCTCGATCAGCCAGCCGGTGGCCGACTGGACGGCGGCCAGGCCCGCCTCCAGGCGCGCCCCGATGGTGTGCAGCCAGGCGTCGTCGGCGCTTTTCAGGGCGGCGGCGGTGGGAAAGATGTCGGCCACCAGCTCGCGCACCGCCTGTCCTTTGCCGAGGGCCAGCTTGCGGCCCATTAGGTCGATGGCCTGGATGCCGTTGGTCCCCTCGTAGATCGGCAGGATGCGGGCGTCGCGGTAGTATTGCGCCGCCCCGGTCTCCTCGATGAAACCCATGCCGCCATGCACCTGCAGGCCCATGGAGGCCACTTCGACGGCCATGTCGGTGGACCAGGCCTTGGCGATGGGGGTCAGCAGATCCTCGCGGAAGCGCGCCGCGTCGCGATCGACCGGATTTGCCGACAGCCTCCCCACGTCCGCCGCCACGGCGGTGGCCAGGCACAGGCCCCGCGCCGCCTCGATCCTGGCCTTCATCAGCATCAGGGTGCGGCGCACGTCCGGGTGATCGAAGATGCGCGCGGGCAGGGTCCCGGTCCACGCCGAGCGGCCCTGCTTGCGCTCCAGGGAAAAGGCCAGGGCGCTCTGATAGGCGCGCTCGGCCACCCCGACCCCCTGGACGCCGACCTGCAGGCGGGCGGCGTTCATCATCACGAACATGGCCGCCAGCCCCTGGTTGGGCGCGCCCACCAGTTCGGCCCTGGCTCCTTCGTAGAGCATGACACAGGTGGGCGAGGCGTGGGCGCCCAGCTTGTGCTCGATGCTGGCCGGACGAAGGGCGTTGGCCGCGCCCAGTCGCCCGTCCTCGCCGACCAGGCGCTTGGCGGTGAGAAAGAGGGAAAGGCCGCGCGATCCGGGTGGCGCGTCGGGGAGGCGGGCCAGCACCATGTGGATTATGTTGTCGGCCACATCGTGGTCGCCCCAGGTGATGAAGATTTTCTCGCCGGTAAGGGCGTAGCCGCCGGCCCCGTCCGGCTCGGCGCGGGCGGCGATCGCTCCCAGATCGGATCCCGCCTGCGGCTCGGTGAGGTTCATCGTGCCGGTCCAATCGCCGGAAATCAGGCGGGGCAGGTAGAGGGCCTTCTGACGCTCCGTGCCGTGATGGGTCAGGGCCTCGATGGCCGCCAGGGTGAGCATGGGGCAGAGTCCGAAGGCCATGTTGGCGCCCTGCACCATCTCGAAGACGGCGATCTCCACCGCCTTTGGCAGGCCCTGGCCGCCGTGTTCTGGATCGGCCGAGAGGCCATTCCAGCCGCCGGCGGCGAACTGGCGATAGGCGTCGGCGAAGCCCGGCGGAACCCTCACCTGGCCGTTTTCGAAGCGGGCGCCGGCCCGGTCGCCCGGCGCGTTGAGCGGCGCCAGCACGTCGGCGCACAGCGCGCCCGCGCCCTCCAGCACCGCCTCGACCGTGGCCGCGTCGGCGCTCGGAAACAGGCTCGAAAGGCGCCCGAAATCCGCCGCCGCGTCGAGGGCGAACAGCAGGTCGCGAACCGGGGCTTTGTAGGGCATGGCGGATTCCTTCAGGCGCGGCGGTCCTTTTCTAGAGCAAATTCCAAGGAGGTCGAATCGGCGCGACGCGCTCGATATCCCGCGCCTTGGCGCCCTTCATCGCCGCCCTTAAAGTGTCTCCCCATGCGCCGTCTCGTGATCGCCCTCGCGCTCCTCGCCCTGGCCGGCTCCGCCATCGCCGCGTCCCAGAACCCGATCGACCTGCCGGCCGGGACCTATGCGCTCGACAGGAAACACGCCAGCGTGACCGCCAAGGTCACTCACCTCGGCGTCTCGCTCTACACCATGCGTTTCGACACCTTCGACGGCTCCTTCACCTACGATCCGGCTCACCCGCAAGCGGCCCAGGTGCGGGCGAGCGTGGACGCCACCTCCCTGGACGTCGGGGCGCCTTACAGCCGCAAATTCGCCGACCAGTTCCTGGACGCGAGCAAATTCCCGACCGTCACCTTCGTCTCCAGTCAGATCGCCCCGGGGCCCGACGGGCGAACCGGGACGATGAGCGGCGATCTGACCTTGCGCGGCGTGACCCGGCCGGTCACCTTCGATGTCACCTTCGGCGGCGTCGGCAAGAGCCTGATCTTCGGCACCGTCACCGGCTTTTCGGCCACCGCGAAGATCAGGCGCTCGGATTTCGGCTCCAACGAGCTGCGAAGTTGGGTGGGCGACGACGTGACCCTCGTCATCGAGGCGGAGTTCGACAGGAAATGACGGTCTTGACCGCAACCGCGCCGCCCCGGCCGCCGCTCACCCGCTACAACGCCGTGGCCATGAGCCTGCATTGGGCTATCGCCGCCTTGCTGATCGCCAACATCGCCCTCGCCTGGTATTTCAACACCCTGCCGCGCGCCGCCCAGATCGCCCCGATCCAACTCCACAAATCGTTCGGGATCACCATCCTGATCCTCAGCCTGGGGCGGCTGGCCTGGCGCTTCGTCTCCCCGCCGCCGCCCCTGTCGGCCGCGGTGGTCGGCTGGGAGCGCTGGGCGGCGGGAACGGTCTATGTTCTCTTCTATGTGGTGATGATCGGCATGCCGCTTTCCGGCTGGGCCACGGTGTCGGCCAGCCGCCTGATCCATGTGTTCCCGATCAAGCTCTATGGCCTGATCCCCTGGCCGGCGATCGGCCCGCTGACCACCCTGCCCAAAGCGGAGATGCACGCGGCCCACGCGGCGGCGTGGACGACCCACCAGTGGCTGGCCAAACTCGCCTACGCCCTGATCGTGCTGCACGTCGCCGCCGCCCTGCGCCACCTGTTCATCCGCCGCGACGACGTGGCGGCGCGGATGATCCCGTTCCTGAAGGCCCAAACCCCATGAAGATCTTGCTACCGCTGCTGGCGGCCGTCGCTCTTGCCTCCGCCGCGCGGGCCGCCCCGGCGCCGGCGTGGACGGTGGACAAGGCCGCCTCGGCGGTCCGCTTTTCCAGCAGCATGAACGGCGAGGCCTTCTCCGGGACCTTCCGGCGGTGGGAGGCGGCGATCGCCTTCGATCCGAAGAACCTGGCCGGCTCCAACGTGACGGCCAGCATCGATGTCGCCTCGGCGGCGACCGGCGATCCGGACCGCGACCAAGCCCTGCCCACCGGCGCCTTTCTGGCCGCCGCGAAATTCCCCAAAGCGACCTTCACCGCCCACGCGTTCAAGGATCTGGGGGTCGGACGCTACGCGGCCATCGGCCAACTCACCCTGCGTGGCGTCACCAAGCCTTTGACTCTGCCCTTCAGCCTCGCCATCACCGGGACGCGGGCCAGGATGAAGGCGAGCCTCGCCCTCAACCGCCTGGCCTTCGGCGTGGGACAGGACGAATGGAAGGCGACCACGGCGCTGCCGGCGACGGTGACGATAGGCATCGCGATCGCCGCCACGCGGACGCCGTAGGCGCAGCCGTCGCCGCCCTGCGGGCCGGCGGCCTGGTCATCCTGCCCACCGAGACCGTCTACGGACTGGCCGCCGACGCCGCCGACCCGGCCGCCGTCGCCCGCCTCTACGAGGCCAAGGGCCGCCCGCGCTTCAATCCCCTGATCGCCCATGTCGCGAATCTCACCGCCGCGGCGCGCATCGCCCATCTCGACGACCGCGCCCTCACCCTCGCCCGCGCCTTCTGGCCCGGCCCGCTCACCCTGGTCGCCCCGATCCGCGACGCCGGCGCGGTGTGCGACCTGGCCCGCGCCGGCCTGGACACCGTCGCGGTCAGAGTCCCCGCCCATCCCATCACCCAGGCGGTGCTGGCGCGCTCGGGCGGCCCTCTCGTCGCCCCGTCGGCCAACCGATCGGGCCGCCCCAGCCCGACGACTTATCCCGACGCCCTGGCCGAGACCGGTTCCTCCGCCGCCGCCGCCTTGGATGGCGGCCCCTGCGCCGTTGGCCTGGAATCCACCGTCGTCGCCCTGCTGGACGGCCCGCCCCGCCTGCTGCGGCCGGGCGCGGTGACGCGCGATCAGATCGAGGCCCTCGTCGGCCACTTGGCGCCCGCCGACCTGGACGCCCGCCGCTCGCCCGGACGCCTGGCCCGCCACTACGCCCCGGCCGCGCCCCTGCGCCTGGACGCCGAGGCGCCCGCCGCCGGCGAAGCCTTCCTCGCCTTCGGGCCCGCGCCCGACGGCCCGGCGGTGTTCAACCTTAGCCCCGCCGGCGATCTGACCCAGGCCGCCGCCAACCTGTTCGCCTACCTGCGCGCCGCCGACGCCCTCGCTCCCACCGCCATCGCCGTCGCCCCCATCCCAAAGACCGGCCTCGGCGAAGCGATCAACGATCGCCTTAAGCGCGCGGCGGGGTTCGTGGGATGACGATTGGCCTAGGTTCGACTCAACTTTGCGCCACTTCCGCCGCCGCCGGCCGGTCATACGCCGCCATCTGGGCCATGATCAGGATCTTGGAGACCGAGGCCGAGAGGGAACAAATCTGCACTGATTTGGCGAGCCCCACCAGGATCGGCCCGATCACCGTCACCGCGCCCAGGGACTGGAGCAGCTTGGTGGAGATCGAGGCCGACTGGATGGCCGGCATGATCAGCACATTGGCCCGGTCGGTGAGGCGCATGAACGGGTAGTTGGCCCGCGAGTCCGGATCGAGGGCGAGTTCCGGGGGCATCTCGCCCTCGTATTCGAAACCGGCGTCGCCCGCCGCGTCCAGCATGGCCACCGCGTCTCGAACCCGGTTGGAGCGCGGGCCCATGGGATTGCCGAAGGCCGAATAGGACATGAAGGCGACGCGCGGGGTGAAGCCCAGCTTGCGCACCGTGGCCGCCGCCTCGCGGGCGATCTCCACCAGCTCGTCCGGCTCGGGAAGCTCGGTGACATTGGTGTCGGCGATGAACAGGGTCTGGCCCTTGGCCAGCACGATGGACATGCCGAGGATGCGGCCGCCCGGGGCCGGGTCGATGGCCCGGCGGACCTCTTCCAGCACCTGGTCGAAATTGCGGGTGACGCCGGTCACCATGCCGTCGGCGTGGCCGAGCGCCACCATGGAGGCGGCGAAGGCGTTGCGGTCCTGGTTGATCAGGCGCTGGACGTCGCGCCTCAGATAGCCTTCCCGTTGCAGGCGGCCATAGAGATAGTCGACGAATTCGGCGTTGTGCCGCGAGACGCGGGCGTTGATCACCTCCAGCTTGGCCTCGGCCGGGTCGAGGCCGACGCCGCGCATGTTCTGCGCCACCAGTTCCTCGCGGCCGACCAGCACCGCCTTGCCCAGTCCCTGAATCTGGAAGGCGTAGGCGGCGCGGATCACCGCCGGCTCCTCGCCTTCGGCGAAGACGATGCGTTTGGCCGGCCCCGACTGCAGGGCGGCGGAAATCTGCTGCAGAAAGCCGGCGGTGGGATCGACGCGCCGCGCCAGGCTGTGGCGATAGGCGTCCATGTCGAGGATCGGCGAGCGGGCCACGCCGGTGTCCATGGCCGCCTGGGCGATGAACGGCGGAATGTAGTGGATCAGCCTGGGGTCGAACGGCGTCGGAATAATGTATTGCGGCCCGAATTTCAGTTGCAGGCCGTGATAGGCCGCCGCCACCTCGTCGGGCACGTCCTCGCGGGCCAGGGCCGCCAACGCCTTGGCGGCGGCGATCTTCATCTCCAGATTGACCCGCCGGGCGCGCACGTCCAGGGCGCCGCGGAAGATGTAGGGAAAGCCCAGGACATTGTTGACCTGGTTGGGATAGTCCGAACGGCCGGTGGCGACGATAGCGTCGGGGCGCACCGCGTGCACCTCCTCCGGCGTGATCTCCGGGTCGGGGTTGGCCATGGCGAAGACGATCGGCTTGGCCGCCATGGTCGCGATCATCTCCTGGGTCACCGCCCCCTTGGCCGAGAGGCCAAGGAACACGTCGGCGCCCTTCATGGCGTCGGCCAGGGTGCGCGCGTCGGTCTCGACCGCGTGGGCGGATTTCCACTGGTTCATGCCGGTCTCCCGGCCGCGATAGATCACCCCGGTCATGTCCACGGCCATGCAGTGATCTGGGCGCACACCCATGGCCTTGAACAGATCGAGCGAGGCGATGCCGGCCGCGCCGGCGCCGCACAACACCACCTTGATGTCCTCCAGGCGCCGGCCGGTGATGGCGCAGGCGTTGATCAGGCCGGCCGCCGAAATGATCGCGGTGCCGTGCTGGTCGTCGTGGAACACCGGAATGTCGAGGAGTTCCTGGAGTTCGGTCTCGATGCGGAAGCACTCGGGGCTCTTGATGTCCTCAAGATTGATGCCGCCGAAGGTGACGCCGATGTTCTTGACCACGGTGATGATCTCGTCGGCGTCGCGCGAGACGACCTCGATATCGACGCTGTCCACGTCGGCGAAGCGCTTGAACAGGACGCTCTTGCCCTCCATCACCGGCTTGGCCGCCAGGGCGCCCAGATCGCCCAGGCCCAGGATCGCGGTGCCGTTGGAGATCACCGCCACCAGATTGCCCTTGGACGTGTATTCGTAGGCCAGGTCCGGATCGCCGGCGATGGCCAGCACGGGCGCCGCCACCCCCGGCGAATAGGCCAGCGACAGGTCGCGCTGGGTGGCCATCGGCTTGGTCGCCACCACGGCGATCTTGCCCGGCGTCGGATAGCGGTGGAAGGCCAGCGCCTCCTCGTCGGAGAAGGTGCGTTTCTCGGGCTCGCTCATGGGTGGGCCTTCAGGCGCGGCGCGCGGGTCCTCACCCTAGCGAGAGGCCGCCCGCGCGACAACCGATCCTGTAGCGCGGGGTTTGTCAGCCCGCTCTGACTTGCGCCGAACTCCGCCCATCGCGATTGAAGGGGGGCTGGAAGCCCGCGCTACAAGGGGACATCCGGATCTCTCTGGCGCGGGATCGATTGCGATTGACGGCGCGCGCCGGGAGGCGAGACTGAGAATCACCGTCAGGGATGGAGCTTCGATGAGCGCAGCGATCAGGATCGGCGTGGCGGGGGCGCTGGGGAGGATGGGCGCCGCCGTGGCCGGGGAGATCGCCGACCGCGAGGGCGTGGCACCCGCGGGCCAGTTCGGCAGGCCCGGCGCGACTGACGAACAACTGAAGAGCTGCGACGTCATCGTCGATTTCACCACCGGCGCCGCCTCGGCCGCCCTCGCCACGCGGGTCGCCGCCAACGGCGGGCCGGCGCTGGTCATCGGATCGACGGGCCTTTCGGCCGGCGAGGAGGCGGCGGTGCGCGCCGCTTCGACCACGATCGCCATCGTCAAGTCAGGCAATTTTTCCGTCGGCGTGACGATCCTCGCCGGGCTGGTCGAACAGGCGGCCCGCAAGCTCGACCGCCGGGACTGGGACATCGAGATCGTCGAGGCCCATCACCGGCTCAAGCGCGACGCGCCGTCGGGAACCGCATGGATGTTGGCCCAGGCGGCGGCGGACGGCCGGGGCGAGGCGCTGGGTGACATCGCCGTGCGCTATCGCGACGGGACGGCCGGCCCGCGCCGGCAGGGCGAGATCGGCTTTTCGGTCCTGCGCGGCGGCGGCATCGTCGGGGAGCACGCCGTGATCTTCGCCGCCGAGAACGAAGTCCTCACCCTGTCGCACTCCGCCCGCGACCGGCGGCTGTTCGCGCGCGGGGCGGTGGAGGCGGCGGTGTGGGTCGCGGGGCGCGAGGCCGGTCTCTATGACATGATGGACGTGCTGGGCTTGCGGGACTGAGGCGCCTTCACCGCCCGCCGGTCGAACCGAACCCTCCCGCGCCGCGCGCGGTGTCGTCCAAGTCCTCCACCTCGCTCCACGCCGCCCTTGAAACCGGGGCGATGACCAGTTGGGCGATGCGATCGGCGCGGCGGATGGCGAGGTCTTCGGCGCCGTGGTTGATCAGGATCACCATGACCTCGCCGCGATAGTCGGCGTCGATGGTGCCTGGGGTGTTGAGCGGGACCACGCCGGCGCGCAGGGCGAGGCCCGATCTTGGCCGCACCTGGGCCTCGAAGCCTTGCGGCAGGGCGATGGCGAGGCCGGTGGGAACGGCGGCGCGGTCGCCGGGCCGCAGGGTCAGCGGCTCGCCCTCGGCCACGGCGGCGCGCAGATCCATGCCGGCCGCGCCGGCGCTCTCGTAGGCGGGAAACGGAAGGCCCTGGCCGTGGGGCAGGCGGCGGACCTGGACGGTCACCGTCACGCCAGCGCCCCGGCGATCCTGTCCGCGAGGCGGCGGGCGATCTGGCTTTTCGACTCCCGGAGCCATCGCTCGGTCCCCCCCGCATCGATCACCAGCACCGCGTTCTCGTCGCCGCCCATGATCGCCGTCTCGCTCACGTCGTTGCCGACGATCCAGTCGCAGCCCTTGCGCTCGAGCTTGGCGCGCGCATTGGCTTCCAGGTTTTCGGTCTCGGCGGCGAAACCCACCACCAGCTTCGGCCTCGCCGGGCCGGCGGCCGCCAGGGTGGCCAGGATGTCGGGATTCTCCACCAGGCGCAGAACGGGAGGGCCTTCGCGGCCCTTTTTCAGCTTGACGCCGAACACGGCGTCGGGGCGCCAGTCGGAAACCGCGGCGACGCAGACCGCGGCGTCGGCCGGCAGCGCCGCCTGGCAGGCCGCCAGCATCTCCTGGGCGGTCTCGACGGCGACGCGGTCCACGCCGGGAGGGCGCGCCAGAGCCGTGGGGCCCGAGACCAGGGTCACCCGCGCGCCCAGGGCCGCCAGGGCGGCGGCGATCGCATAGCCCTGCTTGCCGCTGGACCGGTTGGTCAGGACCCGCACCGGATCGATGGGTTCGGCGGTGGGGCCGGCGGTGACCAGAACGTGCTTGCCCCCCAGGGCCTTGTCGCGGCGCCCGGCGAGGGCGGCCATGACCGCCTCGACGATCGCCGCCGGTTCGGCCATGCGGCCGGGGCCATATTCCCCGCAGGCCATGGCCCCCTCGTCGGGGCCGACGATGGCGACGCCGTCGCCTCGGAGGGTGGCCAGATTGCGCGCCGTCGCGGCGTGAAGCCACATCCGCACATTCATCGCCGGTGCCATCATCACCGGCTTGTCGGTGGCCAGAAGGACGGTGGACGCCAGATCGTCGGCGAGGCCATGGGCCGCCTTGGCCATCAGGTCGGCGGTGGCCGGGGCGACCACGATCAGGTCGGCTGACCGGGAAAGCTCGATATGGCCCATTCTCGCCTCGTCGGCGAGGGAGAAGAGATCGCCGCGCGCCTCGTCCTCGGCCAGGGCCGACAGGGAAAGGCGGGTCACGAACCTCGCCCCGGCCTCGGTGAGAATGGGCCGGACCGCCACGCCGGCCTTGCGCAGCAGGCGGGTGACCTCCAGGGCCTTGTAGGCGGCGATCCCCCCGCCCACGATCAGCAGCACCCGCGTTTCGCTCAAGGACCGACGCCCTTCCCAAAAATGCCCCCGGCTCTTAGCGTGAAACAAAGCCTCTGGACAAGGCTTATCCCCTTGACGCAGGTAATGACGGAATCAAGCTGCAACGCCGGTTGACCTGAGTTACCTTGTGGATTCTCCCCACGAATCCAAAGTCACTGGCGATGCTAGAGCACAGACACATAGACAAGGCCGAATTGTCACGGTTCCTCTCCCTCCAAGAGGGCCATTTTCTCGATCTTAAGCGGATTGAGATCACGCCAGCAAAATTGAGTGAAAGTATATCTGCGTTCGCCAACACGTCCGGCGGAGAATTATTTATCGGCATAGGCGAGAACGACGGGAAAGCCGTCCGCTTTTGGAACGGCTTTCCCTCTATGGAGGCAGCAAACGGCTTATTTCAAGTGATTGACAAGATGACACCTCTTGCAAATCACTATGCAGCCACATGGTATAGCGCGGATGCGCAACCGGGTTTTCTTCTCTATCTAATGATTTCAAAGACACGCGCCCTTGTGAACGCGACAGACGGCTATGCATATAGACGATTCAATGCGCAGAATATTAAGGTCTCTAGCGTGGACGACATAAACCGCCTGCGCCTCGACAAAGGAATAGTTACTTTTGAAGAGGGAATTATCCCTTTGACATAGCGATGGCCTGACTCGATACTTGCATCGACAGGCCGGCGCTATTAGAATGGCCGCGTTATGTCTAAACGCGGCGCGTCCACAACGGGGGATTTCACGGCGGGGCCGGAGTGTGTGGCGGCAGAGCCGGTGGGGGAGGAAATTTGGGAGCTGGCCCAAGAGATTGCCGACGGGGCCGACACGATAGGGCTGGAACCGTGGCGTCTAGAACGGCTTGTTCGAGGGGTGCTCTCTCTGGACCGGCGAGCCCGTAGTTTACCATAAGGATCGATCCCGCAGCCAATACGCCATACCAAGCGCGAAGCTCCTCTGCAACAATGATGCAGGTTTTCGTTAGCCAATCTAACGCCTCTGTAGTTAATAACACTTCCTGGAGTCTTCCCTGACTGGCGTGTTGGGTGGCGATTGCGGTTTGGGCATCCCAAATGTTGGCATGTATGACTCCGTCCCTAAACCGTTTGGCCTCCAAGAAGGCGCTCAAGCTTTGATCGAGGTCGCCCCAAAGGCCAATGGCCATTTGAACGCGCGCCGCATCGAGTCGAATGAGATTTTTCCCAGCGGCGCGGATGATAGCCGCGATTCCGTCCATGCCATTGATGCGGGAGGCGAAAATCTCGAAATGGGAGGGCCAGCGGAGGCATGGCGCTAGAAGTTCGTGCAGGGCTCGTTCGGCGTCATTGAATGTCATCGCGACCGCCCCGATACCGGCGAGCTGCTGTTGCGAGAAATTGGCCAGAATTGCGCGATAGTGCATCCCGGCTCGCCTTGATGGCGCCTTTCGCTTCATCTGCGATCCCGTGCTAGAATTGGTCCTATGGAAAAGGTAGCAGACGACTATTCGGAAGCGGAAGCTGCCCGCCGCCGCGACGAGGCGTTGCGGCGGGCGCTGAACACGCCGCCGCAACCTAGACCGTCAAAGTCTGGGGAGTCTCGCCAGAAGCGCGCGAAGCCTTCCGCGAGCGCCTCTTAGGCCGCTTGGAGGCCGTGAGGCTGTCGATAGGTCAAGCGCTTGCCGGCCGCGCCCGCAACCGCCAGATTGGCCCGCTCGCCATCGGTGATCTCGCGGCTGTTGTAGCGGAAATCAAACTCGCCAACGTAGCGCTTCAAGTGTGTCGCGCTAACGTGGTGGAAGGTCCCGTAAAGGCCACGCTTCAGAATCGCGAAATAGCCTTCGGCGGTGTTCGTATGCGTGAACCCGCCGTCCCGGACATATTCGCCGATGGAGTGATTGACGGTGCTGTGGCCGGCAAAGCCGCCGGTCATGACGGGATAGACCGCCGCTTCGTCGGTCATAAGGTGCGTCGCCGCGTCGATTTGAGCGGCCAGGATCGGGCGTAGAGTTTTCGCGTTCACGGCCGCAACATGGTGGCCGCGAACCTTGCCGTCGCGCTCCACAAGAACGACAACCGCTTCCTTGTTCGCGCCGCCTTGCGAGCCGGGAAGGCGCTTGTGAGCGTGTTTGTTTTTTTCCTTCCCGCCGACGTAGGTTTCATCGATCTCGACAACCTTGTTCACCCCGCCCATCGGCGCGGCGCCATCATCAAAAGGGCGCATGGCCTCGCGGATACGGTGCGCCAAAAACCACGCCGTCTTGTAGGTCAGACCCAACATGCGATGCAGTTGGTGAGCCGAGACGCCCTTCTTGCTGGCGGCCATCAGGTGGAAGCCCAGAACCCATTTGGCGAGGGGGATATGAGAGCGTTCCATCACCGAACCGACTTGGACCGTGAAGTGGCCGCGACAGGCGTTGCATTGGAAAAGGCCAGGGCGATGCGAGCCGCCTTCGAGGCGCGTGATATTTTCCGTGAGCGCGCCGCAATGCGGGCACGTCGGGCCATTCGGCCAGCGGATCGCTTCAAGGTGAGCGCGGGCGGCGCCTTCGTCGTGAAAGATGGGGTTCGTCAGGTCGGTCATCGGTATCTCCAATGGCCGGATTATGCGCCTAGAGTGCGGCTATGTCAAAGGGATAATTCCCTTTGAAGACGATCCCGTTAACACGGATATGTCGGTGGTCACAAATTCTACCGTAATAATACGATTCCTCTTAGATGTAGTCCCAACGGCGGAACCAGAAGACTGGCTAAGAAAACAAAATCTTATCAAAGATGATAAGCCGATGGTTGCTGGCGTCCTTCTCTATAGCGACGAACCGCAGGCGGCTCTCCCGAAACGGTCAGCAATTAAGATTTATCGATATGGTTCCAGAGACGAGGAGGGAACAAGAGAACAGTTAATGTTTGAGCCGCTTACGATAGAAGGTTGTTCATATGACCAAATATTTGAAGCAGTTAATAAGACGACGGAGTTGGTGCAAGATGTAAAAGCTTTGGCAGAAAGTGGGCTCGTACAAGTGAGCTATCCTCATGAGACGCTACACGAGATAATAACAAACGCGGTTTTATATAGGGATTATAGTGACCTATCGGACATTCACGTCCGTATTTTTGATAATAGAATTGAAGTGGAAAGCCCAGGAAAGTTACCGGGACACATTACGACAATGAATATTCTTAGCGAACAATCAGCGAGGAACCCAAAAATTGTGAGGCTAATACATAAGTTTCCCAATCCACCGAATAAGGATGTTGGAGAGGGACTTAACACCGCCTTTGAGGCGATGAAGAGGCTTCGATTAAAGGAACCCGAAATCGAAGAGCGCCCCCACTCTGTGGTCGTTCACATACGCCATACGCGCCTAGCGTCGCCTCACGACACCGTCATGGCGTATCTGGAGGGGAACGCCGAGATTACTAACCGCAAGGCGAGGGAGTTGACCGGAATCCGGTCTGAAAATTCGATGAAGACGGTCTTTCTCGGTCTGAAATTCAGAAACATGATCGAGCCTGTGCCAGGCAAGGAACAGGGAGGCGGTGCGGCTTGGAGGAAGGTCCGCGGCCAACCGGATGAAGACCAACCGGTTGACGACCATCCGGTGCTTATCTGAACCGGTTGGCGTTCAACCGGTTCCTAGAATGGGGCAACCGGTTGTCGTTTGTGAGGGGGTGAATTTAAGCCTATATGAGGGAACCGGTTGGTCCCAATCCCCAACCGGTTCCCGCTCCGCAGAGGAGATCCGATGGCGCATCTGTCACTTAGCGAAGCCTTACGAACCGGCCGTGTCGATGCATTTGTCACCCAGGCCGAAGCCGCCGGCGTCGGCCCTGTCTCCAAGGCCGACTTTGACGAATCCGTCAGGCGCGTCGCGGTTACACGGCCCCAATTATCAGGTCGAACATCGCGTTCCCAATCTGGCGATGGTTCTGGCGGAAAGTGAATTCGTCCAGATACCGCGCCATGTGTTGGCGCGAAATGTGGATATGGGTTGACCGCACCGACCGCTTGAAGATCGCCCAGAAACCTTCGACGTGCTGGACGTGGTGATTGATCCCGGTTTCAGGATCGACCCGCGCCCATTCCTCCTTGGAGTGGTTCACCGTGCCATGCTGGTAGTCATAGGCGGTCAGTAAGCCATACGCGGGCCATTCGTCCGTCGAGATCACGGTGCGAGGCGCGACATTTTCCAGGACAACCTTTTTCAGGGAGGCCGTGGTCGCGTCGGGAATGATCTCCGTCACCATCCGGCCGCCGCGCTGGCGGAGGCCCATGACAATCGTTTTGTTGTCCCGCAGGGTCGCCCGCGTCGCCCGGCCGCCGACCATCGTTTCGTCGATTTCGACGTGGCCTTGAAGCGCGGTGAATTCATCGACGCTCCCAATCAGCTTCCTAATCTGCATCCCCATGCGATAGGCGGTTTTGTAGGTGACGCCGAGCTGGCGTTGCAGCTCCTTGCCGCTCACGCCATGGCGCGTCGCGACAAAGAGATAGATCGCGTAAAACCACATCGTGAGGGGCGTCCGCGTGTCCTGAAACACCGTCCCGGCGCACGGATAAACATGATCGCCGCAATGAGCACAGGCATAGGCCGGGCGCTTCGCCAGGCGGTGAAAGGTGGCATCGACCACGCCGCACTTGCGGCAAGCGTGGCGAAGGCCGTGGCGAACCGACATGATGTGTTCAAGGCACGTCTCATCGTTCGGGAAGCGCGCGAAAAACTCGCGAACCGAGAACGCCTGGACGCTGCTGACGCGGTTTCCGGCTTGACTGCGGGGCGGACGGGCCATGGAAATCTCCTATGCCCTCAAAATAATTCCTCTCTATACGTGTGTCAAGGGGATAAGCCTTCTCTGGACAAACGATCCAGGCGATTATCCGGGACTTGACGACCGCTTTGATTCGGGTCACGATCCGAGATCGGAGGAGTCGCCATGCGCGCCGCTCTATATGCTTTTCTATTTCACGCCGCCGATCACGCCTTCTGGTTGCTTACCAACGTCGTGCTTGTTATCCCAGTGATGTATGCATGGCTACCAGAGAAGCGACGGGCATGGCTGGAAGATCATCCATGGATAGGAAGGCTATTTTTACCAAGGTGGTATTTATATCCCGTCGCCGTCTCGGGAATAGTCATTACGTGTTTCCTTGCTTTTCGTGATGAATACAAGGACGCGGACAAATTTAGAGCCGCAATAAGCGGCGACGGCGGATATGCTGAAAAATTAACACGCTCCGAAACGAGCTTGCGGGACGATGAAACGTCTATTAGCGGCCCAGGCGGCTATCGCGACCAAATCGCGACCCTCCTTTCCCGTCTTGCAACACCTGTCGTGGCGTCGTCGGGTGCAGCGGCGTCTCCGGTGCGGTCTCAAGCTCAGATCAGCCCGTTCCCCTCGGCACCCGCGTTGGTGACGCGGGCACCCTTGGATGTGACGGAGAGCTTCCTGCGCTTCTTTGCGGAAGCCGCCACAATGGGGACCTCCTTCAAGACGACGCAGGACGCCGCAGTCCTGAAGGCTGCGCGACTGGATTGGAGTGGCCGCGTGGATCAGTATCTAATTAGAATAAATCCTGCCTACGCGGTAAGATTCGCCACCGCCCACGCAAAGGAAGCAGTTGTAGCCGTTCCTTCCGGGCAAAGCCTAGAGGGGGCGAACTATTATAATGATCTCATAGCAAAGGAAGACGAACTAAGAGAAATATTGAAAAATATTGACAATGAACATTGACCCGCTAACAAGCGCTAATCGCGGCTCCGAAGATGTCGTCATTCTCCCGATTATTGTATCGGAATTGGAATTCCGCGACATAGAGCGGCAGATATTTGGCGCTGACTTTGTGAAACGTCCCGACCATGCCGCGCTTCACCAAGGACCAGAACCCTTCGATGGTTTGAGTGTGGATCGCGCCGACAACGTATTGCCCCTTGGAGTGGTTAACCGAGCGGTGGAAATAGTCGCGCTTCAAACGGTCATAGGCGCGGAATTGGTCCGTGCAAATCAGGCTGACCTTGTTCGACACTGCTTCGGCCACAAAGCCCCGGATCGTTGCCGTGGTGACGTTCTGGACGACGCGGGCCACTACATTGCCCTTGCGCTCGACGGCGCCCATGACGGCTTCCTTTGCGAGGCCCCGCCCGTGGCCGGGGTCACGCTTGTCGCCGTGCCGGTTGCGGTTCCGGCCGCCGATGTAGGTTTCGTCAATCTCGACGATCCCCATGAGTTTCTGAAATTCTTCGTCCGCCATGCCGGCGCGGATGCGATGGCACATGGACCAAGCGGTCTCATAGGAGCCGAAGCCCATGACGCGCTGGACTTGGAGCGCGGAGACGCCCTTTTTGCTCGTGAGCATCATGTGAATGACGCGAAACCACTCCCGAAGGGGCTTGTTGGTGTTCTCGAAGATCGTCCCGGCGATGTGAGAGAAGCGGTAGGACGTGCTCTTGCCGCAGTCCATGCACTCCCACTTGAAGACCATCGTTTGCAGGGCGAACACCTTTGTGGAGCCGCAGCGGGGGCAATGGACCCCATCCGGCCAGCGGTGTGCGACCAGGTAGGCAGCGCAGCAATCTTCGTTCGGGAACATCTTCTCGAACTGGGGGATCGTCATTTGGTGGATGCGCATGGCCTCGGCTCCGTGTCGATGGAGAGACAATGGCATGGATAGGATTGCTCGTCAAGTCCCGGATAATCGCCACGATCCAAGATCGTTCTTAGTTTGTTCCGTTCCACTTTCCAGTACCCTCATCAACGCGTCGAACACGGGAGACGACCCATGAGAGTAGTGTTGTTCGCGGCGGCCGGAGCGCTCGCCCTCACCCTGGCGGCCTGCGGCCAAAAGCAGTCCGCGGTTCCTTCCGCCGATAGCCGGGCCTCGACCGGAAACAGCGGCTCCTACAGCCAGGCCAGCTATGGCGAGCGGCGCGACGCGCCGGTTCCCCTGGTGGGCGGCAAGCCAATGTGGGCGGCCAACCGCACCCATAGCGCGGAGGAGAACGCCCAGTACCAGTTCGCCAAGAACGGCGGCGATTTCGGCGCCGCCAACGAAACGGACTATGTCACCAAGGCCCACACCTTCGTCGATAGCCCGCCCGGCGACGCCGAGACCCTGGACCGGCGCAACGGCGACAAGCTGATCTATGACGCCAAGGCCAACGTCTTCGCGGTGGTCTCCCGAACCGGAGCGCCGCGCACCATGTTCAAGCCGAGAGCCGGGGCCGCCTACTGGAGCCAGCAGAAGGATCGCGAGAGCCAGCGCGCCAAGGCCACACCGGAAGGCGGCGGCGACCAGAGCTAAACGGAGCCACCGGGCGCGGCCGATGCGCCGGCCCGCCCGCCCGCGCCAGACCGGCTCTTGAGGCTCAGGGATCGCCCCGCCGTCCAAAAACCGCCCTGATCGGGCCGCATGGACTTGCCGATGGTGTCGGCGTCCAGGGCCTTCGGCGGGGATCGGGTCATCGCCGCGGCGCTCGCCGCGGCCAGCGTGGCTGGATTCGCCGGCTTCGCCGACGCCGCGCCCGCCTGGGTTCGCAAAGCCCTTACCCTGGGCCGGTCGGGCGACCGTCAGATCGCCGCGCCGCCGACCGCCCGCTATCTAAGTGACGCCGGCGGGGCCTTCGTCCTGGACCGCAGCGGGCGCCAGCCCCTGCTCAAGTTCGACGACAGCCCCGAAGTCTGGGTTCTCTCGCCCTCCCGCGGCCCGCGCGGCGACATGATCTACACCAACGATATGGGCGAGCCGTTTCTGCGAGCCACCAACCTGGGCGGCATGACCGTCTTCACCCCCCGCCGCCCGGAGGGGTCCGCCGTGGCCCTGGTGGGGCCGTCCGGGCCCCTGCACCTTTCGCCCCTGGGGCCGGTGGCCCTCTATCAGCGGTTGTATCAGGCCAGCGTGCGCTCCAGCCGGGCGGCGCAGCATTTGGTCGGTTTCGACGCCCCCGACGCCGACGTGAATTCGGACGGCCTGATCGCCGATGCCGCCGGCCTCGCCGTCGAGGCGATGGTCACGCTTTCGGGACGGGCCGGCGGAAAGGCGTTTCTGGCCCGCGTCGCGAAGGTGGCGATCGCGCCGGCCGCCAAGCCGGGCGCCAGGGTTCGGGCCGGTGTGCTGACCATCGACATCGTTCCAGCCCTGGGCATCGCCGGCCGCCCGTCGTCGGAGCGGATCGTGCGCGCCCTGGGAGCAAAGTAGCGCGCCTTGGCGGCTGTTCTATCCCCTGAACGCGTCCTTGGCCGCGCGGAGGGCGCCAAACGCCTCGTGATCGGGCGCGCCGGCCTTGCCGACGCGGGCCGCCAGGCGCGGGGCGCGCAGGAACGGGTTGGTGGCGGTCTCCAGCGCGATGGTGGTGGGCACGGTGGCTTCGCCGCGCGCGCGGGCGGCGAAGATCGCCTCGGCCCGTCTTCCAACAGCCGGGTCGTCGTCCACGGTGAGGGCGAAGCGGGCGTTGGCGGCGGTATATTCGTGGGCGCAATAGACCCGGGTGTCGGCGGGCAGCACGGCCAGGCGCCGGAGGCTGGCCCACATCTGTTCGGGCGTACCTTCGAACAGTCGCCCGCAACCGAGCGCGAACAGGGTGTCGCCGACGAAGGCGACCCGATCGGCCGGATCGAAATAGGCGATGTGGCCGAGCGTGTGGCCGCCGCTCTCGATCACCTCGAACCGGGTCTCACCCAGCTCCACGACATCGCCGCCGGCGACGATCCGGTCGAGGGGGGCGATCCGCTCCACTTCGGCCGGCCCGACGATGCTGGCCCCGGTGGCGGCCTTGACCTCGCTGTTGCCCCCGGCATGGTCGGGATGCCAATGGGTGTTGAAGATGAAGTCGAGCCCCCAGCCGGCCGCTCGCAGCTCGGCGAGGATGGCGGCGGCGTCGGGTGTGTCGATACAGGCGGTGGCACCGCTGGCCTCGTCGCGGATCACGAAGCCGTAGTTGTCGGAAAGGCAGGGGAATTGCCGAATGGCCAGGGTCATCGAGGCGCCTCCAGCGGGCGGGACGGATCGCCGGATCGATCCTGAGGGGAAGAGGCCAAGCCGGAGCGCCCATGCGCCAAGGCGTCCTTGATCTTCGGGCCTTCTACGCCTCGCCGATGGGGCGGGTCACGCGGCAAATGATCTCGCGCCAGGTTGTTGAGGCGTGGGGTCGCGTCGAGGGCCTCGACGTTCTGGCCCTGGGCTACGCCACGCCCTTCGTCGATCCGGCGAGCGGAAGGTCGCGTCGGACGGTAGCGGTCATGCCGGCCGCGCAGGGCGTGGAGGCGTGGCCCGAAGGGGGCCGCAACCTGGCCTGCCTGGCGCCGGAGGCGGCGCTGCCGCTGGCCAACTCCCTCTTCGACCGCGTCCTCGCCGTTCACGCCCTGGAGGAGAGCGAAAACCCCCTGGCGGTGCTGTGCGAGGTCTGGCGGGTGCTGGCGCCGTCGGGGCGGGCGATCCTGGTGGTGACCGCCCGCCATGGCCCATGGGCCCGCGCCGAGAACAGCCCCTTCGGTCACGGTCGCCCGTTCAGCCGGCGTCAAATCGAGGCTCTGGCGCGGGAAGCCGACTTCGAACCCGTGGGCTGGACCCGCGCCCTCTACGCGCCGCCTGTGGCCTGGGCGTGGCGATGGGCCCAAGGCTTCGAGCGGTTGGGCGCGCGCCTGTGGCCGCCGTTCGCCGGCGTGATCCTGATCGAGGTCGTCAAACAGACCTTCGCCGTCCGCCCCCAGGGCCTGCGCGCCCGCGTCCCGGCCCGGCCCGCCTTCAGGCCGGCCCCGATCGGCCGGGAACGCCCGGCCGCCGGCTGAGCAGAAACAGCGCCGCCTCCGCCCGCCAGCTCTCGACGATGAGCGGCGACCTCGCGGCGCGGGCGGGCTTGCCGGCGGTCAGGGCGACCCGCGCGTCGATGTTAAGGCCCAGTTCACCGCACAGGCCGGTGAAATCCCGCAGGGTGCACAGGTGGATGTTGGGGGTCGCCCACCATGGTTCGGGCAGGGCGCCGGTCACCGGCATGCGGCCGCGGGCCAGCAGGTCCAGGCGCACCCGCCAATGCCCGAAATTGGGCAGGGAGACGATGGCCTGGCCGGCGATGCGCAGCAGTTCGCCCAGCACATGACGCGGCCGGAGCACCGCCTGCAGGGTCTGGGAGAGGATGACATAGTCGAAGGCGCCGGCCGGAAAATCGTCGAGATCGCGGTCGGCGTCGCCCTGGACCACCGCCAGGCCCCGCGCCAGGCAGGCCGACACCCCCGCCGGGCTGATCTCGATGCCGCGCCCATCGACGCCCTTCTCCCGCGCCAGCAGTTCGAGGAGCGCGCCCTCGCCGCAGCCGACGTCGAGCACCCGCGAACCGGGGCGGACCAGGGCCACGATCTGGCGGAAATCCTCACGCGGGGCCGCGCCGCTCATCCCAACCCCCGCGCCCGCGCCGCCGAGTCCAGAAAGCCGCCCAGGGCGTCGCGCAGGACCGGCTCGTCGAGGAGAAAGGCGTCGTGACCCTTGTCGGTGTCGATTTCCAGAAAGCTGACCCGCGCCCCCGCCGCGGTCAGGGCGCGCACCACGGCCCGGCTCTCGGCGGTCGGATAGAGCCAATCGGAGGTGAAGGAGAAGACGCAGAAGCGCACGTCCCTCGCCTGGCGGAAGGCGTCGGCCAGGAGGCCGCCGTGGGCGGCGGCGAGGTCGAAATAGTCCATAGCCCGGGTGATGTAGAGATAGGAATTGGCGTCGAAGCGGCCCACGAAACTGGCCCCCTGGTGGCGCAGATAGCTTTCCACCTGAAAGTCGGCGTCGAATCCCCACGACAGGCCGTCGCGCTGGAGATCGCGGCCGAACTTGCGCTGCAGCGCCGCCTCCGAAAGGTAGGTGATGTGGGCGGCCATGCGCGCCACCGCCAGGCCCTTTTCCGGCCGCGCCCCGCGTCGCGCCCCGAGTTGTGTCCCGAGGGCCGCGTAGTCGCCGCCGCGCCAGTCGGGATCGGCCATGATCGCCTGGCGGCCCACCTCGTGGAAGGCGATGTTCTGGGTCGTATGGCGGGCGGCGCCGGCGATGCACACGGCGGCGAACAGGCGCTCGGGGTAGTCCGCCGCCCACTGCAGCGCCTGCATGGCGCCCATCGACCCGCCGACCACCGCGAACAGCCGCTCGACGCCCAGCGCGTCCACCAGCATCGCCTGGGCGCGGACCATGTCGGCGATGGTGATCATCGGGAAGGTCAGGCCCCAGGGCGTCCCGGCCGGGCCCAGCGACGACGGCCCGGTGCTTCCCATGCAGCCGCCGACAACGTTGGAGCAGACGATGAAGTGCCGGTCGGGATCCAGCGGCAGGCCGGGCCCCACCAGGCTCGACCACCAGCCCGGCTTGCCGCTCGCCGGATGGGTTCCGGCCACATGCTGATCGCCGGTCAGGGCGTGGCAGACCAGAATGGCGTTGGAGCGCTCGGGATTGAGAACGCCGTAGGTCCGATAGGCGATCTCGGGCCGATCGATCCGCGCCCCGGAATCGAGAGGCAGGGGCGTCTCGCTCGAAAAGACCATCGAGCCGCCGTTGTCTTGCGCCCCGGAGGGCGAGGGATCGCTCGCGGGCATGGCGCGGTAGGATCGCCAAACCCATGGCCTGTCAACTTGGCCTTAGGTTTCGGCGGCGGCGGCGAGGCGCTATGAAGGTGCCGGGAAGGGCCCTCGAACATGCGCCGATTGATTCTGTTTCGACACGCCAGGGCCGAACCGCGCTCGCCCGGCGGCCAGGACATCGCCCGCCCGCTGGCGCCGCGAGGCCGCGACGACGCCGCGATCATGGGGGCCGTGCTGGCGCGGGCGGGGCTGGCGCCCGACCTGGTGCTGGTGTCGCCGGCGCGGCGGGCGCGCGAGACTTGGCAATACGCGCAAAGCGCCTTCCCGGAGGTCGCGATGGAAGTGCGAAAGGGCCTCTACAACGCCGCGCCCGAGGGGGTGGCCGCCGAACTGGACGCCGGCGCGGACGGCGCCGGCACGGTCATGGTGGTGGGCCACAACCCGAGCCTGCAGGAACTGGCGGTCGCCCTGCTCGAGGGCGGCGACGCGCCCGCCGCCGACATCGATCGGGTGTCGGCCGATTTCGCCACCGCGACCGCCGCCGCCCTGCGCATCGATGCCGACGGGCGAGCCTCGATCGAGGGCCTCTTTCACGTCCGCGACCATGGCGGAGAGGGTGGGTAGGGCGTGACTGAGGGGCGGCGCGAGGTGACCCGTATCTACAGGATCCTTCCCCGCCGCGCGTGGGAGGCCGCGCTCGCGGCGGGTTGCTACGACGGCTCGGCCCTCGACCGCGCCGATGGGTTCATTCACTTTTCCACCGCCGATCAGGCGCCGGAAACCGCGCGGCTGCATTTTCGCGGCCAGGGCGACCTGATGGTGCTGGCGGTGGAGGCGGGGCGGGCCGGGGCGGCGTTGCGGTGGGAGGCCTCGCGCGGCGGCGATCTCTTTCCCCGTCTTTACGGCCCCCTTCCGTGCGAATGGGTGGTCGAGGCGCGGCCCGCGTCGCTGGGACCTGATGGCGTCCCCAATCTGGGCGAACTTGTTCCATGAGCGCGCCGCACGACCTGGCGGCTGGCGCGCTGCGGTTGCTCCCGCCCGAGACCGCCCACCGGCTGACCCTCGCCGCCCTGAAGGCCGGCCTGGGGCCGGTGGCGCGGGGGCCGGCCGACCCGATCCTGGCCACGACGTTCGCCGGCCTGCCGCTGGCCAATCCCATCGGCCTGGCCGCCGGTTTCGACAAGAACGCCGAGGCCGCGGGCGCCCTCCTCGCCGCCGGGTTCGGCTTCATCGAGTGCGGCACCGTGACTCCGAGGCCGCAGGCGGGCAATCCCCGGCCGCGCTTGTTTCGGCTGACCGAGGACCGGGCGGTGATCAATCGCCTGGGCTTCAACAACGCCGGCCTTACGGCGTTCGCCGATCGCCTGTCGGCGCCCCGCCGCGTCGGCGTCGTGGGGGCCAATATCGGCGCCAACAAGGACTCCGCCGACCGCGTGGCCGACTATGTGGCCGGGCTCGCCCGCCTCTGGGGCCTGTGCGACTATTTCACCCTCAATGTCTCTTCGCCCAATACGCCGGGGCTGCGGGCGCTGCAGACCGGCGCCGCCCTCACCGAGCTGCTGGACGCGGTGGCGGGGGCCAGGCGGGCGCGGGCGGCGGGCGGCGAGGCCCCGGTGTTTCTCAAGGTGGCGCCCGATCTCAAGGAGGGCGAAATCGTCGCCATCGTCGAGGCGGCGCGGCGGTTCGGGCTGGACGGGCTGGTTGTCGGCAACACCACGGTGGCCAGGCCGGCGGGCCTGCGCGGCGCTCATCGGGGCGAGGCGGGCGGGCTCTCGGGCGCGCCGCTGATGGGGCCCTCCACCCGCCTGCTGCGCGATTTCCACGAGGCGGCCGGCGGGCGCCTGACCCTGATCGGGACCGGCGGCGTCGCCAACGGCGCGGACGCCTACGCCAAGATCCGCGCCGGGGCGAGCGCCGTGCAACTCTATTCGGCCCTGATTTTCGCCGGACCGGGGCTGGTGGCGCGGATAGGTGAGGAGCTCGCGGCGCGGCTGCGCGCCGACGGCTTTGCCGGCGTGGCCGAGGCGGTGGGCGCGCGATGACCGGCGGCCAGGGGGTGGATTCATTGCCCCGAACGGCCCGGTAAAGTAACGAAGCGGCCATGGCGGACGCCGCGCTCCCCGACCCGCTCATCCCTGCCGCGCGCCGCTTCTTTTGGCGACGCCGCTTCTTTTGGCCCGGCGGCCTTTCGGCGCGGCTGCTGCTGCTCACCGTGGCCATCGTGGTGCTGGCCAATCTGCTGATTTTGCCGACCAACCTGGCGGCGTTCGAGGAACGGTGGCTGCTGGACCGCCTGCGCGCCGCCGAACTCGCCTCCCTGGTGGAGGAGACCGCCCCCGGCGGCGTGGTCACCGAACATGTGTCGGAGCGGCTCCTGGCCAGCGCCGGCGTGGTGTCGGTCGCCCTGCAGGTGGACAACGAACGGCGGCTGCTTCTGGCCGCGCCGCGGTTGAAGCGCAATCCCTATCTGGTCGATCTGCGGCGCGAGAGCCCGATGCCGTGGCTGTTGCCGTTCGAAACCCTGGCCGAGGGCGGCGATCGCATGGTGCGGGTGATGGCCAAGCCGCGCTTCCGCTCGGGCGAGTTCGTGGAGATCGTCGCGCCCGACGGGCCACTGAAAAAGGACCTGCTCGCCCAGCTCTGGCGCCTGATGGGCATCGCCGCGTTCACCTCGGTCATGGCTGGGGCCGTGGTCTATTTTTCGCTGACCTTTTTTCTGGTCCGCCCTATGCAGCGCATCACCCGGTCCATGGAGCGCTTCCGCGCCGACCCGGCCGATCCGGGGGCGCATATCCCGCCGTCCGGCCGCCGCGACGAGATCGGGCGGGCCGAGCGGGAGCTGGCGCGGATGCAGGGCGACCTGCGCGCCGCCCTCAGCTCCCGCGCCCGCCTGGCGACGCTGGGCGAGGCGGTGGCCAAGATCAACCACGACCTTCGCAACATGCTGACCAGCGCCCAGATCGCCTCGGAGCGCCTGGCCCAGTCCGGCGACCCCAAGGTCGCCCAGGCCCTGCCCCGCCTGGAGCGCGCGCTCAGCCGCGCCATCGCCCTGGCCTCCAACGTCCTCACCTTCGGCAACAGCGCCGAACCGGCCCCCGACAAACGGCCCACGCCGCTACGGGGGGCCCTCGAGGCGGCGGCCGAGGACGCCGGCCTGACCGCTGCTGGCGTGGCGCTGGAGACCGACATCGCGGCGGGCGCCCAGGTGGACGCCGACCCCGACCAGCTTCACCGCATCCTGGTCAATCTGCTGCGCAACGCCCGCGAAGCCATCGACGCGGTGGAGGATCGGGGCCGGGTCGGGCGGATTTCGGCCACCCTCCGCCACGAAGGGGGCATGAGCGTCCTGCGCCTGGCCGACGACGGGCCGGGCCTGCCCGAGCGCGCCAGATCCAACCTCTTCCAACCCTTCGCCGGCTCGACCCGCCGCGGCGGCGCGGGCCTGGGCCTGGCCATCGCCCGCGAACTCGCCCAGGGCCACGGCGGCGACCTCGCCCTGGTGGAGACAGGCCCGGCGGGTACGGTGTTCGACCTGACCCTTCCGAACGGAGCGACCCCCTAACAACACCCCCTGGCGACGCCTTCGCGGCGGGGATCGGCGCCGCCTTCGAGCGCGCCGCCCCGAACCATCACCCCGTGCAGGCCCGATCCCTCGCCGCCGAAGCCGCCCCGCACGACCATCCCGCGCGCCGCCAGACCCTCGACGACGCCGGGCGCGAACTTCGCCGGCTCGGAGACGTAGAAATCGCCGATGGCGATCAGGTTGGGCAGGGCGATCGCCGCCTGCATGGAAAGGTTCCAGTCGAGCACGCCGACGATCGCCTTGAGCACGAACGAGGGGATGGCCAGGCCGCCTGGCGAGCCCACGGCGGCGACGAAACGGCCCTGGCGATCGACAACGATGGTGGGCGACATGGACGAGCGCGGCCGCTTGCCCGGCCCCACCGCGTTGGCCGCCGGCGCGCCGGTCTCGTCGCGTGGGGCGAAGGAAAAGTCGGTGAGCTGGTTGTTGAGGAAGAAGCCGTCGACCATCCGCCCGTCGCCGAAGATGCTCTCCACCGTGGTGGTGATGGAGACCACATTGCCCCACCGGTCCACGACCACGAACGAGGAGGTGCCGCCAGGTTCGTGGGTGGCGTCGGCGCCGACGGCGGGGGCCCCGGCGGGGTGGCCGGGGGCCGGGGCGGGGCCGGCGCGCTCGCCGATCAGTTTGGCGCGCGCCGCCAGATAGGCGGGATCTAGCAGGCCGGCCAGGGGCACGGTCACGAAGGCCGGGTCGCCCATGTAACGCTCGTCGTCGGCGTACATCAGCCGCTCGGCCTGAGCCAGGTCGAACCACCCTTTCGGATCGCGCGGCCCGTGCGCGGCGATGTCGGTGCGGGCCAGCAGGCCCAGGCCCTCGAGGGTGGCCGGCCCGCCCGACGGCGGCCCCGGGGCGCACACCGTCCAGGCGCGATAGGGCCGGCACAGCGCCGGACCCGCGTGGGGGCGATAGGCGGCGAGGTCGGCCAGGGTCATGGTCCCGGGCGTGGGACCCTCGCCCACGCGGCGCACGATGTCGGCGGCGATCGGCCCGGCGAGCAGAGCGGCGGGTCCCTGGGCGGCGAGGCGGCGCAGGGTGGCGGCGTAGGCGGGGTTGCGCAGCGTATCGCCGGCCTTGACCCGCGTCCCGTCGGGCCGGCTGAAATAGGCGACCACGTCGGGCGCCTTCGCCTGGGGCTCGTGTCCGGCAATGTCGTCGGCGAGGCGCGGGCCGACCGTGAAACCCTCGGTGGCCAGGGTCTCGACGCCGCCGAACAGCGAGGCCCACGGCTTCTTGCCATGGTCCTTGTGGGCCAGAGCCAACATGGCGACGGCGCCGGGAACACCGGCGGAACGGCCCGAGAGCATGGCCTCACCCTTGCCCATCGTGCTGCCGTCGGGGCGGCGGAACATGTCGGGCGTGGCCCCGGCGGGGGCGACCTCGCGGCCGTCGTAGGCGGTGACCCGCCGGCTCGCCGCGTCGTAATAGACCATGAAGGCGCCGCCGCCGAGGCCGGAGCTCTGCGGCTCCACCAGGCCCAGGGCCGCCTGCACGGTCACCGCCGCGTCGATCGCCGATCCCCCGGCGCGCAACACCGCCAATCCGGCCTCGACGGCGGCCGGATTGGCGGCGGCGATCATGGCCGGCGGGCGCGTTTCGCTTCGGGGGGCGCCACCCTTGGGCGCGGGTTTAGGCGAGGCCGGGGCGGCGGCGGCGAGGAGGCCCAGGGCGAGAGCGATGGCGAGCCGCATGCAAGGAACCTCGATGGAAGAAGATGGCTCGCCCGTCTTAACGAGGTTCGCCGCCCGCCGGAACCGTCTCGCGCCGGCGCATGGACAAGCGCGGCCCCTCGTGCGACCTCGCGGGGCATGGACGCCGCCGGCTTCGGGCCGCTGAACCTGATCACCGATGTGCCGGGGCTGACCGTCGGTCAGGCCATGGACGCGGCGGCGCGAACCGGGGTCACGGTCATTCTCGCCGACGCGCCGGCGGTATGCGCGGCGGATGTGCGCGGCGGCGGCCCGGGGACGCGGGAAACCGATGTCCTGGCCGCCGACACCCTGGTCGAGGCGGTGGACGCGGTGGTGTTTTCCGGCGGCTCCTCCTACGGCTTGGCCGCCGCCGACGGGGTGGCGGCGTGGCTGGGGGCGCGGGGGCGCGGCTTTGGCCTGATCGAGCGGCCGGGCGTGCCCAAATCGCCGATCGTGCCGGCGGCGGTCCTCTACGATCTGGGCAACGGCGGCGACAAGGCGTGGGGCCTCGAACCGCCCTACCGCGCCCTGGGCATCGCCGCCGCCGAGGGCGCGCGCCGGGAGTTCGCTCTGGGAACCGCCGGGGCGGGCGCCGGCGCCATGGCCGGCGCCCTCAAGGGCGGCCTTGGTTCGGCCTCGGCGGTCGCCGCCGACGGCTACATCGTGGGCGCCCTGGCGGCGGTGAATTGCTTGGGTTCGGTGGTGGCGCCGGGCGGGCGGGCCTTCTGGTCCGCGCCCTTCGAAATCGACGGTGAATTTGGCGGCTTGACCCTGGGCGGGGCGCGGGCCGGCCCCGACGAGTGGGGCCTGGCCCACGGCGAGGCGCAACTGCGCGCCAACACCACCCTGGCCTGCGTCGCCACCGATGCGGCCCTGACTCCCGGCCAGGCGAAGCGGGTGGCGATCATGGCCCAGGCCGGCCTGGCCCGCGCCATCCGGCCCCTCTACACGCCCTTCGACGGCGACGCCGTCTTTGTCCTGGCGACGGGGCGGCGGGCGTTGACCGCGCCGGTCGATTTCACCCTGGCGCGCCTGGGCGCCCTGGCCGCCGATTGCCTCGCCCGGGCGGTGGCGCGAGGGGTTTACGAGGCGACGCCTTGGCCTGGAACCGACGCGCTCTGCTGGCGGGACCTGCCGGCGACACCGCTCTAGCCGAGCGGCCCCGACTCCGGCGATGTTACACTTGACATACCCTGAAAGGCTGGTAAGGTGGGCGCATTCAAGGAGTTAACCATGCGTTCCGTCCTTTCCGAACCTCACATGCACAACGAGCAATCCGCCTTCGCTCACGTTGAGGCGCGCCTGTGGCCTAATGGCCCGATTTGCCCGTTCTGTCACGCTACGGGCGACAAGATCGGCGCGCTGAAAGGCAAGACTACCCGGATCGGCCTTCGCAAGTGCTACGCCTGCCGCAAGCCCTTCACCGTGCGGATCGGCTCTATCTTCGAGTCGAGCCATGTGCCGCTCCATATCTGGTTGCAGGCGATCCACCTGGTCTGTTCATCCAAGAAGGGTATCAGCACCCGCCAGCTTCAACGCACCCTCGGCGGTTCGATGAAGACCGCTTGGTTCCTTGGACACCGCATCCGCGAGGCCATGGCCCAGAAACACGGCGTCTGGCCGGATCGCCTTGGTGGAGACGGCAAGACCTTGGAAGCGGACGAGGCATTTTTCCAACGGGACGCCCGCAAGAAGCTAGGCGGCCCCGGCCCTCAATTCCCCGTCTTCGCCCTTGTGGAGCGCGGCGGCAGCGTCCGCTCGTTCCATGTGGCCGACGTGACCGCCAACAGGCTTCATCCCATCATCGCGCGCCACGCCAGCGCGGCGAGCCGCCTTATGACCGACGAAGGGAACGTCTATCGTGGCATCGGCTGGAATTTCACCAGCCACCAAGCGGTCAAGCACACCGCCCACGAATATGTGCGCGGCGACGTGCATACCAACACCGTTGAAGGCTACTTCAGCATCCTCAAGAGGGGCGTCTACGGCGTGTTCCACCACGTTAGCGAGGCTCACTTGCACCGCTACCTCGCGGAGTTTGATTTTCGCTACAACACCCGCTCCAAGGTCGGCATCGAGGATGTTGAGCGCGCCTCGCTCGCGCTCTTGGGCGTCAAGGGCAAGCGCCTCACCTATCGAACGACTAGTGGCCGAAGGGCGGCTTAGGCCGGGGTCGCTACGTGGGCGCCGCTGGCGACGCGGACAGGAAGCGCCCGATCCGGATCAGTTGGAATTGCCATTTGTAGGCTATGATT
>JBBRQW010000017.1:0-43064 GCA_038225765.1 Caulobacterales bacterium | reverse complement strand
GCGCGGCGCGGGGGGCGCCTCGGCCCCGGTGAAATAGTTCTTGAACGGAACCATGCCGGCGTTGACGAACAGCAGGGTGGGATCGTCCCTGGGGACCAGCGGCGCCGAGGCGATCACCGCGTGGTCGGCGGCGGCGAAATAATCCAGGAACTGGCGGCGAATGTCGTTGAGGCTCGGCATGGCCAGCCTCTAGCATTCGGGCCGGGCGGCACAAAGTGAAAGGCCGGGGGCGGCGCGCGGATGGTGGCCGGGGCGAAATTTGGGCCCCGCCGAGCGGCTCGGCGATCGCCCCCGTGACCGGCGATCCTGGCTCGGCTTGACGACGGCGCCAGGAACAGGATTAGCCTTTTGCCCGATCGTGGGTGAGCGGAGGTCTATCGCGATGCGAAGAGTGAATTTGCCGGCGGCGCCCTGGGGCGCTCGAACGCATGCTGGCGCCTGGCTCGCGGCGTTCGCGGCCTTGGCGATGGCGGCGGGCGCGGCCTGGGCCGACCCGCCGCAAGGCGCGAAGGCGGCGCTCGAAGCCCTCAACCGAGGCGACAACGACACCGCCGTTCGACTGTTCTCTCAGGCTCTGTTGTACGGCAGCCCGGCGCGCGCCGACCGCGCATTCGCCTATGTCAAGCGAGCCGAGGCTTTTCTCGCCATGGGGCGCCAGGGCGACGCGGCGGCCGACGCCAGGCGCGCTCTGGCCTTGAACCCGCGCGACGCCGAGGCGCTGGGGGTTCGCCGCAAGGCCCAGGCCCCGGCCCAGGCGACGACCGCCGCCCCCGCGCCTCTCAAGGACCCGTCGGACGCCCTCAACGCCAGGATAAAGACCGGGCTCGACGCCGTCGCGGCGCGCAACCGGGCTGCGTTCGAAACCTATCAGACCCAGATGGCGGATTACCAAGCCAAGAAGGCCGCCATCGCCGAACAGGCGAAGGCCAACGACGAAGCCTATGCCGCGAGCCTCGCCGCCCATCAGGCGCAGGTCGATGAACTGGCCCGAAAGGCCGCCGCCGACATGGCCGACTGGCAGAGGCGCGTGGCGGCCTGCAAGAAGGGAGACCGATCGCAATGCGCGCATCGGCCGGCCAACGGAAAGGACCAAGCCGCGCCCGAACAACCGTCGGGCCCGGCGGCGCCCTAGAGCCTGGTGCGTTTGCACGGAACAGATGCGGACGCTGAATCAGGCTCTACACCTTTGAGTCTAGAGCAAATCATCCCCGTTCAGACGATTCCGTCTGAACGGGGTTTGCTCTAGTCACCGATCGGTTCGGCGGCCCCGAGCAGGAGGGCGTCGACGATCTTGGTCGAATTTCCGCGCACCTGCGCCTCGACCTGATCGGCGATGTCCGGATTGGCCTTGAGGAATTCGCGGGTGTTGTCGCGCCCCTGGCCGATCCGCTGGCTGTTCCAGGAATACCAGGAGCCGGATTTCTCGATCACCCCGGCCTTGACCCCCAGGTCGATGATCTCGCCCAGCTTGGAAATCCCCTCGCCGTACATGATGTCGAATTCGACCTCGCGGAACGGCGGGGCGACCTTGTTCTTGACCACCTTAACCCGGGTGTTGTTGCCGACGATCTCGTCGCGCAGCTTGACCTGGCCGATGCGGCGGATGTCCAGGCGCACCGAGGCGTAGAACTTCAGGGCGTTGCCGCCGGTGGTGACTTCCGGGCTGCCGTAGGAAATGCCGATCTTGTGGCGGATCTGGTTGATGAAGATGACCAGGGTCTGGGTCTTGGAGATGGAGGCGGTGAGCTTGCGCAGGGCCTGACTCATCAGCCGCGCCTGGAGGCCGGGCAGGCTGTCGCCCATCTCGCCCTCGATCTCGGCGCGGGGCGTCAGGGCCGCCACCGAATCGATCACGATCACATCCACCGCGCCGGAGCGCACCAGGGTGTCGGTGATCTCCAGCGCCTGCTCGCCGGTGTCGGGCTGGGAGACCAGCAGGTCGTCCAGATCGACCCCCAGCTTGTGGGCGTAGGACGGATCGAGGGCATGTTCGGCGTCGATGAAGGCGGCGGTGCCGCCGGCCTTCTGGGTCTCGGCCACCACATGCAGGGCCAGGGTGGTCTTGCCCGAGCTCTCCGGCCCGTAGATCTCCACCACCCGCCCCTTGGGCAGGCCGCCGATTCCCAGCGCCAGGTCGAGGCCGAGCGAGCCGCTGCTGATCGATTCGATCTCGACGATCTTGCCCTTGTCGCCCAGCTTCATCACCGAGCCCTTGCCGAAAGCCCGGTCGATCTGGGTCAGCGCCGCCTCGAGGGCCCGCTGCTTGTCGCCTTCGTCTTTTCCCACCAGCCTCAGCGCCGCCATGTTGCTCATCTTGGTCCTCGCCATCCTATCCCATGATTCCGCGAGCCAAGCGCCCTGTCCGATGCATTTGCGACCAAGGCCCGCGTGATGGAGAAAGCGTACCGGGTTTGTTCCGTGTTGGCAATATGTTCTTTTGAGAAGGCGATGTTACACTTCCCATAGCACGGTCAATCCGTGGTATGAGGGCGGTGTGGCATGAACGCGACCGGGCAATCCCGCGTGGGCGCCGCCTGGGGACTTCCGCTGATGCGGTTCACTCTGACCTATGACGGCGATCTGCCATCCTCTGGAAACGGCTCCCGAAAAAACGCGGCCAAGTGGGAGATTCGGAAGCATTTTCACCCGCAACTCGTTGAGCTGTGGCGGATCAGCCCTCCCCTGAAGGCGCTTACCGGGACCCCGGAATTTCCCGTCGAGGGCGCGCTCATCATGCAAGCGCATCACACCTATTCCGGGCCGATCAAGGTTCGCCCAATGATGCTCAGGGACGGGAAGGAATATGCAGGCCCGCCAGGCGCCAGGATAAACCTGTGCGAGCTCGTGGAGCGCGGTGGGCGCTCTTTCCTTCCCCTCGTCCGTGAGAGGCTGAGCCTCAATTGCCGCCTGAAGATTCTGTTTCTGCGGAAGGAAGCCGCTGGGCGCGTGTATCAGGGGGGCGACCTGGACAACCGCATCAAGACACTTCTCGACGCTCTTTCGGTCCCCCAGCATCCCGAGAATGTTTTTCACGATGCGGACGTGGCCGATCCGGTCCTGTGCGTCCTTGAAGACGACACGCTCGTGACCGGCATCGACGTTCAGACCGAACGGCTCCTGTCGGGCCGATCAAACTCGGAACACGAGACGCGCCTCATTATCGAGGTCGACGTGCGCGTCACCGACGCCCGAATCTACAATCACTCATTTCTTGGGGACTGACCGCGTGACGACCCGATCAAACGCTCGATCGAAAGCGCCGGGGCTTTCGTCCACCTCGACCTCCGTCGCCATGGCGACGAAGCGCGCGTGGCGTTCGGCGTCGGTGAGCTTAGGCGGCTTGGTTTTTGGCTTATCCGTCATGCGTTTCGAGGCTCCTGGCGCCCACATTGCGGGCAGACAAATAGATCGACCATGGGGCGCACTGGGCGCTCCGGGCGGTTCGCCATGGTGATTTTGTTCCCATGATTGATCCAGCACTCAAGGCATATGTCGCCAGCCGGAAGCGGTCCCTTCGCGCGGCCAAGCGCGCCGTCCACGTTAGACTTATCCACGCGCGCTATCGCGGCGTCATGTTCGGCCTTGAGGCGGCGCGTCTCCGCTTCCTGATAGCGGTGCTGAAGACGCCCGATTATCTCTCGGCGATCTTGGTCACTCTGTTCCGGCGGCATGGGGTTAGTCCTCATCCATGAACGGCAACTCCAATTGCGGATCGTCTTCCCGCCGCGCCCATCGGTGCGGCTGCGTGAACCAGCGCCGCCTACCAGACGATCCGGCCTTCGGCGGACGACCGCCGCGCACTAACTGTTTCGTAGGTGAGGCGCTTGCCGGCGATGCCCTTGAGGGCGTTGTCGGCGCGGCCTTTGTCGTCAACGCCAAGCGCGATCCGGTTCGAATATCTGAAATCGAACTCGGCCAGATAGCGGTGAAGATGCTTCTCGGAACAGTGCTGGTAGATGCCGCGCATCCCGCGCTTGAAAATGCTGAACACGCCCTCGACGGTGTTCGTGTGAGCCCCACCCCGGACGTATTCGTGGGCGCCGTGATCGACCATTTCGTGGCTCAGGAACTCAAGGCCAAGCCGCCGATAATGCTGGGCGCTGTCGGTGTTCAGGTGGCTGTCCCGGCTCACGCCTTCCATGGCGCGCACGATCTCAGGCTTTTGCAGGCTATCGACCTTGATCGACCGGACGCGGCCCCCGCGCTCTACGGCGGCGACGATCTTCCGCATCCCGCCGGTTCCGGTCTTGGTGCGCCAGCCTTTGCCAGTGATGAAAGTGTTCGGCTGATTCCCAGAAACGTCTCGTCAATCTCGATGGCCCCGCCGCCCCCACCGATCAGGGTGCTTCCGTTGTCAGCCATGGCCTCGCGGATGCGGTGTCCCAAGAACCACGCGGTTTTCATCGAGCCACCGATGGTGCGCTGAATCTGGCGGGTGCTGATCCCCTTCTTGGACGAGCAGACCAGATACATGACCTGCAACCAGACGCGGAGCGGGACGTGCGAGCTTTCGAAGATCGTCCCCATCCGCACGGTGAACGGCTTGCGGCAGGCGCGGCAATTCCACAGGCCCATGCGGGTCGTCTTGCCCGTCGAGCGCGAGGCTTCGCCGACCACGCCACAGTGAGGGCACGTCGCGCCGTGCGGCCACAGTTTGGCCTCGACGTAGGCAAACGCGGCGGCTTCATCGGTGAGGTGCGGGGCGTTCAGGGCGGATTGCATGGCGGTCGGTCTCCTTGGCCGCCATCCTACATATGGGGGATGCTATGTCAAGTGTAACATCGCCTTTGAGAAAAATGTCGCGACTTGCAAATCTGGCCCGGCGGCGGTGCGGTCGGCCACGCCGCCCTCCAAGGGGTTCGCTTGACCGGCGTTTGCGCTAAGGAGGGCGGGCATGCATCACGACCTTCTCTCGCAGCTCGCGCCCCTGGTCTCGCAATACGGCTACCTGGTGCTGTTCCCGATCGCGGTGGTGGAGGGGCCGGCGGTGACCATCGTCGCCGGGGCGCTGGTGGCGTCGGGGCAGTTCGACGGCCTGCTCATTTTCGCCCTGCTGGTGGCGGCCGATCTGGTCGGCGACGCCCTCTACTATTCCCTCGGGCGATGGGGCCACACGCCGTTTCTCGAACGGCTGGAGAAGCGCCTCGCCCTGACCCAGGAACGGTTCAGGCCGCTCGAGGAAGGGTTCCGCCGGCACGACTGGAAATTCCTGTTGATCGGCAAGACCCAGCCGTTCGGCTCGATCATTCTCTATTTCGCCGGCGCGACCAAGATGCCGGTCATGCGCTATCTGCTGTTCAACCTGCTGGCCACCGTGCCGAAGGTCCTGCTTTTCGAGGGGATCGGCTATTTCCTGGGCGCCAGCATCGCCCACTCGATGAAGTATTTCGACTACCTGTCGTTCGTGCTCTTTAGCGTCGCGGCGATCCTGGTTTATGTCTACTACCGGATCAGAAAATACTTCACGAACGAGATATCGAAGGAAACGTCGCTGTGAGGGCGCCGGGCGGCGATGCGCGCCGGATGGGTCCTGATCAGCCGCAGGAGCCCGAAGTTCTGGCGCACCACGCCCCAGGGTGAGATCACGCCCAGGGCGTCGCGAATCATGGCGAGTTCGGAGAGGAACCCCCGCCAGCGGCCGAGTTTGTGGTATTTGCGCACGTTGAACACCGCCGGCCATTTGACCACCGCCACGCCATATCCGGCCTTGATGATCCGCTCGTTCATGAACGCTTCGCCGCCCCAGCGCGGCAGGGCCTGCATGGCGGCGACGGCGCCGCGCAGCAGGGCGGTGGGAATCACCCGCTCGCCGGAGACGAAATCGAGGCCCATCCGCCGATAGATGCCCAGGCTATTCTGGCGCAGGCTGATGGCGACGTCGGCCTGGCCGCTGACCACCGGGTCGGCCAGGGCGTCGATATCGGCGGCGGTGACGCCGGAGAGGTCGGCGTCGAGCAGCATCAGGTAGTCGCCCTTGGCGGCGGCGATTCCCCGGCTCAAGGCATAGGTCTTGCCGCGATTGGGAGAGTAGGAGATCACCCGGATGCCCGGATAGGTGCGCAGCAGCGCCTCGGTCTCGTCAGTCGATCCGTCGTTGACCACGATGATTTCGGCCAGCGCCGGATGGCCATCGACCGCGTCGAGAATATTGCGGATGCGGTCTTCCTCGTTGTAGGCGCAGACGACGCAGGAGATGCGCTTTCGACCGGCCGCCTCAGCCGGCGCGCCGCCGGCGGTCCGCATATCGTACGCCAAGGGGCGCGCCTCTTTTTGCATTCCGGCATCCAAATCAGCGCGCGGCGGGTCCGCCACCTGTTTAGCCATATTCGCCTGATTTGACCAATCGGGCGACTGTCCCTTCGCTTTGGGCGACGCATCAACAGGGTCGGCGAGCCTTCGCGCCAGGCCAAGCGGAAACACCGGCTCGGCGCAGGCGGCCAGCTCGGCGAGGGTCCACCAGCGCATGTCGTCGATGAATTCGCGCTCAAGCGCCTGCCAGCCGGCGCGGGAGGCCTCGCCGCCGGCGCAACGGGCGACAAAATAGGTTTCCTTGAAGAGGACCGGGCGGCCCTTGCGGTCGTGGAGGATCTGCTCGCCCCGCCATGCCGCCTCGCCGATCTCGATATCATCGAAGCCGGTTTCCTCGGCGACCTCGCGCGCCGCCGCCGCTTCGAGGCTTTCGCCGGGCTCGACGCCGCCGCCGACCGTGAACCAGCCGCCCGTCGCCGCCGGATCGCCCGGCAGGCGGCCCTTCATCAGCAGGATGCGATCGTGCGGATCGAACAGAAGCACCCTGGCGGTGATGCGCTCGCGCACGGCCGGGCGCTCCCTGGCGACCTTACGCCCGCTCGGTCGCGATCCAACCGTCGATCACCCCTTCCAGCACCGTCAACGGCATCGCCCCGGCCAGCAGGCCGGCGTCGTGGAAGCGGCGGATGTCGAACCGGGCGCCCAGGGCGGCGCGGGCCTTGTCGCGCAGGCGGTTCCAGGTGTTGCCGCCGATCTTGTAGCTGCATGCCTGGCCCGGCCACACGCAGTAGCGCTCCACCTCGGTGGTGACCGCGCTTACCTGGTCGCCGTCGTGGTCGGCCATCCAGCCTATGGCCTTGTCGCGCGGCCAGCGCTTGGCGTGCAGGCCGGTATCGACCACCAGGCGGCAGGCGCGGAAGAGGGCCGATTGCAGATAGCCGACCTTGCCCATGGGGTTGTTCTCATAGACACCCATCTCGTCGGCCAGTTGCTCGGCGTAGAGCGCCCAGCCCTCGCCATAGGCCGACAGGAAGGTCGCCTTGCGGATCAGCGGCAGGTCGGCCTCCTGCTGCAGGGAAAGCTGCAGGTGATGGCCGGGGATGCTTTCGTGATAGGTCAGGGTCGGCAGGGTCCAGCGGGGAACCTCGGCGGTGTCGCGCAAATTGATCCAGTAGATGCCGGGCCTTGAGCCGTCGAGGCTCGCGCTGTTGTAATAGCCGCCCGGCGCGCCCGCCTCGATGACCTTGGGCACCCGCTTGATCTCCACCGTGGCCTTGGGCAGCGTCGCGAAATACTTCGGCAGTCTGCCCTGCATGTCCCGGACCTGTTTGTTCAGGTCGGCGATGAGCTCGACCTTGCCGTCGTCGGTGTTGGCATAGCGGTAGCGGGGATCCTGATAGAGGGCGTGGATGCGCTCTCCCACCGTCCCCTTGGTCATTCCCTGGCCCTTGAGAATGGCGTCGATGCGACCGCTCAACGAGGCTACCTGGTCGAGGCCGACCTGGTGGACCTCCTCGGGAGTCAGGGCGGTGGTGGTGCCAAATTTCAGGGCGTTGACGTAATAGGCTTCGCCGTCCTTCAGCCGCCAGACGCCGGCGTCGGCGGTCGCGCCCCGGCGCCAGTCGCCGAGCAGGGCGATCTGGCGGTCAAGGGCCGGCAGAATCCTGGCCTCCAGAATGGTCGTGGCGCGCCCGGCGTAGTCGCCCTCGATCCCCTTGGCTTTGGCGCGGCGAGCCACCGAGTTCACCAAGGTCGATTTGTCGGCCGGGGTGGCGCGGAACTGGGCCATCTGGCCCAGGGCGCGGTCCAGGATGAAATCGGGGGGAACGGCCCCCAGCGCCGCGTCGTGGCGGGCGACCTCGACCTCCTGGCCCATCACCCTGGCGAAGGCGTCCAGGCGATCGAGGTAGGCCTCGGCGTCGGCCTTGTCGTTGATGGGGTGCTGGTTGTCGAGGAAATCGGGGACACCCTGGTAGGCGCCGGTGAGCTGCGAGAGCACATAGGGCCGCCCCGGCCCCGTCCCGTAGTCGAAGCGCCGGTTGGCCTCGTCCTCGACGGTGTAGATATAGTCCACGGTGTCGTAGTTGACCGCCGCCATGCCGGAGAGCTTCCCGCGCTCGACCGTGGCCAGGCGCGCCAGGCGCTCGGCCGTTTCCGCCTTGTCCCGGACCCTCGCTTCCAGGGAGACATCGCGCAGGCGGGCGCGCTGGCCGGCCAGGGGGCCGGTGTCGAGACCCAGCGACGTAGCCTCCTGCGGCGAGCGGCGAAGATCGTCCTGGACAAAGGCGTCGAGCAGGACGTTCAACCGGGCCGCTTGTGGCGAGGCGGCGTCGGCCCAGGCCGGCGCGAACGGCGCCAAGGTTACGCCGGCGGCGGTGGCGAGCAGGAAGCGGCGTCTGTCGAGCACGGCGGAACTCCTTGGCGACACGGTCGGCGCCCGGCCTAGTCCGGAGCGCGGGCGCGGGCAAGGCCCGGGCCTCGCAACGCCGCCTTCACCCGCTCGGCCAGACTCATGATGTCCAGAGGCTTGGCGAGGAATGACACCCCCGCCTCGCCCTCCAACAGATCCGAAAACTCCGCCTCCGCGTAGCCGGAGATGAACATCACCGGCGCATCGCCGAGAAACCGGCGGGCGGCTTTGAGCAGGCTCGGCCCGTCCAGGCCCGGCATGATGACATCGGAGATCATCAGGTCGATGGTCCCGGCGTGTTCCTCGGCCAGGGCCAGGGCCTCCTCGCCGTCGGCGGCCTCGATCACCTCATAGCCGCGGGCGCGCAGCAGGCGGGCGGCGACGCCGCGCACCAGGCGCTCGTCCTCCACGAACAGGATGCGCCCCGCGCCGGAAAGATCGCGCGCCGGCGCGCGAAGCGTTGGCGGTCCGGGGGCCGGCTCCACGGCCAACGGAGGAAGGTGAACCGGCAGGAAGATGCGGAAAACCGCTCCCTGCCCCGCCTGGGAGGTGACCCCGATCCAGCCCTCCGACTGTTTGACGACGCCGTAGACGGTCGCCAGGCCCAGGCCCGTCCCCTCCCCCTGCGCCTTGGTGGTGAAGAAGGGTTCGAAGATGTGGCCGATCGCCTCCGGGGCGATTCCCGCGCCGTCGTCGGCCACCTCGATCAGGGCCATCTCGTCCATGGGCGCGCCGGCGTAACCCAGGGCGACCGCTTCGGCGTGGCTCACCCGCGCCGCGCGCACCCGCACGGCCCCGCCGCCGTTGGCCACGGTGGCGTCGCGGGCATTGACCACCAGGTTGATCACCGCGTTCTCGAGCTGGGCCTTATCGACCCGGACCAGCGGCAGGTTGGGTCCGCAATGGGTCTCCAGGCGGACATCCTCGCGCAGCAGGCGGCGCAGCAGCACGTCGAAATTGCTCAGCATCCCGCCAAGGTCGAGGCTTTCGCGCTGGACCGTCGCCTTGCGCGAAAAGGTCAGGAGCTGAAGGACCATTTCGGCGGCGCGCACCTCGGTCTCGCGGATCTCGGCCAAGCCCTCGTAGGACGGGTCGCCCAGCGGGTGCCGCAGCAGAAGCTCGTCGGCGCGCAGGCGGATGGCGGTCAGGAGGTTGTTGAAGTCGTGGGCCACGCCGCCGGCGAGCTGGCCGATCGCCTCCATCTTGTTGCGTTGCGCCAGCTGAAGCTGCATCGCCTTCTGCTCGGTGATGTCGAGCAGATAGGCGGCCCACCGGTCCCCGGCCGGGGCCAGATAGAGATGGGCCGTCTTCCCGGCCGCGCCGGCCAGAGCGACCTCGAAGGGGCCGGGGCGGCCGGCGGCGTGGCTCGCCGCCGCCTCGGCGCGGGAGGCGGCCGTGAGGAGATCGGCCAGGCCGGCGCCGGTTTTCACGGCGTCTCCGGCGATCGCCGACAGCGCCGCGTTGGCCTCGACGATGGGACCCGCGAACGGGTCGGCGCCGGCGATCGTCGCCGCGCCGAACGGCGAGGCGGCGACGAACGGGTCCAGGTCGGCGGCCCGCCGAGCGGCTTCGGAAAAGCGCGGGGCCGGCATGGATGGCCCCGGCGGCTGACCCAGGCGCACCAGGAACCGGCCGGCCCCGATGGCCGCCACGCTGGCGGACCGTTCGGTCTCGTCATGGCGCAGGACGCCCTCGCCTCGCCCCTCGCGGCGCGCCCGGGCGAAGGCGGCGAACAGGCCGCCGGCGGGTTTGGGCAACCGCTGGCCGGCGCCCAGGGCGTCGCGCCAGGCGCCGTTGGCGGCGAGGATGGCGCCGTCGGCGGCGACCAGGGCGGCGGCCTCGGGCAAGGCGCCGATCAGCGCCTGGGTTTCGTCTTCCACGCGGTCGCGTCGCCATGGGAAAGCCATGGCCGTCACGCCGGCCCGGGCCGCCGCGACAGGCCACGCGCCGCCTGGGCCGGGGTGAGCTTGTCGCGGTCGCGATCGACGCTGAGGTTGGCCGCCCGCATCGCCTCCACCGAAATGCTCCCGATCAGCGGGGCCAGGGCGGCCCGGAGCCGGCCGTCGTGGGCGCGCCGCGGCGAGATCAGGATCACCGCGTCGTAGGGCGGCAGGGCGCCGCGCGGGTCGGCGAGCACGGTGAGGCGGTCGGCGGCGATCCGCCCGTCGCTGGAAAAAGCCGAGATGACATCCACCTCGCCCCCCGCCAGGGCGCGATACATGAAGGTCGGCTGATAGGCGATCTCCTTGCGGAAGGCGAGGCCGTAGACGGCGCGCAGGGCGGCCCATTCGGGGCGCGACAGGAACTCCAGATCCGAGCCGAGGGTCAGGGTTCCGGCCCGCGCGGCGAGGTCGGCGATGCTGGCGATTCCGAGCGCCTTGGCGCGGTCGGCGCGCATGGCCAGGGCGTAGGCGTTCTCGAAGCCGAGGGGGCCCAGAACCAGGACGCGATCGCGTCGCATGAGGTCGGTTTTCAATCCATCGAGGATCGCCTGCCGTCCCGGATCGGTCTTCCGATGGAGCACATTGGTCCAAAGCGTACCGGAATAGTCGACATAGGCGTCCACCTCGCCGGCGGCCAGGGCGCGGTAGGCGGTGGCCGATCCCAGATCCTCCTTGCGGGTCACCCGGGCCCCGGTCGCCTCGATCCGCGCCGCCATCGCTTCGGCGAGGATATATTGCTCCGAGAAGTTCTTGGCCCCGACCACATAGCTTGCCCCGGCGGGGGCGGCGACGAGGGGCGAGAGGGCGGCCGCCGCGCCGACGATCAGGCCCGCGGCGCCGGCCCAGACCCTCCAGCGGGAGCGCCGGGCCAGGCCCGATTCGATGAGGCCCAGAAGCTGGTCGGCGGCCAGCGCCAGGACGGCCGAGGCGGCGCAGCCGAACAGGACATAGACCCAGTTCTCGGTCTGCAGGCCAGAGAAGATGTAGTTGCCGAGCGAGGTCTGGCCGACCGGGGTGGACAGCGTCGCCGCGCCGATGGTCCACACCGCGGCGGTGCGCGCCCCGGCCATGATCACCGGGGCGGCCAGGGGCAGCTCGACGCGGATCAGCCGCTGGGCGCCGGTCATGCCCATGCCCCGCGCCGCCTCGACCGCCGCCGGATCGACGCCGAGGATGCCGGCGACGCCGTTCCTTAGGATCGGCAGCATGGAATAGAGGGTGAGCGCCATCAGGGACGGCAGGAATCCGAGGGCGGGAAAGCCATGCCCCAGCCAGCTCAGGCTGAGCGCCGAGACGGCGAGCAGCAGGGGATAGAAGAGGGCCAGCAGGGCGAGGCTGGGGATGGTCTGGATCAGGCTGGCGGCGAACAGGCTCGGCCAGCGGACGGCGGCGCTGCGGCTGGCCGCCACGGCCAGCGGCAGGCTGATGGCGAAACCGAGGACCAGGGCGCAGAGGCTGAGCAGCACATGCTGCGAAAGATAGCCGGGCAGCAGGCGCCAGGCGGCGGCGAGGCGGTCATCCACGATCGGCGCCCGTCCCTTTGGCGGCCAGAGCCTCGACGCGGCGCGCCTGGCGGCGGGGCGTCTCCATCAGCGCCCGCACCGCCGGGTCGGGATGATCGGCCAGCAGGGCGGCGGGCGGGCCGTCGGCGAGGACGCGCCCGGCGTCCAGCACCACGATGCGGTCGGCCAGCAGCAGGGCTTCCATGACATCGTGGGTGACCATGACGGTGGTCAGGCCCAGGCGCTCGTGCAGGGCGCGGTAGTCGCGCCCCAGTCCGTCGCGGGTGATCGGATCGAGGGCCCCGAACGGCTCGTCCATCAGCATGATCGCCGGGCCGGCGGCCAGGGCGCGGGCGACACCCACGCGCTGGCGCTGGCCGCCCGACAGGGCCGCCGGCAGGCGGGGCGCGATCTCGGCCGGCAGGGCGACGAGATCCAGCAGTTCGGCGACGCGGGCGGCGGCGCGGGCTTTGTTCCAGCCGGCCAGGCGCGGCCCCACGGCGATGTTCTCGGCCACGCTCATGTGCGGGAAAAGGCCGATCTCCTGAAAGACGTAGCCGATGCGGCGGCGCAGGCGCCAGGGCGGCTCGCCGCCGGCCGCAACGCCGTCGATCGTCACCTGGCCGGCGTCGGGGGTGACCAGGCCGTTGATCGTCTTCAAGGTGGTGGTCTTGCCGCACCCCGAGCCGCCCAGCAGGGCGACGAATTCGCCCCTTCCCACGGTCAGCGACAGCGGCCCGACGGCGCGCCGGGCGCCGTAGGTCTTGGAGACGTCCCGTAGCTCGATCAATCGCCGCTAAAGCCTGTTCCGATCAGGTTGAATCAACCTGATCGGGAAAACAGGCTCTACCTTAAACACTTGAGCGCTTTCTCATCGTAAAACCAGTTTCCACGTTTGCGGAATGCGCTCTAGGCCCGCCGCCCCTTGACCGCCGCCTCGGCGCCCAGGGCGCCCAGGGCGCCGCGCACGATCCCCTCGGCGTCGAGGCCGGCGGCGGCGTACATGACTTCGGGCTTGTCCTGATCCTGGAAGAGATCGGGCAGGGTGAGGGTGCGCACCTTCAGCCCGCGATCGAGGGCACCATGGGCGGCCAGGGCGTGCAGCACGAAGGCGCCGAAGCCGCCGGCCGCCCCTTCCTCCACCGTGATCAGGGCCTCGTGCTCGCGGGCGAGGCGCAGGATGAGGTCGATATCGAGGGGCTTGGCGAACCGCGCGTCGGCGACCGTGGTGGGCAGGCCCCGCGCCGCTAGCATGTCGGCGGCCTTGAGGCAGTCGACCAGGCGCGTGCCGAAGGAGAGGATGGCCACGGCCGTCCCCTCGCGGACGATGCGGCCGCGGCCGATCTCCAGCGGCTCGGCGAGGTCGGGGATCGCCACCCCGACCCCATCGCCGCGCGGAAAGCGGAAGGCGCTCGGCCGATCGTCGATGGCCGCCGCGGTGGCGATCATGTGGGCCAGTTCCGCCTCGTCGGCGGCGCCCATGAGGATGAAGCCGGGCAACTGGCCCAGGTAGCCGATGTCGAAGCTGCCGGCGTGGGTCGGCCCATCGGCGCCCACCAGGCCGGCCCGGTCCATGGCGAAACGAACCGGCAGGCGCTGGATGGCCACGTCGTGGACCACCTGATCGTAGCCGCGCTGCAGGAAGGTGGAATAGATGGCCGCGAAGGGCTTCATGCCGTCGGCGGCCAGGCCGGCGGCGAAGGTCACCGCGTGCTGCTCGGCGATGCCCACGTCGAAACAGCGGTCGGGAAAGCGTTTGGCGAAGATGTCGAGGCCGGTGCCCGACGGCATGGCGGCGGTGATGGCGACGATGGCCGGGTCGCGCTCGGCCCGCTTGATCAGTTCGGCGGCGAACACCTTGGTGTAGGACGGGGCGTTGGAGGCGGCGGGCTTGGCCTGCTGGCCGGTGATCACATCGAACTTGGCCACCGCGTGATGCTTGTCGGCGGCGCTCTCGGCGGGCCCGTACCCCTTGCCCTTCTGGGTCACCACATGGACCAGCACCGGCTTGTCGTCGATGTGCTTGACGTTCTTCAGCACCGGCACGAGGTGTTCGAGGTTATGACCGTCGATGGGGCCGACGTAGTAGAAGCCCAGTTCCTCGAAGAAGGTGCCGCCGGTGGCCATGCCGCGGGCGTATTCCTCCGCCTTGCGGGCCATGTCCTTCAGGGGGCGCGGTAGGTGGCTGACCACCTCCTTGCCGAACTTGCGCACCCGCTGATAGGCGCCGCCGCTGACCAGGCCGGCCAGATAGGCGCTCATGCCGCCGACCGGCGGGGCGATCGACATGTCGTTGTCGTTGAGAATGACGATCAGCCGCTTGGTGGTGTCGGCGGCGTTGTTCATCGCCTCATAGGCCATGCCGGCGCTCATCGAGCCGTCGCCGATCACCGCGATGACGGCGTTGTCCTCGCCGCGCCGATCGCGCGCCACCGCGAAGCCCAGGGCGGCCGAGATCGAGGTGGCGGCGTGGGCGGCGCCGAAGGGATCGTAGGGGCTCTCGGCCCGTTTGGTGAAGCCCGACAGGCCCGCGCCCTGGCGCAGGGTGCGGATGCGGTCGCGGCGGCCGGTCAAGATCTTGTGCGGATAGGCCTGGTGGCCGACGTCCCAGATCAGGATGTCGCGCGGGGTTTCGAATACGTGATGCAGGGCGACGGTGAGTTCGACCACGCCCAGCCCGGCCCCCAGATGGCCGCCGGTGACCGAGACCGCGTCGATGGTCTCGGCGCGCAGCTCGTCGGCGAGCTGGCGAAGCTGGCCCAGGGTAAGGCCGCGCGTGTCGGCGGGGCTGGCGACGGTGTCCAGCAGGGGAGTGGATGCGGCCATGCGCGAAAAAGTCCGACCTGTCACGCCCCCCCGCCCGGTGAGGAACCTTGGAGGAGACTCATGTTCTTTAATGGGCCGATCTAACACGGTTTTCACCGCCGGCGCCAGGAATCGGCCGGGGGGAGACTTTAATGTCACATCGCCGATGTCACATCGGCGCGTGGCCGGCCTTCGCGCCCGCCCCGCCGGATCGGCCCTTTCACGACAAGTTGGCTTGCCTGATCGGCCAGACGGGTGTTCCATTTCCTCGCGATAGTCCGTGTTCGGCCCAAAGGGGGAGCTTGAGCGGCATGGCCGGTTCGATATTGCAAAGATCGAGCGGCTCCTGGTGCCGGCCGGCGCCGCCGCCGCCGCGCGGGGGGTGCTGCGTCACGGTGGCCAATCCGCCGGAGCGGCCTGACCCGGCCATCTACAGCCAGGACGAGCAGATTTCGCTGGGGCAGATCCCGACCTGGGACAGCCCCGACATCCTGACCAACAACGACGTTCCCTGGACCCTCTATCCGGAGACCCAGGTCACCGTGCGCAACCTCTCGCCCACGGTGGCGGCGGTGAACGCCCAGGTCCAGGTGGCGCTCAGCGCGTTCGGCATCGGCCTCGCCAAGACGCCGCTGGCCACCCAGATCGTCAACCTGGCGCCGTCGGCGACGGCGACGCTGAAATTTCCCCTCTCCCAGGCGATCCTGCAGGGCGACCAGAGCGTCGGCGTCTTCGTCCAACTCTATCATCCCAACGACGCGGTGGCGATCAACAGCCGCGGGGCCCAGGTGGTGACCGGCTTCGACACCGTGGCCGCCGGCCGCCACGTCACGCGAACCTTCCCGGTGGCCAATCCCACCGGCGCGGCCCAGACCATCTCCCTGGCGGTCCTGCCCAACACGGTGGCGGCGACGGTGAGCCCGTCCTCCCATGCCTTCGCCCCCTACGAGCAGATCACCGCCACCCTCACCGTCACCGTGCCCGGCGGCGTGCACAACACCCGCGAATACGCCACGGCGATCGCCCACGGCGGCGGCGGCCAGGCGATCGGCGGCGTCACCCTGGTCATTTCGGTGAACGACTGATGCAGGCGCTCGTCCTTCTGGGCCAATGGCTGTTCGGCCGGCTGCCGTTCTGTTCGATCGTCGGCGCGATCGCCGGCGCGGTGGTCGGGGCCTTCATGGGCCTGATCCTGCCGGCCATCCCGCCCGGACCGGTGAGCTTCGCGCACACCGTCGAGGCCGGCTTGATGCTGGCGGTGGCCAGCTGGTTCGCGGTGCTGCTCATCGTCGGCGTGTGGGCGCGTTACGGCGTGGCCCAGATCTGGGCCCCGGCGGCGGTCAACGCCGTGCTCACCGCCATCCTCACGGTATGGGTCAACGAGCTCATTCGCCTGCCGTGGCTGGCCACCATTCTTGGCATCCTGGTCGGCGTCCTGGTCGGCCTGATCCTCTGCCGGCTGTGCCCGCCGCCAAAGGGGAGCCTCGCCGATGGCCGGTAGCCTGCCCCCCTGCCCGGCCCACCCGCCCGTCGGCTCGACCGGGGCCTCGACCAGTTCGATCGTCACCACCATCCTGGCCATCGGCGGCGGTATCGGCACCGTGGCCGGCATCGTCGGCACGGCCACCAACGCGGTCGGCACCAGCACCCTGCCCATCCTCGGCATCACGGGGGCCGGAGTGGGCGCGATCGGCCTGAGCGCCGTGGCCGCCGCCGCCGTGGTGGTGGTCACCGCCTTCTCCTTCTGGTGGGACCGCTGCCTGCACAACCCCGACGGCGAGGCGACCTGCTCGGCCGGGGTGATTGATTCCATCGTGCCGGCCTTTTCCGACGGGGCGAGCGCCATCTTCCCGTTCGTCGCCCAGCACGACCTGGTGAGCGTGGTCACCCAGTGCCAGTTCTGGCCGATGGTCGAGCAGAACGCCGCCTTCGTCTACGCCGACCCGACCGACAATTCGCCCGCGATCCATTGCTACTTCTACAATTCAGCGGTGTGCGCCACCGAGGCCGGGGCGACCATCGGCGCGGTGATCGGCGGCGTGGCTGGCATCGTGCTGGGGATCATCGCCGGCGCGGCGCTGGGCTGCGCGGCGAGCGGGCCCTTCTATCCCTTCTGCCTGCTGCTCGCCTGCCTGATCGCGGCGGTGATCGCCGCCGTCATGGCCCTCATCGGCGCCGAGGTCGGCGGCAACCTCGCCCACGCGATCGCCGGCTTCCCCAACCCCAGCACCGACGACGGCTCGCAACCCTCGGTGGGCGACTACATCACCACCTGCGGCAAGACCTTGATCTACGGCGAGGACCAGGGCGCGCGGGTCTACTGGTTCGTGGAGCATTCGGCCCTGCATGGCCATTCCACGGCCGGGGGCGGCCAGCAATGGATACACACCGATCCGGACGGCAACATGCCGCTCGACACCTGCGCCTCGCTCTGCCCCGGCAACTTCACCGGCGTCCCCGACCCGCCGTCGATCAAGTAGGGGCGGAGACGCCCGCTCGGCGGGATGATGGGCTTCAGCGCCCCGGCGCCTTTTCGTGCCCCTTCGCGTCCCCTCGCTGCACCTTCCGGCGGCCGGCGGCCGGCGCCATAGTTCGTCTCGCATGACGGACGGCGGGGCGCCGCGTCGGCGCAAGGCCGCCCGAGGCGCGTGTTTTCGCATCGAGGCCCTCCCATGACCACCAAGACCGTTTCCACCTATTCCGCCACCGGCTACAGCCTCTCGCCCAGCTACAGCGAACTGGACATCACCAAGACCGGCGGCTTCGGCGGGGGCGTCTATTCGGGCCACGACGCCTCTCTCTCCAACGCCGGGACGATCAGTTCCACCCCGACCATCGGCGCGGCGATCGGCGTCCTGTTCGGCCCGAGCGCCAGCGGCGTGGTCATCAACCGGTCCACCGGTTCGATCTACGGCCACGGCTATGGCGTATTCAGCGACAACGGGCTGAAGCTGGAAAACTACGGGACGATCGCGAGCGTCACCGGCGCCGTGGTCCAAGCCAATACCGGTGGTTCGGTGACCAACGGCAACTACGCCAACCTTGGGGCGACCATCTCTGGGCCGTTGATCAACCTGCGCGGAACACCCAGCACGGTGACCAACTTCGGCACCATCACCGCCTTCGTCTACATGAACGCCGGCGGGAAAGTCACCAATGGCGGCGTCGAGGATTCCACCGCCCTGATGAACGGCGGCGGGGGAATCTACATTGCCGGGACGGCCGGGACAGTGAGCAACTTCGGGACGATCTTTACCTATGGGGCGAGCAACGGGGTCAACCTGGGAGCCGGCGGGCGGGTGACCAACGGCGCGGTGAGCGATACGCTCGCGCGCATCGAGGGATTCTCCGGCGTCCTGCTTTCGGGGGCCGGGACGGTGAGCAACTTCGGGGTGATCGACGGCGCCGGCGCGGCGCACGGATCCTACGGGGTTCTGCTGGGGGTCGGCGGAGTAGTCATCAACGGCGGCGGCCTCGCGACCGGCGCGCTCATCGAGGGCTACACCGGCGTCGAGATCGCCGGCGCGGCCGGCACGGTGACCAATTTCGGATCCATCGAGGGCCAGGGTTACGGAGCTGGTCTGTACGGGGTCTTTCTCAAGGCCGGCGGCAGCGTGACCAACGGCGGCGAGGCCGACCGCGCCGCCATCATCGAAGGGGGCGACGGCGTGGTCACGGCGGGGTCCGGCGTCTCCACGGTCAGGAACTTCGGCACGGTCCTCGCCACCGCCCCCACCGGCGTCGGCGTCTCGATGACCTACGGGAACTTGACCAACGGTTCGCTCAACAACGGCGCCGCCCTGGTCCAGGGCTACAGCGGCGCGCTCATGACCGGTGCCGGCGCTCTGAACAATTTCGGAACGATCGCCGGGGTCGGCGATTACGGCGGCTGGGGGGTTCAGTTCACCGGGACCAACCAGATTCTGACCAACGGGGCGGTCGGCCACGCCAAGGCCACCGTCGCGGGTTTCGGCGGCGTCTACGCCTCCGGTCTCGGAATCGCCACGGTCATCAACTTCGGAACCATCGCGGGGGCCGGCGGGACGGCGGTCAAGTTCGGCGCCGCCAGCGACGACCTGGTGGTGGAAGCCGGCTGCGCCTTCGACGGGGCGGTGATCGGCGGCGGCGGCCGGCTCGACCTTGGCGGCGGGACGGGGACCCTGGCCGGCCTGGGGACCGGAACGGTGACGGTGTCGGGAAGCATGGCGGCGACCGCCTTCACCGACTTCAACATCGTGGATGTGGACCTAGGCGCGACCTTCGCGACCTCCGGGGCGGTCACCATCGCCTCTAACGTGACCGTCGAAGCGATCGGGGCCCTGACCCTGGGCGCCGCCAAAACCACCGTCGCCAACGCCGGGCTGATCGAGGGAAATCTCACCATTCTGGGGGCGTTGGCCAATAGCGGCGTCCTGACGACCGAAGGCGGGACCTTGACCGTGGATGGCGCGGTCACCGGGGCGGGGAGCGTGAACCTCAGCGGCGGAACGGCCGATTTCAAGTCCGCCTTCAATGAGGCGGTCATCTTCAGCGGGACGGCCGGCGTTCTCGAACTGGCCCAGTCGCAGACCTACGCCAAGACCATCAGCGGCTTTTCCAAGACCGGGGGAACCTCCCTGGATCTGGACGACATCGCCTTCACCGGCGCCGGCGAGGCCACCTATTCAGGAACCAAGACCGGCGGGGTGCTCACGGTCACCGACGGGACCCACACCGCCCACATCAACCTCAAGGGCAATTATCTCAATTCCACCTTCGTCGCCGCCAGCGACGGCCACGGCGGGACCATCATCCACGATCCGGCCAAGGCCGCGGTCGTCCGCGCCCCGCACCGGTTCATCGCCGCCATGGCGGGGCTGGGGGCCGACGGGGCAGAGCCGCTCCACGCGCTCGCCGCGACATGGCGCGCCGAGGCCCCCATTCTGGCGAGACCGAGGGCGGCGATCGCCTGAATTCCGCCGGGAAACGGAACGCGTCGCCCGTTTCGGTCCCCGCCTCGGCCTTGCCCCGCATTGCCCCGCCGTGCCTCGCGGTGCATCATCGCGCCCCTGTCGTGGAGGGGTCGATCGTGGCGCCGCGGGCCTTTTCGGCCAAGTTCGAGTTCGTGCTGAAGGTGCTTTGCCTGAGCCGCGGCCGGCTGGCGGCCGAGCTGGGGGTCGATAAATCGATCGTCGGGCGGTGGGCGCGGGGGGCGGTCAAGCCGTCGGCCGACAACCTCGCCCGCCTGACCGCCCTGGTGGCCGCCCGCGCGCCGGGTTTCACCGTCCTCGACTGGGAGCGCGACCCGGCCGGCCTGGCGCGGGTGCTGGGCGTCGATCCAGATACCGCGCCGGGGACGCGGGAATGGCGGCTGAGCGAGGGGCCGCACGGCGAATTGCTGGACCAGATCCTGGCCACCACCCAGCGGCGCGGCGCGGCCTACGAGGGATTCTACCGCTCCACCCGCCCCTACTCCGGCCTGCCAGGGCGATTCATCCACGACCGGATGATGATCCGCCGCGACGAGACCGCGCTGCTGCGTTTCGATCTGAGGAGCGGGCGGGTCAGGGTCGAGGGCTGGGTGCTGCCGCAGCAGAACCAGCTGTTCGTGGTCGGCGCGGAAAACGCCAGCGGCTCCCTGGCGTTCGGCTCTTCAACGGGGTGAGCGCCACCCAGGCGGGAACGATCGAGGGCTTGCTGCTGGCCTGCGCCCTGGACGCCAACCGCACCCCCACCGCCTGCGCCATGGTGTTCGAGCGGATCGGCGAACTGACCGGCGAGGCGGTCGCCGACGAGGCGCGGTTCGCCGAAATGACGACCATGGAGGGCCTGGCTCCGGAGGGTTCGGTGCCGGCGGACCTCGTGGCCCACCTGGCCCGCGATATCGGCCCGGCCCAGCTCGCCCTGGGCGGCGACTGGCTGCTGCGCCTGCCCCTCGCCCGCTCCCTGTCGCGCGAAATCCCGGCGGAGTAGAGGTTTCTCATGACCACCAAGACCCTCTCCACCTACATCACCGGCGGCTACGTCCTGGCCGCGCGATACGACGGGCTGGATATCATCACCACCGGCGGCATCGGCGGCGCCGGCGGGGCGGCCCTGCTGCTCCACCGCGCCGCGACGCTGAGTAACCTGGGCGGTATTCACAATACGCAAACCCTGGGTGGCGGTTCCGGCGTCGAGGCGGACGCCGCCGCAACCATCGACAACGGTTCGGCCGCCGTCACCTCGGCCTACATCCGCGGATACGACGGAATTCACGCTCACGATCCGGCGACCACGATCACCAACTACGGCTCAATCGTCGGCCACGCGGGCGATGGCGTAGGCATCCGGCTGGACGGCGGGGGCGTGGTGACAAACGGCCACGGCTTCGCTGGAACCATCTATGGCGGCAATACCGGCATCCTCGCCCAGGCCGCCGCGACTATCGACAATTTCGGTCTGGTCCGGGGAGTCACCCTCGATGGAATCGAGGTGACGGCCGGCGCCGGCGCGGTTCGCAACGGATCGATCCGCGACATCCAGGCGACCGTGATGGGCGCCTTGTACGGTGTCTACATCGCCTCGGCGACCGCTTCGGTGGTCAACTACGGAACCATCCAAGCCTCGAGAACCGGCGTGGAACTGAGGGCCGGCGGCGTGGTCGCCAACGGCGGCGCCAAGGGCGGGTCGATCGACACCTCCGCTCTGATCAGGGGAGAAACCAACGGCGTCATCGCCGGTGGTTATTCGACCATCGATAACCTCGGTACGATCGTCGGCGCGTCGGGCCAGGGCGTTTTTCTCTTGGGGGGCGAGGTGACCAACGGCTCGGCCGCCGCGCCGGCCGCCTTGATCACGGGCTTCAGAGGGGTGGAGGGGATCGACTATCGTGGACTGGGAACCACGATCACCAACTTCGGCACCATTGCCGGGACGGGCGGCAGGGCGGTGATGCTGAAGGGCGGCGGCGACACCGTGGCGGTCGAGGCCGGCTGCGCCTTCGTGGGCAAGGTGATCGGCGGCGGCGGGACGCTAAACCTCGACACCGGGACGGGAATGCTTACCGGGAATCTGGCCGGCGGCACGATCAAGGTGTCGGGCAGCATCGCGGCCACCGTGTTTCGGGATTTCGACACGGTGGAGATCGGGGCGGCGGCGAGCTTCGCCACCACCGGGGCGGTGGCCATCGCCACTGGACAGAGCGTGATGGACGCCGGCGCCCTGACTCTCGGCGGAACGACGGCCGCAGTCGTCAACGACGGGACGATCGAGGTTCTCGGCGGGACCTTGACCGTCAACGGCGCGGTGACCGGGGCCGGCGGGGCGACGATCAAGGTCGGCCTCATCGATTTCGCCTCCAGCTTCAATCAGGCCGTCACCTTTGCCGGCAAGAGGGGGACTCTCGAACTGGCTCAGTCGCAGGCCTACGCCGCCGCCATATCCGGCTTCTCCAAGGCCGGCGGGACCTTCCTCGATCTCGACGACATCGCCTTTGTCGGGGCCGGCCAGGCGACCTATTCGGGGACCAAGACCGGCGGGGTGCTCACCGTCACCGATGGGACGCACACGGCGCACATCAATCTGGTCGGGAACTACCGCGGCTCCGCCTTCGTCACCGCCAGCGACGGGCACGGCGGGACGATCGTCCACGATCCGCCGGCCCCGCCCGCCGCCGTCCCGCCGCCGCATCGGTTCATCGCGGCGATGGCGGGACTGGGCGTCGGCGGGGCCGAGCTCGCGGGCGCCGCCGACGCGCCACGCGCCCTGTTCGTGATGCTGTCGAAACCGGCGGCGATGACGGCCTGACCGGCGGCGCGAACCGCCGGGGTTTCAAGCGCCCCCGTCGCCGTAAATCCCTCCCGCGGCGCGGCCCGGCCGATCCCAGCCGCTGTTCACCCAGCATCAGCCGCGTATAAGATGGGCCGGCTCGGGAGACGCCGATGACGACCAAGATCCTGACCGGGACCTACAGCGCCGGCTATGCGCTGGCGCACGCCTATGCCACCCTCACCCTCACCAGCTCGGCCTATGTCGGCGGTATCGGAGTCGTGGCTGACCGGCGCGCGACGGTGGTCAACGCGGGTGAGATCCTTGCCGCCGCCGGCGCGAATGGCGGCCTCTACCAGGTGGGCGGCGTGGGCCACACCGGCATCCTGCTGACCGCCGGCGGCAAGGTCACCGATACCTACATCGTCTACGGCGGCATGGGCGGGCGCGGCTATCCGAGCTTTAGTGAACTCGACGGATTCGCCGGCGGGACCGGTGGGGCGGGGATCGACCTGCTGTCCGGCGGCGACGTCACGGTGAGCTATGGCGGCAGCCCGGGCAATACCCGGGTCGGCGGCGGCCGCGGCGGTTACGGCGGCGCCAGCTTCTACACGGTGGGCGGCGCGGGCGGCGCGGGCGGGGCGGGGGTCCAGATGGCCCACGGCACGTTTACCAGCATCGCCGGAGTTGTGGTGAAGGGCGGCCAGGGCGGCATCGGCGCCTATGGGTTCTACAGCGGCGGCGGCGCGAGCGGCAACGGCGCGGGCGGCGCGGGCGGCGACGGGCTCGATCTGGCATCGGCCGACGGCGCGGTCGCCAACGGGGGGACTCTCCAGGGCGGCGGCGGCGGGGGCGGCTACAGGAGCTTCTATGACGCGGCCAGCAACGGCGGCGGCGGCGGCATCGGCCTCTCCTCGGCGACCCAGGGCGCCGTCTCCAACACCGGCCTGATCGTGGGAGGCTTTGGGGCGCCCGGCGGCCGCAGTGGGCATTATCACGCGGGCGGTGTCAGCGGCGCGGGCGGCGCCGGGGGCGCGGGCGTCCAGCTTACGGCCGGGGGCTCGCCGCTGGTCAACAGCGGAGCGATCGTTGGCGGCGAGGGCGGCGGGGGCGGCTACACGGTCTATTCCAGGGCGGGCGCGGCCGGCGAGGGCGGCGCCGGCGTGATCCTGATGGCGGCGCGCGAGGTGGACAACCACGGCTCGATTTCGGGCGGCGCGGGCGGCCATACCGGCGGCTTTGGCGTCAACGGCTTTGGTAACAGCAGCCAGGCGCCGGGCGGCGCGGGGGGCTTTGGAATCTATCTGGCGTCCGGCGGCAGCGTGAACAACGACGGCGCGGTCTTCGGCGGCCAGGGCGGCGACGGCGCCCGGGTGTTCGTCGGCGTGCTGACGGGCGGCGCCGGCGGCGCGGCGGTGCTTGCGACGGCCGGCGGGACAGTTTCCGATTCCGGCACGATCACCGGCGGCCAGGGCGGGGCGGGGGCCATTGGCGGAAAATACACCGGCGGCGTCGGCGGCGTCGGCGGCATCGGCATCGCGCTGATTGCCGGCGGCAGCGTCTCCGTTTCCGGCGAGGTCGCCGGCGGCGCGGGCGGGGCCGGGGGAAACGGGGGCGAGTCCCCCTATCCGGCCGCCGGCGGGGGGGCCGGCGGGGCCGGGATACTGATGGCCGGCGGCAGCCTTTCCAACACCGGCGCGATCATGGGCGGGCTGGGCGGGGTCGGCGGCTACTCCTACATCCCCTTCGCTTTCGGCCCCACCGGGGCGAGCGGCGACGGCGTGGTGCTGATCGGCGGGGCCCTCACCAACGGCCCGGCCGCCACGGCCCTGATCGAGGGCGCCGTCGGGGTCTACCCCTACGGCGGCGCGGCGACGGTGACCAATTTCGGCACGATCGTCGGGACCGGCGGGGTGGCGGTGGACTTCCACTCGGCCGCCGACCGCCTGATCGTCGAAGGCGGCGCGGTGTTCGGCGACGGGCTCGGCGGGTTCGGCGCCCTGCAGGGCGGCGGCGGGACGCTGGAGCTGGCCGGCGGCGGCGGGGCGATCGTCGGCCTGGGCGGCGCCGCGCAGCTCAACGGGTCGGTCCTGGCCAACTTCAGCGGCTTCGGGGCCTATGTCATCGACGCGGGGACGACCTGGAACGTCGAGGGCCCGTCAAAGCTGACAGCGCGCCAGATGCTTACACTGGCCGACGGCGCCGCGCTGAAGATCTCCGGCAAGGTTGCGAACCACGGGACCATCGCCCTGGCCGGCGCCGGCGCGACGACCACCCTCACGCTGACAAAGAACGTCAGCCTCTCCGGCGGCGGCGTGGTGACGCTCGGCGACAGCCTGAACAACGTCATCACGGCCAAGGCTTCCGCCGTCACCCTGACCAATATCGACAATACCATCGAGGGGGCCGGGGCCCTGGGCGGGGGCACGATGACCCTGGTCAACGGCGCGGCCGGGATCGTCGATGCGGACCAGAACATCCGCCTCACCATCGACACCGGCGCGAACACGGTGGTCAACGCCGGGGTCATCGAGGCGACCAAATCCGGCCGCCTGACCATCGCCGGGGCGGTGAACAACACCGGGACGCTGGTCGAAAACGGAAGAGACCTCACGGTGATGGGCGCAGTCACCGGCAAGGGGTCGGCGACGATCGGCGCCGGGGCGCTGCACTTCGCCTCGAGCTTCACCGAAGAGGTCGCCTTCACCGGCAATGGAACCCTGGAGCTGGGCCAGTCGCGGCTCTATTCCGGCCAAGTCACCGGTTTCTCCAAGGCCGGCGGGACCCGCCTCGACCTCGACGACATCGCCTTTGGCAAGTCGACCGCGGCAACCTATTCGGGAACCAAGAAGAGCGGCGTTCTCACCGTCACCGACGGGACCCACATGGCGACGATCGACCTGAAGGGGAACTACCTCAATTCCACCTTCGTCGTCGCCAGCGACGGGCACGGCGGGACCCTCGTCCACGATCCGGCCGCCCCGGCAGCGTCGCCGCCGCACCGGTTCATCGCGGCGATGGCCTGGATGGGGGCCGGCAGGACCGGGCCGATCGAGACGCGGGCGGAGGGGTGGCGCGGCGAAATCCATGCCCTGGCGCGACCGAGGGCGGCGATCGCCTGAAATCGGGGGCGCGGAAAGCGCGGCGCGCCGGGAGAGGCACCTTTTCGTGCCCCTTCGCGTCCCGTCGCCGCACCTTCCGGGGTCGCACGGACGGCGCCATCATCGAGCCCAGGTGACGGACGGCGGGCGCCGCGTCGGCGCGAACTCGCGCTGGCGATTTCCAACCGGCCGAACCCTGGCGCGCCACCCCGCCCACCCTGGCGCGGCCGAGGATGGCCGTCGCCTGAACCCTCAACGGAAGGGACCTCCCATGACCGCCAAGATCATCACCACCTATATCGCCGCCGGCTACACCCTGTCGTCCAGCTTCAGCGACCTCTACATCACCGCGACCGGCGGGGTCGGCGGGACGGGTGTCACCGCCCATGCCGCCTCCTATGTACACAACTATGGCAAGATCAACGGCGCGGCCGTCGGGGTCACCCTGCTGGGGACCGGCGCGGTGGATAATTTCGCCGGCGGCTCGATCACTGGACGGGTGGGCATAGAGAGCAACGGCGCCGGTGCCCTGGTGTTCAACTATGGCGCGATCAAGTCCACCGGCTACAAAGCCATCAGCCTGAACAAAGGCGGCGAGATCGACAACGGCGGACCTTTCGATTTGACCGCGTCGATTTCCGGCGGAATATACATGTACGGGCCTGGATCGGTCGTCGATAATTACGGCGCCATCAAGAACGGCCCGGTCTATATTTCGGGCGGAGGGACGATCACCAATGGCGCCCTCGGCTTCGCCAGCGCGACGATGACCGGCGGGGGCGTCAAGGTGACCGCCGGCGCGGGCACGGTCCACAACTACGGGCTGATCGACGGCAACGGCCGAACCGGCGTGGCGTTGGGCGGCGGCGGCGTGGTCGTCAACGGCGCGCCCACCGACACGACCGCCCGGATCGAAGGCGGCGGCGGCGTCGCGATATTTGGCGCCTCGGGCGCGGTCACCAACTTCGGGACGATTCGCGGCGTGGCCGCCAGCGGGTATGGCGTCGCCCTGACCGGAGGCGCGGTGACCAACGGCTCGGTCCTGGATTAGGCCGCCCTCATCGAGGGCGAGAGCGGGGTGCGGATCGACTTCGCGGCGGGAACCGTGGTCAATATGGGCGTGATCGAGGGCGATGGCCTGACCGGCTTTGGCCTTTATGCGGAGGCCGGCGGCCTAGTGACCAACGGCGGGGGCGACGACCACGACGCCCTGATCGAGGGCGGCAACGGCGTGATCCTCGGGGCGGCGGGGACGGTGCGGAATTTCGGAACCATCCGGGGCGCGACCGGCTACGGCGTCCACATGGCGGCCGGCGGGGTCCTGACCAACGGCTCCGCGACCAATGGCGCGGCGCTGATCGAGGGCTATGTCGGCCTGGTGGTCGGCGGCGCGGGGTCGGTGACCAATCTGGGCGCGATCCTGGGAACCGGCGACGGCGGCGGCGCGGCCGTGTCGCTGGGGGCAGGCGTCCATGTGGTCAATGGCGATGGGAATCACACCGGGGCGCGGATCGAGGGCTACTACGGCCTGGAGGCGAACGGCGGTCGCGACACGGTGACCAATTTCGGGACGATCGCCGGGGACGCCGGCTCGGCGCTGATCTTCCGCAATGCCAGCGACAGGCTGGTCGTCGAGGCCGGCTGCGCTTTCGTGGGCGCCGTCTACGGCGGCGGGGGGACGCTCGATCTCGCGACGGGGACCGGCACGATCACCGCGAATCTGGCCGGGGGCGCGGTAACCGTTTCGGGTAGCATGGCGGCCACCGCCTTCGGTGATTTCGCCACGGTGGAGATCGGCGCGGCGGCGAGCTTCGTCACCTCCGGCGCGGTGCGCCTGGCGGCGGGCCAGACGCTGATCGACGCCGGCTCGCTCACCCTGGGGACGAGCAAGGGGACCGTGGCCAATGGCGGGACGATCGAGGCGATCGACGGGACCGTGACCGTCAAGGGCGCGGTGACCGGCAGGGGAAGCGCCGTCGTCGATGGCGGGACGCTCGATTTCACATCGAGCTTCAGCCAGGACGTCGCCTTCGGCAAGACCGGGACGCTGGAGCTCGCCCAATCGCGGGGCTATGCGGGGACGATCACCGGCTTTTCCCAGAGCGGCCGAACGTCTCTCGACCTCCTGGACATCGCCTTTTCCAAAGCGACCACGGCGACCTATGCGGGCGACAAGAAAGGCGGTGTGCTCACCGTCAGCGATGGGACGCACACGGCGCACATCAACCTCAAGGGCAATTACCTGGGTTCCACCTTCGTCGCCGCCGGCGACGGCCACGGCGGCACGATCGTCCACGACCCGGCCGCTCCGCCCGCCGCCGGCCTCTCCCCCCACCTTCTCATCGCCGCCATGGCGGGGCTGGGGGCGGGCGAGGCCGGGCCGATCGAGGCGCGCGTGGAGGCGCGGATGTGGCGCGGCGAATTCCATGCCCTGACGCGGCCGAGGGTGGCGATCGCCTGAGATCGCGGTCGGCAAAGGCGCGGCCCGCCACGGCGGCGCCTTTTCGTGCCTCTTCGCGTCCCGTCGCCGCCCCTTCCGGGGCCGGCCGGGCGGCGCCATCATCGACCCACGTGACGGACGGCGAGGCGCCGCGTCGGCGTGAGACCCTCCGTGGCGCGCGTTTGGCTCGGAGCGACCGCCATGACCACCAAGACCATCTCCACCTATATCGCCGCGGGCTATGTGCTCTCGACCAAGTATAGCGCCGTCAAGATCACCAGCACCGGCGGCGTGGGCGGGACGGGCCTGGCCGCCTACGCCTACACGGACGTTTTCAACTACGGCCAGCTTCACGCCAGCGGCATCAGCGGCTACGGCCTCAAGCTCAATGCGGGCGGAGACGTCGCCAACCGGCCCGGCGGGGTCATCACCAACGGCGTCGAGTCCTTCGCTTACGCGAGAATCTACAACGGCGGGCAGATCAACGACCTCGCCGACATCGGCGGCCTCCAGCTTCTGGGCGGGGGAGACGTCTCGAACTATTCAGGAACCATCAAGGGCGGATTCATCAGGCTGGGCGCCGCTGGCGTGGTCCACAACGGAGGCTCCATCCGCAACGCGGGTATCTATCTCGCGGGAGGGGGCACGGTCACCAACGGCTACCCTGGAAATGAGGCGACCATCTCCGACGCCACGCGTGACGTGGATTTCTTCACCGCCGGGGCGTCTACTCTCTCCAACTACGGCACGATCGTCGCCAGGCAGGTTCACTTCTACGGCGGCGCCTCGCTCACCAATGGATCGGCCGGCGTAACCGACGCCGAAATCAGCGGCTACGATGGCGTCCGCCTCGACGGCGTGGCGACCGCGACGAATTTCGGCACGATCGCAGCGCTCGGCGGCGGATATTACCCCGCCGGCGGGCCGGCGGGGGTCCAGCTCAACGGCGGAGGCCGGCTCGCCAACGGATCGGCCGTCGACCGAACGGCGCTGATCCATGGCTACTACGGCGTCCTGGCCAAAAACGATCCGGCCACGGTGATCAACTCCGGAACCGTCCGCGGCGATGTCGCCACGGGCGTGAAGATCGAGGCCGGCGGATCCCTGGTCAACGGCTCGCTCAACAACCACGCCGCCCTCATCGAAGGCTATACGGGCGTGAGCCTGGCCGGGGCGGCGTCGGCGAGCAATTTCGGCACGATCCTGGGCCTCGGCGAGGCCGGCAGTTTCGGCGCCTATCTGGCCGGGGGCCAAAGCCTGGTCAACGGCGCCGCGGGCCAGGGCGTGGCGGCGTCGATCTACGGCTTCGAAGGCGTCGGCGTCGGCGGGACAACGGCGGCCACGGTCACCAACTTCGGCGCCATCGGCGGCGCTGGCGGGACGGCGGTCGCCTTCGCCTCGGCCGCCGACGTGTTGGTCGTCGAAGGCGGCTGCGCCTTCGAAGGCGCGGTCCTGGGCGGCGGCGGGACGCTCGACCTGGACACCGGGACGGGAACCCTGGCCGGGGCGGGCTCGGGAGGCGTGACGGTGAGCGGCTCCATGGCCCAGACCCTGTTCCAGGATTTCGACACCCTGCTGATCGGCCCTGCCGCGAATTTCAGCCAGGCGACGGCCGTGACGATCGCGGCGAACCAGTCGATCGGCGACGCCGGCCTGCTGACCCTGGGAGGCAAGGGCAAGAACAGCATCGTCAACCGCGGAATCCTGGAGGTGGGCGGGAGCGGAACCCTGACTCTGGCCGGGGCGGTCACGGGCGCGGGCCGGGTCCAAATCGCCGGCGGCCTCCTGGACTGCGCGTCGAGCTTCAACCAGGCGGTGAGTTTCACCGGGGCCACCGGAACCCTCGAGCTGGCCCAGTCGCAGAGCTATTCGGGGACGATCAGCGGGTTTTCCAAGAGCGGAAAAACCTCGTTCGACCTTGACGACATCGCCTTCGGCAAGGCGACCACGGCGACCTATTCGGGGACCAAGAAGGGCGGCGTCCTCACCGTCACCGACGGGACGCACACGGCGACGATCAGCCTGAAGGGGAACTACCTCTCCTCCACCTTCATAGCCGCCAGCGACGGCCACGGCGGGACGCTCGTCCACGACCCGGCCGCTCCGGTCGCGCCGCCCCACCGGTTGATCGCCGCCATGGCGGGGCTGGCGGCGTCGGGCGCGGACACCGGCTGGACCCGCCGCGACGTCTGGCGCGCCACGCCGGCCGGTCTGGCGCGGCCGAGGGCGGCGGCCGCCTAAGGCCACGGCCTCCCTCTCCTCTCGTGGAGACGGCGATTCGCCGAAGCCGCCGAGTTGGGTTATTCAGCCGGGCCATGCCGCCGCTCCCGCCGCCGCCGGACCCCGCCCCTATCGCCGTCGCCATGGCGGCGAGGGACTCCGGCGCCTTGGGTTGCCTGTCGGCGGCGGTCTATTACGAGGCCCGCGGCGAAAGCGCGGCCGGCCAGGCGGCGGTGGCTCAGGTGGTGCTCAACCGCCTCGCCCGGCCGTCGTTCCCCAAGAGCGTCTGCGGCGTGGTCTATCAGCGCCTCGCCGGCGGCGGCTGCCAGTTCAGCTTCGTCTGCGACGGGGCGATGCGCCGTCCCCTCGAACCGGCCGCCTGGGAGCGGGCGACGCGCATCGCCGAGCGCGCCCTGGCCGGCGAACGCGGTTCGGTGGTGGGCGAGGCGACCAGCTTCCACACGGTGGCGCTCGGCGACATCTGGGGCGCGCGGATGATCCAGGTCGCCCAGATCGGCCACCACGACTTCTAGTCCCCCGCCGGCGGGGCCGGCCTCAGGGGCCGCGCGGCGGCTTCCCCGGCCGCCGCCAGGCCGGCGCCGGTTGTTCGCTATACCTTCGCCCTGGGCCTGCTGGTCCGCGTCTCCGACGGAATGCCGGCCGAGGCGAACCCGGCGGTCCCCGCCGAGCCCCCGTCGCCGACCGCGCCCTGATCCCTCGGCGCGTTGAAGCCTAGAACGGCTGAACATCCCGATCACCGGTGGCGAAAAAGGGCAACGGCCAGGGTGTCGATCGCCCGGCCGCGCTCGCCGCCAAGCGTCAGGCCCGGCGGGCGGCGAAGACCTTGGCGCAAAGCGCGCCGAGCTTGCGGGCCAGGACGTCCCTGTTTCCGTCGATGGCCTTTTGGCCAAGGATGGCGTGGACGCCGACCACATCGACCTGGCAGCTCAGCGCCCCTTGCCGCGCCAGGACCGTGGCGCCATCCGGCGTCCGCAGCGCCGCTTCGCCGACGCCGGCCAGCGGCGTCATCCGATTGTTGTTGACATTGACCGTCAGCCTCCAGAACGGTTCGACCTCCTCGCCCGAGCGCAAACGCACCACGACCTCGGTGTTGTCGGGGCCCTCGAACCCGCAGGCCTCGGCGTTGCTCGGCATGGCTTTCACCGTCACGCCCGATGGGCCGAGAGTCTCCGCCAGGTCGCCCGGCGTCAGGTCCCTGGCGCAGGCGTTGGCGGTATCGCCGCTCACCTCGACGGCCGCGAAGGCGCCGGCGCCGGGCGCCCGGGAGCAGGCGACGGCGCCGAGCATGGTGGCCACGGCGAACGCGGCTCGGATCGGCGCCGCGAGCATGCAAGGACTCCATCGACGGTTCGAGACCGTCGTCGCGCGAACTAAAGTCGGTGTCCTTGCCGTTTCTCTGATATTTTTCTGGAAGTTTCCTGCCGGGCCGGCGCCTCGGCCAAACCATGACCGCCTTGGAAAGTCAGATCTTCCGATTCGCCGGCTTCGAACTGGAGCCCGGGGAGCGGCGGCTGTCGCGGGGCGGGCGGCTGGTGCCCCTGACCCCCAAGGTGTTCGAACTGTTGGTCCTCATGGTTAGGAGCGCCGGCCGGGTGCTCAGCAAGGACGACCTGATGGCGGCCCTGTGGCCGGGCCGGTTCGTCATGGAATCCAACCTGACCAAGCATGTCTGGCTGCTGCGCAAGGCCCTGGGCGGCGACCCGGACGGCGAGGGGTGCATCCAGACGGTGTCCAAGGTCGGCTACCGGTTCGTCGCCCCGGTGACCTTGGCGGCGGCCGGGGAAGCGCCCGCCGTCGCGGCCGACGCGCGGCGGTCGCCCCCGGCGAAGGTTCGCGCTGCCGTGTCCTTCCGAAGGCTCGGCTGGGCGGCCGGCGCGGTCGCGGCCTCTCTCGCGGCCGTGTGGGCCTATTCCGCCCGCGCGCCCGACGTCTCGCCCGCCGACCGACGCGGGGCGGCGATTTCCCTACTCGGGTTCGACAACCTTTCGCGCAGCCCGCGCGACGCCTGGGTCGGGCCGGCCCTCGCCGAGACCCTGGGGACGGAGATCGGCCTGGGCGGCGGCCCGCGGGTCATCCCCGCCGAGCTGGCCGGGCCCGCCCAGGCCGGCCTTCCGGCCCCCGGCGCGGGCGGCTATGCGGCGAAAAGCCTGGCGATGCTGCGCCGCCGCCTCGGGGCCGACTATGTCCTCAGCGGCAGCTACCTGGTCTCCGGCGAGGGCGAGGGAGCGGCGGTGCGCCTGGATCTGGCGCTGCAGGACACCCGCGGCGGCGGCCTGATCGCCCTGACGCGCAGCGGCGCGGTGGCCGAACTGCCGGCCCTGGTGACCCTGGTCGGCGAGGATCTGCGCAAGGATCTCGGGGTCGAGACCGGTCGGCCCGATGAGGTGAAGCTGGCGGTAAATATCCAGCCGCCCACCGCCGAGGTCATGCGTCACATGGGCCAGGGCCTGGACGCCCTGCGCCGCTACGACGCCGCCCGCGCCCGCGACGAATTCCTGAACGCTGTAGCGGCGGCGCCGGACTATGCGCCGGCCTACGTCTATCTGGCCCAGGCGTGGTCGGCCCTGGGCTACCAGGCCAAGGCGCGCGCCGCGGCCGAGCAGGCCGCCGCCCACGCCGCCGATCTGCCGGCCCCGATGCGGCTCGCGATCGAGGCGCAGGGGCAGACGGCGCGGTTCGACTGGCCCGGCGCCGCCCAGACGCTTCGCCGCCTGATCGCCCTTCGCCCGGGCGACCCGGAAGCGCGGCTGCAACTGATCGACGCCCTGCTTTCGGCGGGCAAGCCGGGCGACGCCGACGCCGCCCTCGCCGCCCTGCGCGCCCTGCCTGGCCATGGGCGGAACGATCCCCGCATCGAGCTGGCGGCGGCGAGCGTCGCGGCCGCCCGCGACGACGACACGGCGCGGGGCGACCATGCCGCCCGGGCGCTCGCCCAGGCGCGGGCCAACGATCAGGCCGGACTGGCCGCCGACGCCGAAGTGCAGCTGGGCGCCGCTCTCACCGACCGGAACCCCAAGGCGGCGGGCGAAACCTTGCGACGCGCGCTCATCGACTATCGGCGGGTGGGCAACCCCCACGGCGAGGCCTGGGCCGAGCAGAACCTTGGCAATCTGCTCTCCGGCGGCGATCCGGCGGGAGCGCGGGCGGCCTATGAGCGCTCGCTCGCCCAATACCAAGCGATCGGCGATCTGGCGGGCACGGCCAAGGCCTACAGCGATCTGGCGATCATGCTCTGGGCCTCCGGCGATCGCGACGCGGCGGAGATGGCGGTGAACCACGTTCTGGAAGTTCGCCGCGCGACGGGCGACAAGGCCGGCGAGGCCTGGGCGCTGGCCGCCCTGGCCATCGAACAGAGCGACGAGAGCGCGAGCGACGCGGTGGTCGCTCAGTTGCGCCAGGCCATCGCGCTCGACGCCGCGGCCGGCGCCCAATCGCATCGCGGCTTCAGCCTCCTTTCCCTCGCCGACGTGCTGCGCCTTCGCGGCGACCTGGCTCAGGCCCAGCGAACCTGCGCGCAGGCCCAGGCGGTTTACGCCGCGCTTGGCGATCCCGCGAACCGCCGCCTCGCCGACTTCGAGTGCGCCCAGATCGCGCTGGATCGCGGCGATGTCGGCGCGACCTTGGCCGGATTGAAAGCGGCGGGGCAGGCGGCGGGCGAGCGCCGCGACACCATGACGCTCGGCAACGTGGATCTGGTGGAGGGGCAGATTGCCGCCGGCCAAGGGCGGCCGGCGGAGGCGGTCGGCCACCTGGAGGCGGCGCGGCGCGAATTCGCCGGTGCCGAGATGATCACCGGCGAGGCCGTCGCCGACAGCCTGCTGGCCCTGAGTTACGCGGCGCTGAACCGGCCGGCGGCGCGGGACGCCGCCGCCCAGCGCGCCGCCGCTCTGCGCGGCCGAATCACCGAGCGCCAGGAGGTTTTCCAGGCCGACATCGCCCTCGCCCAGCTTCGCGGCCAGGCGGGCGACCGCGAAGGCGCCGCCACGACGCTTGAGGCCATGGCCGCCGACGCCCAGAAGCGGCGGTGGTTGAGTTGGGCCCTCGAAGCCAGGCTGGCGGCCCTCGATGTGATGGGCCGCGCCGGCGAAACGCCCCGCACGCGAGCCCTGCGTCAGGCGCTGTCGGCGGACGCGCGGCGTTCCGGATTCGGCTGGGTGTCGTGGCGGCTGGCCAAGGCGCGCCCCGCCTGACCCAAGCGCGCCCGCCTTGAGCCGCGCGACCCATCACCTCCTCTTGGGCGCGGCCGGTCGAGCCGGTCCCGTCGGGGAGACGATGTACCAGTGGATCTTCCATGAACCGTCGTCCTGCCGCCGGTAGCCCGCCACGAAGTTGAGCGTGTGCATATCGGGCCGGCCCGCTCGCGTTCCGCTCTCACGGTAGGTCGAGCGATAGACCGCCATGTCGCCGCAGGCCGCCACATCAACTGTTTCATTGATCAGGGCGACCTTCCAGGTTGGATCTGACGCCATGCTCTTTGTGAAACCGGCGAGGTCGGCGGTTCGCCCGATGAGATTGGGCTCGCCGCTCGCCATGACGACCACATCGGGCGCATCATGGCCGGCCGCCTTGATCGCGTTGTGGGCGTTGATGTCGCGGGTGAGTTGGGCCACGTCCGCCTTGACCGCCTCGGCGATCTTACCGGCGTCGGATGTCGGTGCGGCGGCGGAAGCGGGGCTGGACGCGCCGGCGCTCAACATTGCCGCCAGGATCAGCGCCGCTCGGATTTTGGGCATGGGCATTGGGGACTCTCCTCGATGGTTCGGGAGGCGATGGTCCGACAAGCAACGCCGCCCCGTCGTCGCCGTTGCGCGGCTATTTTTGTGGATAATTTCCTGCCTGGCGCAAAGCCGCGTCGGCGCTCGAGCGCTTTCCGCAAAAGTGGGAACTGGTTTTGCGATCAGAAAGCGCTCAAGTGTTTGAGATAGAGCCTGTTTTCCCGATCGGGTTGATAGGGTCCGGTCGGGACAGGCTCTAGCGGCGTCCATTGGGCCGCCACGCGCCCATGGCGCGCGCCCTCCGCCGAGAAACGAGCGTGAACCACCGCCGGTAACGGCGGCCCGCTCTCCCGGGGCGCGGCGTCCGCAAGCTCCAGCCAAGCAGGAAATTTTCCAGAAAAATATCGCGTCACCGGAAACGACGGGCGCCGCGGCTTCGCCCAGGGGATAGGGCGCGAGTCCCGCCCTCGATCGCCGGAGGCCGATCATGACCACCAAGACCCTCACCACCTTCGTCGCGGCTGGCTACACCCTGGCCTCCCAATACGACACCCTGGACATCGCCACGACCGGCGGGGTGGGCGGAACCGGCGTTCTGCTCAATCATCTGGCGACGCTCGAGAACTATGGCGAAATCCACTCATCGGCCAACCACAACGGGGTTCACGCCACCGACGGAGGAACGATCGTCAACGGCTTGACCGCCGTCATCGGCGCTTCGATCTACGGCTACAGCGGCATCTTCGCCGAAACCGTCGCGACAAGCGTTTCCAACTACGGGTCGATCGAAGGGGTGGGGCGTTTCGGCAACGGGGTGTTCCTGACCGCCGGGGGCCAGGTCACCAACGGGGCCGCCGCCGACACTACCGCCTACATCCAGGGCGACAATGCGGGCATTGCGGCCGGTGGCGCGGCGACCGCTGTGATCAATTTCGGGACAGTCGCCGCCGTCTATTCAAATGGCGTCGATCTGGCGTTGGGGGGGACCGTCACCAACGGGACCGCCGCCGACACCGTCGCGCGCATCACCGCCTACGAGGCCTGGGCGATCGACATTCGGGGAGCGGCCGGCACGGTCGCCAACTTCGGTTCGATCGCCAGCACGCTCTCTCTCGCCACTCCCGGCGGCGTCTATCTGCGGATGGGCGGGACGGTGACCAACGGCTCGGCCCGCGACAGCGGCGCGGCGATCCTGGCCTACTCCGACGGAATCCATGTGAAATACGGGGCCGCCGCCGTGGTCAACTACGGGACGATCCGGTCGTCCGGGTCGAAGGCCGACGCCGTCCACTTCGAGGGCGTCGGCTACCCCGAGAACGAACTGGTCACCAACGGAAGCGCCAAGGACACCGTGGCCCTGATCCAGGGCGCGGTCAACGGCGTCTATTCCGGGCGCTTTGGGACGGTCAACAATTTCGGCACGATCGTCGGCGAGGGCGCGTCGTTCAGCGCCGGCGTCCTGGTGTCGCGCCTCGGCGCGGTGACAAACGGGAGCGCCGCCGACACCGAGGCCACGATCGCGGGCTACGAGGGCGTCTTCCTGGACGCCGGCGTGGTCGCCAATTTCGGCACGATCGTCGGCACGGCCAGGGAGGGCGTGTGCATCCAATCGGGGTCGGTGATCAACGGCTCGGCCGACGACGGCGCGGCGAGCATCGTCGGCAAATACGGGGTGGAGACCGGCTACCTGGGGCTCAACGCCACCGTGACCAACTTCGGGACGATTTCGGGAACCGGCGGGACCGCCGTACGCCTGGGGAGCGCCACCGCAACCCTGGCGTTGGAGGCGGGCTGCGCCTTCGTGGGCGCGGTGCTGGGCGACGGCGGGACGCTCGATCTGGACACCGGGACCGGGACCCTCACCGGCGATCTGGCGAGCGGGGCGGTCACCGTGTCGGGCAGCATGGCGGCGACCCCCTTTACCAACTTCGGTACGGTGGAGATCGGCGCGGCGGCGAGTTTCGCCACTTCGGGGGCGGTGACCATCGGCGCCGGCCAGAGCGTCATCGTCTCCGGTTTCCTGACCATCGGGGCCAAGAAGATCGCCAACGGCGGGACGATCGAGACCGTCGGCGGGACGATGACGGTGACAGGCAAGGTCACCGGCGCGGGCGAGGCGATCGTCAAGGCCGGCCTCCTCGATTTCACCTCCAGCTTCAACCAGAACGTCACCTTCGTCGGTGGCGTGGGAACGCTGGAGCTGGCCAAGTCGCAAAGCTACGGCGGGACGGTCGCCGGCTTCTCCAAGGCCGACGGCACCTTCCTGGATCTCGCTGACATCGCCTTTTCCAAATCCACCACCGCCACCTATGCGGGGACCAAGACCGGCGGCGTCCTTACGGTCACCGACGGGACCCACACCGCCCACATCGACCTCATCGGCAACTATCTCTCCTCCACCTTCGTCGCCGCCATCGACGGCCACGGCGGGACGATCGTCCACGACCCCACCGCGCCGGCGGCCGCGGTCGCCTCCCCGCACCGATTGATCGCCGCCATGGCGCGATTGGGCGCGGGCGGGGCGGGACCAATCCACGCCGCAGTCGAGCCGTGGCGCCGCGACGCCCAGAGTTTGGCGAAGCCGGCCTAGTCGCCGCTCATTGAAAGGGGCTTTCCATGACCACCAAGACCCTCTCGACCTATGTCGCGGCCGGCTACACCCTGGCTTCGCAGTACGACACCCTGGACATCGCCGCGACCGGCGGGATCGGCGGGACCGGGCTGCTGCTGGGTCACCTGGCCACGCTCGACAATTTGGGGAAGATCAAGGGTCAGACCGGCGGCGCCAACGGCGTCCACCTCACGGCCGGCGGGGCGATCGTCAACGGCTCGACGAGCGTCACCACTCCCTCGATATCCGGCTACAGCGGCGTGTTCGCCCAGAACGCGGCGGCCACGGTCAGCAACTACGGCACGATCCAAGGCGTGGGCGCCTATGGCGACGGCCTCTTCCTGACCGCCGGCGGGGCGGTCACCAACGGCTCGGCTTCCGACACGACAGCCTACATCGAGGGCCATAACTCCGGGATCTCGACCGGCGGCGCGTTCGCCACGGTGACCAATTTCGGCTCCATCGCGGCGGTCAATTCCAACGGCGTCGATATGGCCGCCGGGGGAACGGTGACCAACGGCGCCCTCAACGACAAGACGGCGCGGATCAGCGCCTATCGCGGCTGGGCGATCGACATCCGCCGGGCCTTTTTCGGGGCCGCCGCCACGGTGGTTAACTTCGGCTCCATCGCCAGCACCCTGACGGGAAGCACCCAGTCGGGCGTCTATCTGGCCGGCGGCGGGACCCTCACCAACGGCGCGGCGAAAGACACCAAGGCGGCGATCCTCGCCCACGGCCGGGCGGTGCAGATCACAGACGGCGCCACCATCGCCAACTGGGGGACCATCCAGTCATCGGCGAGCGAGGCGGTGTTCCTGGGCGCCGGCTACGGCCAAACCGACTTGATCGCCAACGGCAGCGCCAAGGACACCGGCGCCCTGATCCAGGGGGCGACGGACGGCGTCGATTTCGGCCGCTTCGCCGGGACATCGAACAGCTTCGGCACGGTGACCAATTTCGGCCGGATCGCGGGCGACGGGACCGCCGCCAACAGCGCCGGGGTCTATGGCGGGGTGAAGACCACGGTCATCAACGGCGGCGCCGGCGACGCCAAGGCCACGATCCAGGGCTTCAGTGGGGTGCTGCTGGGCGCTGGCTTCGTGGCCAACTTCGGCACGATCGCCGGGACCGGCGCGACGGGGGCGGGGGTGAGCCTGGCGGCCGGCGGCGGCGTGACCAACGGCTCGGCGGCGGACACCAAGGCGTTGATCGAGGGAAACATCGGCGTCGCCGTCGGCTACTATGGGGTGAACGTCAGCGTCACCAACTTCGGGACGATTTCGGGGACCGGCGGAACGGCGGTCTCTCTTGGAGACGCCAGCGATGTGCTGATCGTCGAGGCCGGCTGCGTATTCACCGGCGCGGTGCTGGGCGGCGGCGGGACGCTCGATCTGGACAGCGGGAGCGGGACGCTGACCGACCTTCTGGCCGGCGGGACGGTGACCGTGTCGGGCAGCATGGCGACAACCACCTTCAGCAACTTCGGCGCGGTGGAGATCGGGGTGGCGGCGACCTTCGCCGACTTGGGCGCGGTCAGCGTGGCGGCGGGACAGAGCGTCATGGTGTCCGGCGCGCTGACCCTCGGCGGCAAGACAACCGCCGTCACCAACGCCGGCCTGATCGAGTCCCTGGGCGGGACGGTGACGGTGAAGGGCTCCCTGACCAGCGGCGGCGCGATCGAGGTCGAGAACGGCGCGATGACCGTGGCCGGAAGCCTCACCAACACCGGGACGGTCGACGCCCAGGGAGGAACACTGACGGTCACGGGATCATCGACCAACAGCGGGACGATCGAGGCCCTGGGCGGCGCGGTGACGCTGAAAGGCGCCCTGGACAACATCGGAACGATCGAGACCGTCGGCGGCGCGATCACGGTGAAGGGAGCGCTGACCGGGGCCAGCCAGGCGACGATCGACGGCGGCCTCATCGATTGCGGCTCGATCTTCAGCCAGAACGTCACTTTCACCGGGACCGCGGGAACCCTGGAACTGGCCAAGTCGCTCTCCTACGTCGGAACCATCGCCGGCTTCTCCAAGAGCGGCGGGACCTTCCTCGACCTCGGCGACATCGAATTCATCGACGGCGGCGAGGCGACGTATTCGGGAACCAAGACCGGTGGGACGCTCACCGTCACCGACGGAACCCACACCGCCCACATCGCCCTTGCCGGCGACTACACCACCTCCACCTTCGTCGCCGCCAGCGACGGCCACGGCGGGACGATCGTCCACGACCCCGCCGCGCCGCCGGCCGCGATCGCCTCCCCGCACCGGTTGATCGCCGCCATGGCGGGATTGGGCGCGGGCGGGGCGGCGGTGGCGGCTGTGGCCCACGATTGGCCGCGCGTGATGGCGACAGCGCTGACCGCGCCGCGGATGCGGGAATGTTTCGCGTAGACGAGGTTACCTCGACAGAGTCGGATCGGCCAGGAACAGGAACGCGACCATGTCTTCAAAATATTTGACCGGCACTTACAGCGCCGGCTACAGTCCATCGGCGGACATCGATCACCTTACTGTTGGCCAGTTCAGTCAAATAAACGGGTATGGCCTGAGGTTAAATCACTATGTAAATGTTATAAATGATAGTAGAATCGAAGCAACCGACGCGGGCGTCGGAAACAACGGTATTTCCGCGACCGCCGGGGCGTATATCAAAAACAATGGCGAGATTTACGGCTATAACGGCGTGGAAGCTCTATATGCTCCGGCGACGATCTACAATCGTGCCTTTATTCGCGGCGAGGCCAGTCGCGGCGTCGGTATTTTCCTCGAGTTCGGCGGATCGGTCACCAACGTTCAGCCAGGTAATCATGGGGGAATTTACGGGCAGGACGGCGGTGTCGTGGCGGTGGGGGCGGCCACGATCGCCAACAGTGGCGCGATCACGACCCAAAACGGCGGCGGCGTCGAGCTCGGGACCGGCGGCGGCGTCGTCACCAACAACCGCTATGCGACGATCAGCAGCCAAGCGGGCCAGGGCGTCCTGGCGTTGGGCGGCGCCGGCACGATCGTCAACGGCGGCGACATCGATGGATACGCCGGCATAGGCATAAGCTTTACGCTCTCGAACAGCGCCCAAATCCACTTGGTTACCAATAACGCCGGTGGAACCGTCCAGGGATCGGCCGGCGGCGTTCGATTCGCCAATTCCGGAACCGTGAACAATTCCGGCGCGATCACCGCCTACTCGGGGGCCGGGATCTACGCCGCGGCAACCTGCACGGTGACCAACGGCGACGGCGCTCTGATCGAAGGCCACGGCGGCATACGCCTGCGCAACGGATCGGTCGCCAACCTGGGCTCCATCCAGGGCGGCGGCGGCGCCGGGATCTACGCGGCCGGCAAATGCCTGGTCACCAACGGAAGCGCCGCCGACACCACCGCGCTTATCGAGGGTTACGGCGGCGTACGGCTCAACGCCGGCGCGGTCGCCAATTTCGGCACGATTGAAAGCGCCGGCTTTGGCTACGGCGTGACCGTCGAGGCCGCCAACGTGACCAACGGCTCGGCGGCGGACACCAAGGCCTTGATCCAGGGCTATTCCGGACTGCGGGTCGGCGCCTATGGGCTGAACACCACGGTCACCAATTTCGGGACCATCGCCGCCCTGGGCGCCCGCGCGGCGGTGGCTTTCAGCGACGCCAGCGACGTACTGGCGGTGGAGGCCGGCTGCGTCTTCAAGGGCGCGGTGCTGGGGGCCGGCGGGACGCTCGATCTGGACAATGGGACCGGGACCCTCACCGGCGATCTGGCCGGGGGGACGGTGACGGTTTCGGGCAGCATGGCGGCCACCGCTTTCAGCAACTTCGGCACGGTGAGGATCGGCCCGACGGCGACCTTCTCCACCACGGGGGCGGCCAATCTGGCGGCGGGGCAGAGTATGGTCGCCGCCGGCTCGCTGACGTTGGGCGACAAGGCCGACACGGTCGCCAACGCCGGGGCGATCGAGACCCTGGGCGGGACGGTGACGGTGACCGGGAAGGTCACCGGCAAGGGGGAGGCGATCATTGATGGCGGACTCATCGCCTTCACCTCCAACTTCAGCCAAAACGTCACCTTCACCGGCGCCGCCGGGACCCTCGAACTGGCCAAGTCGCAAAGCTACGGCGGAACCATCGCCGGCTTCTCCAAGGGCGGCGGGACCTTCCTCGACCTGGACGACATCGCCTTCACCGGCGCCGGCGAGGCGACCTATTCGGGCAACAAGAAGGGCGGCGTGCTCACCGTCACCGACGGGACGCACACGGCGACCATCGCCCTGAAGGGGAACTACCTCTCCTCCACCTTCATCGCCGCCAGCGACGGCCACGGCGGGACGATCGTCCACGATCCGAAGGCCCCGGCTGCCGCCCCCTCCCCACACCCCTTCATCGCCGCCATGGCCGAGCTGGGGGCCGGCGCGGCGGGGCTGGAGAGCGCCTGGGCCGGGCGCCTCCACGCCCCGCCGACGTTGCTGGCGCCGCGCGCCGCCATGGCCTGACCCCGCCCGTCCGCCGCTCTCGCGCCATCTTTCAAGGAGGCCATCCCCATGACCACCAAGACCCTCTCCACCTACATCGCCGGCGGCTACACCCTGGCCACCAAATACAACGCCTTGAACATCACCAACACCGGCGGAATCGGCGGCTCCGGGCTGACGCTGAACGCCTATGCGCTGGTGACAAACAGTGGCCGCATTCACGCAACGACCGGCTCTTCCAATGGCGTCACCGCTCTTGCCGGCGCGGACATCTCCAACAATGGCGTCGGGGCGTCGATCTCCGGCTACAGCGGCGTCTTCGCGCCAAACGCGCCGGTCACGGTCTCCAACGCGGGCACCATCCTGGGCACGGGCCGCTTCGGCGACGGCGCCTTCCTGGTGGATGGCGGCGTGGTCAGCAACGGCCTGAGCGGCCGTTCCGGCTATGGCCACATCAGCGGTGACAATTCCGGTGTCTCGGCGGGCGGCGTCACCAATGTGTTTAGCAACGGGACGATCGTCGGCACCTACGGCCAGGGCGTCTATCTCAAGTCGGGCGGCCTGGTGGAAAACGGGGAGGTCGCCGTCACCGACGCCCTGATCGAGGGGATCGATGGCCAGGGAGTCTATGCCAAGACCGCCGCGGCCACGATCGTCAACTTCGGCACGATCGCCTCGACCAAGAGCGACGGCGTCAGCCTGGGGGCCGGCGGCTATGTCCTCAACGGCGCGAGCACCGACGCCGCCGCTTCGATCCATGGCGCCACGTCCGGGGTCTCGGCGGCCGCCCTGGCCACGATCACCAATTTCGGGTCGATTTCCGAAAGCAGCTTCGGCGGCGTGGCGGTTTCGTTGGCG